>CAKPRQ010000007.1 GCA_934182605.1 uncultured Clostridia bacterium | reverse complement strand
AAGAAAAATTTGACAAAAAAATTAAGCATTTTAAATGCTTATATCAATTTCGATGTTATGCAACTGTCAAATTCCCGTGCTTAATTATGGAAAGGGTTCGTGTTAACGGAAGGGTGCCATAATTAAGCTTTAGAATTTCTATATTCTTTTACAAGTCGAGATTTTTAATTTTAGACTAGTATTTTCAAGTGATTTATGTACCATACCATTATATAGTAGTTACTGAACTGTAACATATAGTAACTACATTTTTAATAAATTTTCAAAATCACTTGTAATATTTGAAAAATTGATATATAATAACATGTGAGTATTAATAGAGGAAGTTTATTTCTGGAAAGGAATGGGGATATATAAGTGGATATAGCAAATAAAAATAATAAAAAGACAATACTTATTGTAGATGACGAAAAAAATATTGTTAATTTATTAGTTCATAATTTGACTAAAGAAGGTTATGATACTTTAGAAGCTTATGATGGTGTAAGTGCTGTAGAAATGGCTATAGATAAAAAGCCGGATTTAATTTTGCTTGATAGAATGTTACCAAAACAGGATGGCACAGCTGCATGTGTACAAATAAAGCACTATATGAATGTTCCAATTATAATGATATCTGCAAAAGGCGAAGAAACTGATAAAATAGTAGGCTTAGAGCTTGGTGCAGATGATTACATTACTAAACCTTTTAGTATTAGAGAATTGATAGCAAGGGTAAAAGCTAATCTAAGAAAGAATGAATTTAACTTATATACAGATAGAGAAGAGGCTTCTCAAAAAGCAGAAATAAAGATGACAGATGAAAAAATAATAATAGGACAATTAGAATTAGATTTAGAAAAATTCACTGTTAAAATTAGAGGAAAAACAGTTGACTTAACTATAAAGGAATTTGATTTCTTGAAGTATTTAGCAAAACAACCAGGTCAAGTTGTAACTAGAGAATTATTATTGGAAAAGGTATGGGGCTACGAATATTATGGTGATATTCGTACAGTAGATGTAACTGTAAGAAGAATAAGAGAAAAAATAGAACTAGATACTACTAATCCACAAATATTATTGACTAAAAGAGGAATAGGGTATTACATTTCAGACACACAATAATAAAGGAATGTAGCTTATGTTAAAAAGTGTTCAAATAAAAATAATTATAATTTTTATGGTTTTAGGTATAGTATGTATAACAGTATTAGGAATGTTTTTTATAAGCAAACTACAACTCACTTTAACTACAGTAGAAGCAAATAGTATTGATTCTATTCAATTAATAGAAAAACAGATTCAAGATACAAAATTATTAGTGTTATATGCGAACTTTATTTTTGCAATAATATCTATTGTAGTAGGTTACTTTGTTTCTAAAGTAATTATACATCCAATTTCGAATTTAATGAGAATTGCTGATAAAATAGATGAGACTGCTGTTCAAAAACGACAAATAGAAACTATACTTTTAAAAATGACAGATGGTGTAATTGCTTTCGACATTAAAGGTAAAGTCTTGCATATGAATCCTGCTGCTAAAAAAATGTTGTCAATCTCAGATAAAATGACTTCATTTGAAGAAATTTTTAAAAAATTAAATATAGAAATTAATTTAGAAAAAATAATGTATTTAGAAAACTGGACATCATATGACCAAAATGTAAAGATAAATGATAAAGTGTTAAACATGATGTTTGTCCCATTTAAAGATGATTTTAAAAAGCCAGAAGGTGTAATAGCAGTTATACAAGATATAACAGAACAAGTAAATCTAGATAACATGAGAAAAGATTTTGTGGCTAATGTTTCTCATGAATTGAAAACACCAATAACTTCTATTATAGGTTATGCAGAAACTTTGCAAGGTATGGGAGATAGTGAAGAAGAGAAAAATAAATTTTTGAATGTAATAATTTCAGAAGCAAATAGAATGTCTGTATTAGTTTCAGACTTGTTAACATTATCTAAATACGAAACTGATGAGACTATTAAAAAGGAAGAATTTGATTTAACAGAAGTTGTAAAAAATGTTTATGAAAATTTAAAATTAGAGGCTAAAAAGAAAAAACAAAATATAGAATGTTTTGTTACTGCAAATGTTCCTAATGTTTATGCAGATAGATTTGGAATAGAAAGAGTAATAATAAATATATTAAATAATAGTATAAAATATACACCTGAAAATGGTAGTATAAAAGTATATGTTGGTTTTGTGTATAATGATGCATATATAAAAGTAATAGATACTGGAATTGGGATACCAGAAGAAGATTTAAATAGAATATTCGAAAGATTTTATAGAGTAGACAAAGCAAGGAGTAGAGAATCTGGAGGAACTGGTTTAGGTCTATCTATAGCAAAAGAAATTCTAGATAGAAATAATTGTACTATAGACATAAAGAGTATAATAGATAGAGGAACTGAAGTGGTTATTAAAATACCAACAGTACAGGAAAGGAATATTATTGATGAAATTGATAAGAAAGAATAAAGATAATGAAGAAATAGAAGTTCAATCTGAAAAAAGTGTTATTAGAGAAATTATAGAGTGGACTGCTTGTATAGTAATAGCAGTTATATTAGCGTTATTAGTAAGATATTTTATAGGTACGCCTACTATAGTACAGCATCCATCTATGACACCTACATTATTGCCAAATGAACGTTTAATATTAAATAGATTACATGTAAAACTAGGTAAAGAAATTGAAAAAGGTGATATAATAACATTTGAGGCTCCATCTCAAATAATTATACCTGCATACCAAACAAGTAATAATAATTATACAGCGGTGTATGATAAAGAAATTAATGGATTAATAAATAATTTTACATATTATGTTTTAGAAGTTGGTAAAACAAGTTATATTAAAAGAGTTATAGCTGTGGGTGGAGAACATATAAAAATAGAAGATGGAAATGTATATATAAATGGAGAGTTGTATGAAGAGCCATATTTACCAGAAGGCACTGAAACAAATGATGGTGGTGGATATTTCTTGGATTTAACAGTACCAGAGGGAACTGTTTTTGTAATGGGAGATAACAGAGGAGATAGCACAGATTCGAGATGTTTTGGTTGTATTCCTATTGAAAAAATAGAAAGTAAAGTGCTTATAAGATTTTGGCCTTTTGATAGGTTTGGAGAGGTTAAATAATTATGTTTGAAAATATTATAGGAAATAATAAAGCAAAGGAAATATTAGCAAACATAACAAACCCTTCACATGCTTATATGTTTTTGGGGACAGAAGGAATAGGAAAGTTTTTATTTGCAAAAGAATTTGCGTATAAATGGCTATGTACTTCTAGCGAGCGTCCTTGTGGGAAATGCAAAGCCTGCATACAATTTAAAGGAAACAATAACATGGAATTCTTTATAATAGAACCAGAAGATGGTAGTATAAAGGTAGGTCAAATAAGAAATTTTATAAATAATGTGTACGAAAAACCTGTAGAATCATACAAAAAGATATATATAATAAATGATGCAGATGAAATGACTGATTCTGCTCAAAATGCTTTGCTAAAAGTATTAGAAGAACCACCATTGTATGTAATGATAATTTTAATAGGAAGTAATGAACAAGCATTTTTAAATACAATAAAATCAAGATGTGTAAAAATAAATTTTCAAGGACTTACAGTAGAAGAATTGAAACAGTATTTTGAAAAAAATCAAGAAACAATAAATGAAAAATTTTTAGATATTTACCAAGGAAGTATAGGTAAAGCAAAGAAAATAGATGGACAAGAAAACATATATTTAGACTTACAGGAAAGTATATTAGATATAAAAAGTATAGGAAAAGTAGAATTTGTAAAAAAATGCACAAGAGACATAACTAAGGATAATATAAAAGATATATTAGAGTATCTCAATATTTTAATGTTCAAATTAGGAAAAAATAATTTAAAATATTTAGAAGTTATATCTAAAATAAACAAGGCAATTAAACAATGTAGCTTTAATTGTAATGTGGAAATGATAAGTGATAACTTATTTTTGAACATGTATGATATAATTTGTAATTAAAAACAATATAAAATTTACAGGTAATAAAGTGATTCGGTAATATGTCAATAGAAAGGAGAACATTAATGAAAAATGTTGTTGGTGTAAGACTTAATAAAGGGTGTAAAGTAGGTTTCTTTGAGACTAATAATATAGAGCTAAATGTAAAAGACAAAGTAATAGTAGATATAACAGAAGGCTATGATTATGGTGAAGTTATTATAGCAAAACGTGAACTTAAAGACGATAGTAAGTTAGAAGTAACAGGAAAAATCGTAAGGAAAGCAAGCAAAATAGATACAGAACATTATTTAGATAATAAAGAAAAAGAAAAGAAAGCTTTTAATATTTGTATAGAAAAAATAAAAGAGCATAAATTGAAAATGAAATTAGTAGATGTTGAATATAAGTTTGATAATTCAAAAATTATATTTTCATTTACAGCAGAAGGTAGGATAGATTTTAGAGAATTAGTAAGAGATTTGGCGGCTATTTTTAGAACAAGAATAGAATTAAGACAAATAGGAATAAGAGACGAGGTTAAGCGTATAGGTGGAAATGGTATTTGTGGTAGAGAGTTATGTTGCTGTTCATATTTAAGAAATTTTGAAACAGTATCTATAAAAATGGCAAAAGAACAAAATATGGTATTAAATCCGTCTAAAATAACAGGGAATTGTGGACGCTTAATGTGTTGCTTAAAATATGAAGAAGAAGTATATGAAGAAAAAAATTCAAAAATGCCTAAAATGGGTGCAATAGTAAAAACAGTAGACGGAACTGGTGAGGTTTGTGGAATAGAAACATTAGCAGAAAGAGTAAGAGTAAAACTTGGACAGGGGGAAGAAACTTCATATAAAAAATACAATGTAAATGATATAGAAATAATACGAAACGGAACAGATAAAGATGAAGAATCAGAAGAAATACAAGATAGGGAAAAATTAGAAGAATTAGAAATGTTAGAAAAATTAGAAGATTTGGAAAAAAATGAATATTAATAAAAAAGAATGGAGTGATAAAAATGGCATATAAAATAACAGAAAAATGCATAGCTTGTGGCGCTTGCGCAGCAGCTTGCCCAATGCAATGTATACATAAGGCCGAAGATGGAACAAAGTATGAAATAAATAGCGAGGAATGTATCAGTTGTGGAACTTGTGCTTCAGTTTGCCCAGTAGAAGCGCCTGAAGCTGAATAATTTAATCAAATTTATTAAAAATAGTGGTTCTAAACTAAATTTTTTAATTTAGTTTAGAACCATTATTTTTAAGAGATTTATAAAAAGGTATTATCTTATAATGTTTAAATTAAAGATATCTATATATCAAAATAGAATAAAATTTAAATTTTCTCTTTATTAACATTAACCTCAAGTTGTGAAACTTTCTTTAACTTACTGAAAAACTTAGCAATAAATGCAAATATACTTTGCTTTTCCTCAAAAAGTGCTAAGGCCGTTTCTCTATCTCCAGGCAAAATAACATACCCATTTTTCTCTAATTCTGCTTCTTTTTGTTCAATTTTATTCATAGTATAATAGAAGAAATCTTTATAAAAAGTATAATCTTTATTAGTAGCTATTAAAAATTGGTAATTATAAACACGCGATTTAAAATTCTTTAAATCTTCCATTGTTTTTATATTTTTAAATTCCATATTGAAGCAATTTGTCATTATAATATTTTGCGTTTTTAAAAATAAATTAAAAATTTCTTCTTTTTTAGCATTTATAGAAGTATTTATTGTTTTAATTTTTGTATCATTAGCATTTGAATATTTTAGTTCATTTGTAAGATCAGATAATATGTCTTGTAATTCTACTAATTTATTAAAGTTTTTTTCTATAATTTTATATATACGTTTATTAGTTTTTTGTATAAAAGTATTTTTAAAAATATTATTACTATAAATAGTACTATGGTATAAAGGATAAGTTCCTGTAAAATATGTAATTTGTTTAAGTAATGTACATTCCAATGTGTAGTATGTAGGACTTGTTGTCGGTATTGTTAAATTATAATATGTAACAATATCTTCCTTTTCTTTATTTGCTTCTGTTGCCATTAGTTGCACAGCTGCTTCATTTAATGCCATACCTTCTTTACCTAATATTGCTATACCTAATCTATTATTATTTTGAGCTTTAGCATTGCTCTCTTGTATATAATGTAAGCATTCATGTATAGCTACAGTATTTAAATCGTCTAAATTTAAATTTTTATTAAAATATATAGACTGATTTTGAGATACGTATTTTGCCATAGAAGATGTATAAGGTATGTCTGCTATATACATATTAAGCCTAGATAGATTAACAAATAAACTTTGTTTGTCAAAATTATGCTCGGGAAATATTTCACATAATTTACTTGCTATATTATTTGAAATTAGATTTGTTTTTATAATTGGCAATTTCTCAATTTTACTTATGCCTTCTTTTTTTAATAAATGCTCAATGTTCATTACAAATTTCTCCTTAAAATATATCTAATTATATTATACTATAAAAAAACGTCAAAAAATATTATTTTTCTGTTAAAAAACTGTTACAAAGATATTACAAAACGATTACAATTCAATTACAAATAATAGAGGAATTAAAAAAACGCGAGAACAGAAATTAGTATTGACAACGAATACGGCTAAAATAGGCTATATATTAAATAAAAAAAGGTAAAAATTCTCAAAAAAAATTAATCGAAATCTCTTGCATTTAATAAAAAAATATATTATAATTTACCCATAAATGAATTTATTTTATAAATTTGTAAAAACTATATAATAAATTCCTAAAAATTTTATGGAGGTTATAAAATGAAAAAAACAATGTTAATAATGTTTGTAATCATAATTTTAATTATAGGAATGGTTACTCCAGTATTTGCTGCTCCAATGTTTAATTTTTATTGCAGTTATAATACTAAAGAAACAGGTGTTGCATTAACTAGAGAGATTACTTTTATATATTCAGTAAAAGATTTTAAAGATTTTGCTAATCAATCTGATGGTGGAAAAAATGGTATAAATGTTATAAGAGCTACGCTTGAATACGATGAAAATATTTTTGAACCAATAGAAATTAATAAAACAGCTGACGGACAGTATAATGGTATAAAAACAACTACAGCTGATGGTAAAAAAGCGATAGAAGCTATAGGCAATTGGTCTGGTTTAACATATAATCCAGATGAAAAAAGAATTGTTGTAGAAGCTGGAAAATTTATAAGTTCTAAAGAAGAAGTTATAAAAATAACTTTAAAAGTTAAGGCTACTGCTAAATTAGGAAATACTACTGTAACTTTGAAAGAAATTGAGGGCTCTGATGAAGTAAAAGATATACATCCTGCTGAAGTATCTAAAACAGTTGAAATTATAGATGCAGCTGGAAATCCTACAGATCCAGATCCAGAAAATGGATTCGGTGGTTATATAAGAATATTGCCTGATATGAAAGTAAGTGAATTTAGAGTATTAAAACCTAATTTAACAGGAAGTATAAAAAATGAACAAAATACAACTTTAGGAAATGATGACTATATTCCAACAGGTGCTACTGTAACAGAAGGGGAATTAAAATATATAATAATTGCTATAGGTGATCTTAATTCAGATGGTAAATTAACAGCAACAGACTTATCACAATTTAAAGCATATTTTGTTCACATGTTAGATTCATTATCTGATCATCAAAAAAGAGCGTGTGATATAAGATGGGATGCAAAATTAACAGGTACAGACCATTCACAATTAAGAAGCTTATTAGTAGGTTTACAAGATCCTAAATTCTACGTATGGAATGGTACAGGTAATGCAACAAGCGTACCAGTTGAAAGATAAAAAATAATTTATTATATAAAAAAGGAGTGTAGAAAATAATGAAAAAAACTTTAAGCATTGTATTAACAGTATTATTAGTGTTATTCATGTGTTCACCAGTGTTTGCTGCTGATGTAACAACTTCAACAACATTTAATGTAGGATTGGCAAGCTCTGTGAAAGAAGCTAAAGCCGGTGAAGAAGTTCAACTTACAATATCTTTAAAGAATTTTACACCAGGTAAGACAGGAGTTAATACATTTTACTTTGTATTAGATTATGATAAAGCTGTTTTTGAAACATTAGCAGGTGAAAATTTCACAGCTTCAAATGGTTGGGGAGCAGTTACATTTAATCCAGCAACAGGTGAAGGCGTAACTGATAATTCAACTTTTATGGCAGAAGATCATGAAGCCATTAAAGTTAATTTGAAAGTTAAAGATGGTGCTAAAATAGGAAATACAACAATAACAGTAAAAGATGTTGAATCTTCTGATAGTGTTAATGATATACATCCAGCAGATCAAAGTATATCTGTAAAGATAGTTGAAGCTAAAACTGATCCAACACCAGAACCAAAACCAGGTAACACAGTTAATACAGTTACACCAGAACCAGCACCTTCAAATCCTTCAACAGGAATTGAAGATTATACAATACCAGCTATATTAGTAATATCTGTATTAGCTATAATAGCTTATGTAAGATATAGAAAATTAGAAAAATAATAAAATACAATATCTTATATCAAACGTCCTTGAGTATTTAAGGACGTTTTGTTTTAAGAAGCAAAAATAAAGAATTTTAAAATTAATAATATTTTTATAATTATTTATATTTTAGACTAAATTCTTACAGTTCAGTAACTATTTTACAAAAGTTATATGTTTTCTATCTGAACTGTAACATTAAATGAGATAGAAAGGATGATTTTTAATATGAAAAAATTTGCCAGTATATGTATAGCGTTAATAATTGTATTAATAATGTCTGTTGTACATGCCACAACAACATTTACAGCTAAATTGGAAAGCAATAAATCAGTTATAAAGGCTGGGGAAGAAGTAGAAGTTGTATTAAAATTAGAAGGTTTTACAGAAAATGAAAAAGGTATAAATGTACTTTTAGGAACTATAGAGTATGATAAAAATATTTTTGAAAAATTAGAAGAAAATGACATAGAATTATTACAGTTTTGGAATTCACCAATGTATAACAGCGAAAATGGAAAAATAATATTAGAGGCAAATGAGTTTATAGATACATCACATAATGTATTGAAACTGAAATTAAAGGTTAAAGAAAATATAGCAGAAAATACTATAACAGAAGTAAAAGTAAAAGAAATATCTGCTTCAGATAGTCAAACAGATATATATGTAGAAGATGCAGTTGCAGTACTCCAAGTAGAAAAAATAAATGGAGATACTGCAAACGGAAATAGCTCAGATAATAAAATGCTAATAGCAGTATTATCAATATTAGGAATAGTAATTGTTGGTAGCATATGTATAGTTTTTGTAAAGAAAAAAATGTAATATATTTTAAATTTAATTCTAGTATTTTTTAGTGAGTTAATATAACTCCCATTATCAATTAACAAACTTTGTAACTACTCAGGTCCTAATCTTTAAAAAAGCTTGGTATATAGCTATTTTTAGTCAAAAAACAAGCTCAGGTTACACAATCCGGGTCTTGACTTACAAATAGCTATATACCAAGCTTTAGACAAATAATTCCTGAGTTGTTACCAAATTTTTGAAATTTTTTCTCTAAATATCTTGTCAAAAACTCCCATTTAGTGGTACAATATATATTGTATTATAGTAATAAAAAGGAATGAGCCAATGTCTAAAAAAGTAACTAATATAGTAAAAAAAGGTAAAAATCAATCAAATTCAGATGAATTATTTAATTTAAATGAAGAAATAATAATTGGCATTAATAGCAAAAAAGATAATAGTAAAAATAAGAAAAAGAAAGATAGGAAGAAGAAAGATAAAGAGGCTATTAATGTAAAAAGTAAATCTAATAAAAATTATTATATAAATGTAAAAAATAGTAATAATTTTATTAGTACTAAAGATAAATCTGATGATAATATGTATAAAAATGAAAAAAAGAAATCGCATAAAATATTAAAAGTATTTTTTATAATTTTCTTCCTAATACTTATTATAGTTTTGCTTTTATTGTCACCTGTTTTCAGTATTAGTAATATAACAGTACAGAATAATGTTAGGGTAAGTTCTGATGAGATTATAAGTTTATCAGGTATAAAAATAGGAGATAATACATTTAAGTATATAAATTTTGATATGGTAGATAAAATTAAAGAAAATCCATATATAGAAGATGTAAAAATAGTTAGAAAATATCCTAATGAAATAATAATAAGTGTTACTGAAAGAACGCCGGAATTTTCTTTAAAATTAGGTGAAAGTTTTGTATATATAGATAATCAAGGATATATTCTAGAAATAACTGCTGAGGACTATGGAGTACCAGAAATAATAGGATTTAAAACTGAAATAACAAACGAATCCGTATCAACTAGATTACGTGAGGATGACTTGAAAGAACTTCAAAATATAATAGAAGTATATGATTGTATTAAAAATAATGGAATAGCAGATAAAGTAGTTAAGTTTATTATTGAAGATAATAGATTAGTAATAGGATTAGTTGAAGACAAAGTTGCATATTTAGAAAATTTTACAAATATTAATATTAAAATATTGTCATTAAAAGTTATTTTAGAAAGAACTGAAGGAAAAGCGGGAGAAATTAATTTAGACGGGCAAGGAACAGATTCATCAGCTGTGTTTAAAGAAAAAGTATAATTTGAATAAGTACTTTATATAATGTTGAATTGACTGTAAAAAAATAAATTTTAAAATGTGAAGGAGGTTGCTTTTTTAGTATGAATAAAAAAGAGATTGCAATTGTTTTAGCAGCAATGTGTGCATTATTAGTATTTGCAATTTTTGTGCAATTAAAAACTATAAAAGACACTACTACAGTTATATCACAAACAATGGAAGACAATGAGTTAAGAGATGAAGTTTTACGAGCAAAAGAAAAGTATGAAACTTTATATAGTGATTATGAAAAACAAGTAAAAGAAATAGAAAACATTAGAAAAACAGTAGCAGAACGAGACTCTTCTTTAGCTGAAAAAGAAGCTCAAGTTAAAAAAAATAACAAATTATTAGGATATACAGATGTTACAGGTGATGGCGTAGTTATTGTATTAGCTGACAATAGCGGAGTTGCAAATGATTCTACTGTTATTGCAACAGATGTTTCTGAATACGTATTACACTATATAGATTTAATTCAAGTAGTAAATGCATTAAAAAACGCAGGAGCTGAGGCAATTTCAATAAATGGACAAAGAATAGTATCTACTACTGCAATAGTATGTATAGGAAATGTTATTAGTATAAATGGAGAAAAAGTCGCAAATCCTTTTGAAATAAAAGCTATAGGTGACCAAGAAAAACTTTATGGTGGAGTGACAATGTTAGGTGGTTATGTAGGAATATTAGAGAAGTATGGTCTTGTAAAGAGTGTAGAAAAGCGAAAAAATATAGAAATTCCTAAATATATTGGAACTTATACTATGGAATATATGAAAGAAGTAGAGGAGTAAAGTTTACCCTGTAAAAGTTTAGAAAGGATTGATAAATAGCAGTGAAGAATGTTAAAAGAAATAAAATTATTGTAAGCATTATAATAGGTTTGATGTGCTTTGTTTTAGTATTTACGATGTTTATTCAATTTAATACTATAGAGCAGACTGATTTAGCTAATATTGCTACAATGCGTGAAACAGAACTTAGAGAAGAATTAACTAAGTGGAATACTAGATATGAAGAATTATATGCTAGATATGAAGAAGAAGAGGTTAAAAAGCAAGAGTATCAAAATAGTTTGGGTACTGATGATGAAGCAAGTAATTTGCTAGATAAAGAGTTAAACGAAACTAATATATTATTAGGATTAACAGCTGTAACAGGACCAGGTATTATTGTAACATTAAGTAATAATTCAACTAAAAATATTGATGCTTATGATTTGTTAGAATTAGTAAATGAATTGAGATTAGCAGGGGCAGAAGCTATTTCAATAAATGATGAGAGAATTGTAGCTATGTCTGATATTGTAGATATTAATTATTCATTTATAGTGGTAAATGGAAATAGGATATCTTCTCCATATGTTGTAAAAGCTATAGGAAATCAAACTTATTTAGAGAGTGGTTTAACTGCTAAAGAGTATGGATATATGGATAATATCATTAAAGG
Source organism: uncultured Clostridia bacterium (assembly GCA_934182605.1). Classification (GTDB taxonomy): domain Bacteria; phylum Bacillota; class Clostridia; order TANB77; family CAG-508; genus CALXUC01. Next base: position 82,091 of record CAKPRQ010000007.1, on the reverse strand, counting down.
AAATGGGAAAACAGCAACATTAGAAAGAAATGATAATATAGAAATACCTAAATTTACAGGAAATTTGGAAATGAATTATGCTAATTAGGAAAATGATAATTAATTATTTAATAAAGTAAGAAAGGAATGAGTATAAAATGATTTTCTTTGCTATAGTATTAGGATGTTTGTTAGGAATAATTTTTGGAATTAATGCACCTATTATTCCATATTCATATTCAGGATATTTAGCAATAGCGATTGTAGCTGCAATTGATTCAGTTTTTGGAGGCATTACTTCTGTTTTAAAGAAAAATTTTGATTTAAAAATATTTGTATCAGGGTTTTTTGGTAATGCTATATTATCAATATTATTAACTTATTTAGGTCAAAAATTGAATGTAGATATTTATTTAGCGGCTATTATCGTGTTTGTGGGTAGAATGTTTACAAATCTTTCAATTATACGAAGATATTATATAGAAAAATGGAATGAAAAGTCTAAAAAACAAGAAAAATAGTGCTTGTAACACACACGTAACATTATTACAGAAACATTACAAAAATATTACAAAATTGTTACAAAAAATATTGACTTTTTACAAAAAATATATTATTATAATAGCATCAAAAAAAGAATAGGAGGTTAGGAGTTTGGCAATAGGAGATATCATTGTTGGTATAGATATCGGTACCTCTAAAGTTGCCACTGTAGTAGGTGAAGTTAACAATTTTAATCAAATAGAAGTAATTGGAAATTCAGAAGTAAAATGCAGCGGTATTCAAAAAGGACAGATTATAGATGAAGAACAAATAGTAAATGCAATAAAACAAAATATTGGAGAAATCGAAGAATTAGCAAATATAAAAATAAATTCAGCCTATACCACAATACCAGGAAAATATGTAACAATTATACAAAACAGTGTTTTTAAAGAAACGAGAGATAAGTATGCAGGTATATCATTGAAAGATGTTACAAATTCCATAATGCAAGTACGAGATATTGAAATACCAGAAGACGAGGTATTAATAGATATAGTACCTAATAAATTTATTTTAGAAGATGGTAGTGTTATGGAAGATCCTATTGGAAGATTAAGTGCAAGTTTTACATTAAATGCTCAATTAATTTTAGCTAAGAAAGACTATGTAAAAAAGTTAACCTCAATATTTAGAAAAGTTGGAATTGAGATTGATGGCATAGTACCAAATACATTAGTTGAACGTAATTTAGTATTAGACAATAATGAATTAAATGATAACATAATGTTGTTAGATATAGGAGCTGGAAATACAGATATAGGTGTATTTGAGGGCTCAACATTTATTTATACAAATACAATTCCATTAGGTGGTAATAATATTACAAATGACATAGCATATGTATTACAGATTTCTATTGAAGAAGCTGAAAGGCTTAAAAGACAATATGGACTAGCATTAAAATCATACATAAATAATGATAATGAGATAATGTTAAATTCAGTAAGGGAAGAAAAACAAAATAAAGTTATAAAAAGTTCTGAATTAATAGAAATTATAGAAGCTAGAATTGAAGAAATATTTTCTTTAGTTAATAAAGATATTACAAATGTAGGATTAAAATCAAGAATTAATAATATTGTTTTAACAGGACAAGGAATAACAAATATAAGTAAAAGTGATGTAGCTGGTAAGATAAACTTAAACATACCTGTAAAAATGTCTACAGGAAGATTAGTAAGTACAGTGAAACCAGTATATAGAACAGCATATTCTTTAGTAAGATATATAGCTGCACGTCCTTTTGCAAAAACTGTTTCAAGTAATATAGATGAGAAGTTAGAAGATAATTTCTTTAAAAATATATTAGAAAAAATAAAAGAATTTTTTTATTCGTAAAATTTATATAAGAAATTTAAGGAGGATTTATAAATGCTAGAATATGATGAAAACATTTCATCTGGAATGACAGATGGTACAGCTGTTATAAAAGTTATTGGTGTAGGTGGTGCAGGAAATAATGCAGTAAACAGAATGATAGATTCTGAAATAAAAAATGTGGAGTTTATAGTTGTTAATACAGATAGACAAGTATTACAACGTTCTAAGGCTTCAACAAGAATACAAATTGGTGAAAAATTAACAAGAGGATTAGGTGCAGGAGCTAATCCTGATATTGGTGCTCAAGCTGCAGAGGAAAGTAAAGCTGAAATTGCAGAAGTATTACGTGGAGCAGACATGGTATTTGTTACAGCCGGAATGGGTGGAGGAACAGGTACAGGTGCTGCACCAATAGTAGCACAAGCAGCAAAAGAAATGGGAATATTAACAATAGGTGTTGTTACAAAACCATTTACATTTGAAGGTAAAAAAAGATTATCACAAGCAGAACGTGGAATTGAAAGCTTAAAAGGAAAAGTAGATACTTTAGTAGTAATACCTAATGATAAATTATTACAAGTAATAGATAGAAAAACATCAATGGTAGAAGCATTTAGAATGGCAGATGATATATTAAGACAAGGTGTACAAGGTATATCAGACTTAATCCTAATACCAGGAGAAGTAAACTTAGACTTTGCCGATGTAAAAACGATCATGCAAAATAAAGGTATGGCACATATGGGTATTGGTATGGCAACAGGTGAAAACAGAGCGGAAGATGCAGCAAAACAAGCAATACAAAGTCCATTACTAGAAACATCAATAGAAGGAGCAAAAGCTGTAATTATAAATATTACTGGTAATGCAGAAGTAGGATTACATGAGGTAAATACAGCTGCAGAATTAATTCAACGCAGTGCAGATCCAGAAGCTAATATTATTTTTGGTACAGTTATAGATGACTCTTTAGAAGATGAAATAATTATTACTGTTATAGCAACTGGATTTGAAGGTGAGGGAAATTCTAATACAGGAATGAATGTAGAAAGTATAGTAAATAGACCTTGGAAGGAAAGAAGCGCTATGGGAAGTTTCCAAGTACCTGCAGAAAGTACAAGTAATCCAAATGATTTAGATATACCTTCTTTCTTGAGAAATAAGAAAATGAAATAGATATTTTCATAGATTGTAATAATATTTTTTATAACGAGTTTGGTTTAATTTAAATTATGTATTTGAAGATATTATTATATAGTATAGTTTTGTGAATAATTTGTGGAAATTTGTAATATATATTAATAATAATGTGTATATTAAAAGAAATAATCTAAAAAATTAGATTATTTCTTTTTTTCGCCCCTAAAAAGAGACAAATTTTTAATTAGAAAAGTGGTATAGTAGTAGCAAGGAGGAAAAAATAAAAAGGTTAATAGGTATCCTCCTTTAATACCCTTCAACTTTTTTATTTTATATGAAATGACTGTATATTTAGATATTGTTTTTTTAGAAAATATTTGTATGAATTATATAATAATTTATGCAACAGTTTTATTACTAAAACTTAATAATAAGCCTTTTAGAATTTTGCTAGGAAGCATAATTGGAGCAGTTTATGCAGTTTTAAGTGTTACTAAAGTTTTTGAAATTTATAACACAGTTTTTTTGAAAATTTTAATATCTGCAATTATAATATATGTTTCAGTAGATACTAAAAATTTTAAAAGTTTACTTAAATCACTAATAGTTTTTTACATAGTATCATTTACATTTGGAGGTGTAGCTTTAGCATTACTATATTTTATAAAACCTGAAAATATATTAATGAAAAATGGTGTTTACATAGGTACATATCCGATAAAAATAGTACTATTTGGGGGAATAGTAGGATTTATCTTAATATCTATATTTTATAGTATTATTAAAAATAGATATAAAAAGAAAAAAATATGTGAGATAGAAATTTCTATAGAGGGGAAGAAAAAACTTGTTAAAGCTTTAATAGATAGTGGTAATTTTTTGAAAGAGCCAATTACTGGGGTTCCAGTAATTGTTGTAGAAACTACATATTTATTTCAATTAGTGCCCAATGAAATATTAAATAATATAGATAATATTATTGTTGGAAATATAGATGTGTTAAATGTAAATGATATAGAGGATGAAGAAAAAAGAGAGGAGATAAGTGGATTTTTAAGTAAATTTAGAGTAATTCCGTTTAATTCTCTAGGAAAAGAAAATGGTTTATTGTTAGGTGTTAAGGCAGATTATTTAAAGGTTATAGAAAATGGAGAGTATGAGCATAAAAAAATAGAAAATGTGATAATAGGGATATATAATAAAAAATTATCGAAAGACCGGAATTTATAATGCAATTATAGGGGCAGAACTGTGCTAGAAAATTTATAAGGAGGAATTTGTTATGGATATTTTAGAAGTTATTAAGAGTACATTAAAAAATTTGCATAAAAAATTTTTTGAAGAGGAGGACGAGGTTAGATATCAATTAAGATTAATAGATTCATCAATTTTTTACATAGCTGGAGCTCAAACTTTGCCTCCACCGCTTTCTCAAGAAGAAGAAAATAAAATTTTGGAGGAGATAGAAGCGGGGTGTGAAGAAAAACGTAAGATATTAGTAGAGAGAAATTTAAGATTAGTTGTATATATTGCTAAAAAGTTTGAAAATACAGGAGTTGGTATTGAAGATTTAATTTCAATAGGAACAATAGGATTAATGAAAGCAATAAATACTTTTAATATAGGGAAAAATATTAAATTAGCTACATATGCTTCAAGATGTATAGAAAATGAAATATTAATGTTTTTAAGAAAGAGTAATAAAATAAAGACAGAAGTATCTATAGATGAGCCACTTAATCAAGATGGCGATGGAAATGAATTGTTATTATCAGATCTATTAGGAACAGAACCAGATGTTACATCGAGACGATTAGAAGATGAAGTTGATTTAAAGTTGTTAAAAGTAGCAATGAGTAAGTTAAGTAGTAGAGAAAAATATTTAATGGAATTAAGATTTGGAATAAACACAAATCAAAAGGAAAAAACACAAAAAGAAGTTGCCGATATGTTACGGTATTTCTCAAAGTTATATTTCACGACTTGAAAAGAAAATAATAGAAAAAATGAAAAAAGATATTATGAAGAAGACAGGTTAATTGTTACCACTATATATTTACTTAAAGCTTTGCTCCTACAGTTGCACACAATTTTACTTACGTAAAATTGGCACAGAACAAATTTACGGAAAGCCAAAGAGATATTTAAAAATTAGAAAAATTAAAAGGCTTTCCGATTTGTTCTTAATTTCTGAGTTAGTGTTATTATGATTATATTAAATTTCTGTAATTAAGCTATCACGTAATGTTTTTTCTAAAGTTTCTTTATCTTCAATAGTATTTACTTTTTCTCGTATAGTAGTAGCATTGGGCATATTTTTAACGTAATGAGCAATATGTTTTCTCATTTCTTTAACAGCTACTATTTCTCCTTTTTCTTCTATTAATAAATTTAAATGTTTTAGTATTACATTAAGTTTTTCTTCTTTTGTAACTTGTTGAGGTGTATAATTATTTTCATCTTCTAAAAATTTTATTACCTCTCTAATAAACCAAGGATTACCTATAGTAGCTCTGCCTATCATAATTCCATCTACATTAGTGTATTCAAACATCTTTTTAGCATCTTCTACAGTTTTAATATCGCCATTACCAATAACAGGAATATTAACAGAACTTTTAACATCTCTAATTATATCTAAATCTACATCTCCAGAATAATATTCTTCTCTAGTTCTACCATGTATAGTAAGCATCTTAGCACCTGCACTTTCAGCCATTTTTGCAAATTCAGTTGCAACAATACTTTTACTGTCCCATCCTTTCCTAAATTTTATTGTAATAGGAACATTAGAATATTCAACAGCAGTTTTAATAATTTTTTCAGCAAGTGTTAAATTTTTTAAAAGAGCACTACCATCACCATTTTTTACGATTTTAGGAGCTGGGCACCCCATATTTATATCAATAATATCAGCAAATTTATTAATATATTCAACAGCTACTTTTATAGCTTCTATATCATTACCAAAGATTTGGACAGAAATAGGTCTTTTTTCATCTTTCATATTTAACATTTTTTTAGTTTTTTTATCATCGTAGTAAATAGCTTTACTGCTTATCATTTCTGTAACAACTAAGCCTATGCCATATTCTTTAGCTGTAATTCTAAAAGGGCGGTCTGTTATGCCAGCCATAGGTGCTAATATTATATTATTATCTAAAATTACATTTCCCACTTTTAATTTTTTTAAAAACATTTTCAAATCCTTTAAATTTTTAATAATTTTATTGCACATAAAAAAAACACATCTACAATTTCATTTTCTACATGTATAACATTATAATATAAATTTTTTATAATGTCTAGTACTTTTAAGTAAAAATTTACAAATAAAGCAACTACTGTAACTATTCAAGTTCTAATCTTTAAAAATCTTGGTATATAGCTATTTTTAGTCAAAACATAGCTGGGGTGGCACAATCTGGGTCTTGACTTGCAAATAGCTATATACCAAGATTTAGATAAATATCTCCTGAATTGTAACTAACTACTTAAAATATAATTTTTTTTTATGATATAAATTTAAAAAAAATGGTAATACTACTATTATAAAATTTAATTTTAAAATATTAAAACAAAAAAACAATTTGTACATATAATATATTGTAATAATATTTTAAATATTAAATGCAAAAAATAATAGGAGTGAAATTTATGGTAATAAAAAGAGGAGATATGTTCTATGCTGATTTAAGTCCTGTTGTGGGTTCAGAGCAAGGAGGAATACGACCAGTATTAATAATTCAAAATGATACAGGAAACAAATATAGTCCAACTGTAATTGCAGCAGCTATTACATCACAAACTGGAAAAACAAAATTACCAACTCATATAGAAATAGGAGCAGAAGATGTAGGATTAAAATCTAATTCTATAGTATTAACAGAACAAATAAGAACAATAGATAAATCAAGATTAAAAGAAAAAATAGGTCATATAGAAGATAATGCAGTTATGCAAAAAATAAATAATGCTCTAGGTGTAAGCTTTGGATTGGGAGAATAAAAAGGTTAAGATATATCAAAATAGACGAACTTTTATTATATAGTTCGTCTATTTTTTTAATAATAATTTATTAAAGTTTGGTATTATATGTTTAAATTAAATTTTTAAATGTTTTATAATATTAATTTCATTATATAAGTTATTAATTTTATCATTTCTTATATTATATGCATTTTTATAATCTTCTAAGATATTATTAAAATTTTCTACTGTTTCCCCTGTAGATAATAGAGCCTTTATATTTTCTGCATAATATCTTTTATCGTTATCTGTCATACTCATTTTATACTTATCATAAAAGTTTTTTACATTTTCAAGCCTTTTAATCTGTTCTCCTAGGTATGTTACATATTCTTTTATGCAACTTATTTCGTATTCAATATCAGAAATGACGATTTTAAAAAGTTGTGCTAAAATTTTCTTATTTATTTTTCCATACTTTTTACGAATTTTCACCATTTTCCTATCTAAATTTTCTTCAGGCTTTGCAGGTACAGGGGTTGCATTTTCAATTAGAATTTTTAATGTATCGGAAATACCTACATGTGATTTATATTGTCTTTTATTTACAATAGCATCATATTCATCAGCTACTCTAATAATTTGACCTTCTAAAGGAATTTTATCTATTGTTACTCCGTTTGGATATCCAGTACCATTTAATGCTTCATGATGGTACAAAGGACCATTCGCATATGGCTGTAAAAGTGGATCAGCCATACATATGTTGTATCCTTTAATAGCATGAGTCTTCATAATCTCATATTCCTCTTTAGTTAATTTACCATTCTTTTGTAAAATTTCGTGAGGAATAAACATTTTACCAATATCATGTAGATATGCACAAGTAGTGCAGTATACAGTGAAAGTTGGATTAAGTTTGAGATGTTCACATAATCTACAGGTTATATTTGCAACACTTTCGCTATGTTTCCTTGTAAAAACATCTAAAGTATCTAATCTACTTAATTGATATCTCATAGTTTCATTTAGGTTGTATGATTTTAAACTAGTTTTGTTATAAAAATCAAACGTTTCATTCATATAAAAAATCTCTCCCATGTTTTTATCTATAGTTTTAAGTATACAATAATTTAATTAAAAAGTCTAGTGTTTTTTTACTCTTTTATATGGTTTTATTTCATTAGTTAATCCTAATATGTAATCGACACTTGTTTTATAAAATAATGCTAATTGTTTTAAAGCATCGTTTGGAATATTTATTTTTCCCAATTCATATTTACTATAATTTGTTTGAGTAATATTTAAAACTTTTGCAATATCTTTTTGCAATAATTCTTTATCTTCTCTTAAATCTTTTAATCTTAACATATTTATCACCTCTTGTAATATTATATAAAAGTTAAATTATAACTATTGACAAATAGTCGTAATTTAACTATAATATAATTAGATTAGTATGATATAAAAATAAAATAGGAAAAAGGTAGGTAATTAATATGGAAAGATACCTAAAAAATAAAACAGGGATAACATTAATAGCTCTAATAATTACAGTAGTAATAATGTTGATATTAGCAGGAGTTGCAATTTCATATTTTATTAATGATGGAGGAATCTTTAATAGAATGAATGTATCATCTTACGAATATGAAAAGCAAAGTATAATAGAGGCAGTAAAAATAGCTGAATCTGAATTAGAAGTAGATAATAGTTTAGGTGAAAAGCATGACAAAAATATTTCCGATTTAATAGATAAAGTAAAAGAAAATTCTAAAATAAATGATGAAAATTATATTATTATAATAGATGATGAAGAAAATAAAGCAACAATAATAGAAAAAAACGGTGATATTGTAATAGATATAACTATTGATGAGAACAAAGAAGTAATTGTAGAAATAAATAGAGTCGAAAAAGAAAATATTGCTAATATAATGAAACCAATAATAACTTTTGAAATTGAACCTGATGAGGGGACAAATTCAGAAACAGTAAAAATTATAGTAACTATAAAAGAAGATATAAATGGTATAACTAAATTACAATTCCCGAATAATGAGGAAAAGGTATATGCAAATCAAAAAAATGTAGTAGAAGAATATATTGTAGATAGAAATGGTAAATATAAATTTACTGCAGAGAGTGGAAATGGAAATAAAACAACAAGAATAATTAATATAACAAACACAATGAGTGAAAAGAATATAGTTATTGAATATGTAGGAACAGTAAAAGCAACACCAGGACCTATAGATATAAGCATATCATATGATGAAAATGTAAAAATAGGAGGACAGGATTTATCTAATCCAGATAAATTTCAATATAAAATAGGAGATAATGATTGGCAAGTTGCAAATTCTTCAGAGAAAATAATAGAAGTAGATACAAATATAGTAATAACAGCTAGATATTTTAATAGTGGAAAAGGTTTTGGAACGACGACTTTTACAGTAAACAATATAGATAAAGAATTACCAAAAGAGTTCGACTTAAATTTATCAACACCAAATTCATATAGTATAAATGTTGCAGGAAATACAACAGATGTGGCAACTGAAGGTTGTTTAGAAGAATATAAAGGAATAAGAGGATATCAATATCAATTAAAAGATGATTCGGGAAATATAATAGTTGACTGGACAGCTGAGCAGGGGGATGGAAGTTATACATTTAGCAAAGAAAAAATAAATGAAATAGAACAAGGTCAGACTTACAAAGTAAGTATGAGAGCAATAGATAAAGCTGGAAATATAAGAGAAGCTACTAATAAAGAAGAAAGTGTAACAATACAAACTATACCAGATTCAGAGACAAGTTTGGGAATATCATATAGTAAAACTACACCAACAAATGAAAATGTATACGTAACATTTTTAAATAATAGTGAAAAAGATTATTTAACAATAAAGTATCAAAAGGAATCTATGGATGGAGAATGGTTAACATATACAGAACCAATAGAAATGGCAGAAAATGGAATTGTGTACGGAAGATTATACGATCAAACAGGTCAATTTCTAAATACAGCAACAGCAACGGTAGGAAACATAGATAAGGTAGCACCAACTGTATTACTAACAGTAGAAAAAAATGGTAATGATTTAATAGTAACAGCAAATAGCATAGATACAGAATTAGGAATGTCATCATCACCACAATATAGTTATTATTTAAATAATAATTTAAAAAAGACTTTAAATAATCCGACGTATACAATGTCTAGTGTAGGGAATTCTAGTAGTAATGTAATAAAAGTAACTACTAGAGATAGTGCAGGAAATATTGGAGAAAAATCTGTAGATGTATCAACATTAGTACATACCCATACGGACGATTGTTATAATGGTACTAAACATACGCATACTGGAAGTAGTAGTTCAGGAGGCGGATGTTATACTAAACCAAATTATCACGTACATACTGGAAGTAGCACTTCAGGAGGAGGGTGTTATGGAAAGGCAAATTATCATAGTCATACGAGTAGTTGTTATAAAACATATAATTATGTGATAGTTTGCCGAAATGACAACACGTTTGTTGGATGGCATAACTCTTGTCCAGGATGTGGTTTTGTAGGTGGCAAAGATCAGGGCTATTCTATTACAGGAACATCTAACGCTTATGGCTATTATATGGCAGACGGTTTTCATTATACAGGCAGTATTTGTGTTTATAATCCATGTACAAAATGTGGCTATAAAAAGGCAGATAGCGTAAATGGTAAGACATCTGGTTATGAAACTAAAACAGTTCGATCATGTGGAAAAACTACTTCAACCATAGATAGTTATTCAAGAAATTGTGGAAGAACTACTTCAACGATAGTATCATATTCAAGAAATTGTGGAAAAACTGCAAATGCATATTATAATGGAAACACGAGAGTATATGAAGAATGTGGTGATATGGTTACAAAAATAGAACCACTAGTAGCAACTCAAAATGTAGATAGAAGAAAAATTGATTTTAGTATAAAAGTTACCTATGTAGACGGACATACAGAAATTTTAAATCCAACAACAACAAATTATCAAGATTCAAAGAATTATAATAATGAAGAAGTAATATTAATATATAATGGAATTGTTGATAAAGTAGGTACAACAAAAGATTTTACAACAACAATGTTATTAACTACAAAATAAAAAGTCTGATGTAAAAAATTTACAATAAATCAAAATAATATAAGGCATCTTTTAAAATCTCGTGAAATGATGTAAGGGTTTTAAAAGATGTTTCTTTACTTATATATTTATTAATATAAAACAAATTATGGGGGCGTACTTAAGTTTTAAAATTAAAATGATTATTTTATACAAAACGTGATAAAATAATAATAATTGATATTGAAAAAAACTAAAAAATATGTTAAGATAGAAACGAAGTAGAAAAGTCTAAATATATGTAAGTTTATATTTTTACACAGTTATTAAGCTAATATTGAAAATAAAGGGGGTGGAAAAGATGAAAGTAAAAGAATTAATAATAGTGGCATTAATTATAATACTGTTATTAATAGTAATAATAATAGCTACAAATGCCAATAAAGAAAGTAATGAAAATATCCAAACACCAGAAGCAGGAATAGTAGAAGAAAATAAAGTAGAAGAATTTGTAAAAGTTCAATTGGATGGAAGTAAAGTAAATATAAGTGAAGAATTAAGTAAAACAAAAATAATAGAAGGATTAGAAATAAGTAATATAAGATTAATTGAAAATAATAATGTCTCTCAAGTATTAGCAGAAGTAAAAAATCCAACAAATGGACCATTAGGGGATTTTTCAATAGGTATAATAATATTAGATAAAGAAGGAAATGAAATAACAAGAATAGGTGGATATATAGATAGGGTAGAAGCGGGAGATACTGTAGAATTAAACTCTTCTGCAACTTCAGATTTTGCAAATGCGTATAATTTGAAAATTATAAAAAAATAAGAAATGTTTGATAAAGTTAGTAAAAATTTTTATAGTAAAATAATTGTATAGGAAAAAACTTAATTATTTAATTAAGGAAAGAGGTGAATTCTATATGAAATTAAAAAGTTCAGTTATAAAAGAATATTTAAAATCTCAGAATATAGAAAAAGATAATTTGATGGAAAATTTTGATTTAATTATAGATGGAGCAAATATTCAAAAAAGATATTATAAGGAAGAAATATCTAAAATACGAGAGGATTTAATAGTATTATTAGAAAATAATATGTATTCTTTAACACTAAAAAACATAAATATAGAAGAATCTAAAGCAATGGATTATATAATGCAAAAAATAGGAGAAAATGTAAAAGATTTTAAAATACAAAATTCATATATAGGCAATTTAGATTTATACATTAGTACTATTTCAAAAAGAAAAGGAAAAAACTATTCATTATCTGAACAACAGCATATACAAGATTTTGAGTATAATAAGCAAAATGAAATGCTCGTAATATCTGCAGAAAATTTAGATATTTTATCTGAAATAAATAGATATAAAAAATCTAAAATATTAAAAATAAAAGTATATTCTAAAGAAGAATTAAACAATATAATGAAATATATAGATTCAATTAGGGCATTAAATACTAATGTTATTTTAGTTGATAAAAGCAAAGAAAAAATAAGTGAAATATATAATTATGAAAATTACGTAAATGGAAAACTTGTAATTTTTCAAAGTAATTTAATAAAAGAAAGTTTAGGACTTGCTAAACTTCCAACTAAAAAAGTAAATCAAACAATGTATAAGTTACAAATAGATGGAAGTAAAGTTGATGGTGAAACTATATATGTTTTAGAAGGTGAACAAGAAGAATTATTTATAAAGGATATGCAAGAAATTGCAAAATATATAAATATAGCTAAAACAGAATATAGAAATGTAATATTTCCAAATACTTATGAAATAAAAGAAGTATTAAGTGAAGTAGAAAGTAAAAGTTTAAATATAAAAGAAGAAATTGAAGAGGAGAATACTTTTGTAGTAAAAAGAAGTTTATTTGATATTATAAAAGAGAAAATTTGTAAATTATTTAATATAAACTTAGATGTTAATAAAAATCAGAAGGCTTTTCCAGTGAATAATGAAAAATTTTTTAAATAAAAAGTATGTATTTATTTTAAAGTATAATTTGAAATGTTATATATACTTTTTTTTATTATATCAGTTACAGGTCAGTAAGTATACGTATAATTTTTGCAAATCTTGATATATAGCTATTTTTGTCAAAACATAGCTAGGGTTACACAATCCGGGTCTTGACTTGCAAATAGCTATATGTCAAGATTTTGTAGCAGTTAAATGTTATTTTACGGAATTGCAGTTTGTAACAAACAAATTTTCGTTTTCTTGTTGACTTTGAAAAAAAACTATGGTAATATATAAAAGAACATGAATAAAAAAGGTGATGAAATAATGAAATTTGTACATATAGCAGATATGCATTTTGGCACAACATTTGAATCTTTAAAAGAAAATTTAGGAGAAAAAAGGAGATTAGCTCAAAGAGAAATATTTAGTAAAATGATAGAATATATAAAGACAAATAAAATACCATATCTATTTATTTCAGGAGATTTATATGAAGAGAAATATATAAGAGAAACTACTATACAATATATAAACAATAAATTTAAGGAAATAGCGGAAACAAAAATATTCATAGCACCAGGAAATCATGACCCTTTCTTAAAGAACTCATATTATAATAGCTATAATTGGGCATCAAATGTAAAAATATTTAGTAATAAAATAGAAAAAATGTCCTTTAAAGATGTAGATATATATGGATATGGATTTAATGAAATGTATGGAAAAACAATTGATTTAGATGAACTACAAATTGAAAATAAAGAAAAAATAAATATATTAATAATGCATGCTACTTTAGACGGAAGTCTAACTTTAGAAAAAACATATAACCCAGTAACTAGAAAACTATTGAAATCTAAAGGATTTGACTATGTAGCTTTAGGGCATATTCATAAAAATAATTTAGAAGAAAATAGCAATATAGTATATCCAGGTTCAATGATATCTTTGGGATTTGATGAACTTGGAAACCACGGAATGGTAGTAGGAGAAGTAACAAAAGAAAATTTAAAAGTAGAATTAATAAATTTAGACCCAATTGAATTTGTAGAATATGAACTAGATATAACAGATATAATTTCAAAAGAAGATTTAATAGAAAATTTAAATAATTTATATATACCTGAAAATAATTATTATAAAATAGTATTAAAAGGAACGAGAAATTTTGAAATAAATTTATTAAATATAAGAAAATTAATAGAAAATAATAAAATATTAAAAATAAAAGATGAAACAAAATTAAAGTATAATTTAGAGGAATTATCAAAGGAAATAAGCTTAAGAGGATTTTTTGTAAATAACTTATTAGAAAAGAAAAAAAGTGGAGAATATGTGGATAAAGAGATAGAAAAAGCCTTAGAAATTGGATTAGAAATTTTATAAATTGAAATAGTAATTATGGTGAGAAAGTTTTATATGGCTATTTACAATCAAGCTCCCGCTTGTTAAAAATTAGCTATATTTTAAGAAAGAAATTATAGTAAGGAGGAAGTATTTAATTTGGAAATTAATTCAATAAGAATAAATGGATTTGGAAATTTAAAAGAAAAAAATGTAGAATTAAAAAAGGGGATAAATATAGTAACAGGGAAAAATGAATCTGGAAAATCTACAATGCTAAAGTTTATACCAGCAATGTTTTATGGCTTATCAAAATTAAAAAATAAAAAAGAAATACCAGATTTAGAAAAATATAAACCATGGAGTGAAAATGAATATTCAGGAAAAATATTTTACACATTAGATAATGGAGAAAAGTTAGAAGTATTTAGAGATTTTAATAAAAAAGTATGTAAAATATATAATGAAAATGGAGAAGAAATTACAAATAATTATAGTATAGATAATAAAACAAAACAAAATTTATTTTTCATAGAGCAAACAGGAATAACAGAAGATATTTTATTAAAAACGGCACTAGTAGAACAAACTGAAACAAGGTTAGATAAGGACTCACAAAATGCAATAATACAAAAAATATCAAATGTACTATCAACAGGACAAGATAATATATCATATCAAAAAGCAATGAATAAATTAAAAGAAAAACAAGTAGAAGAAGTAGGAACAGAGAGAACGGTAGGAAAACCAATAAACCTAGTAAAAAAAGAATTAAATAGATATTTAGAAAAAGAAATGGAAACAAATTTAGAAGTAAAAAAAATAGAGAATTATGAACTAGAAAAGAATAATATAAATGAAGAAATAAAAGAACTGGAAAATAAATTAACAATTTTAAATGAAATTAAAAATATACAAGAAGATAAATATTTAGAGGAAGAAAAAATAAATGTAAAGAAAAATTCATTAAAAGAATTTAATGAAAAAATAATAGAATTAAAAAATAAAGAAAAAGACGTAGAAAAAAATATAAAAATAAAAAAAGATAATAAATTTTTAATAATATTTATAATTTTATTAATAGCAGGAATTATATCATTTTTCATAATAAAAAATATATTTATATATCTTCCAATTATAATAATTTCTTTAGTATTTTTATTTCTACAAATAAATAAAAGTATAAAAAATAAAAAAATAAAAGAAGAAAAAGAAAACAAAATAATATATATAAAAAGAGAAAAAGAAATATTAGAAAAATCATTAAGAGAAAAGCAAGAAGAAATAAGAAGACAAGAAGAGATAAAATATAAAGAAATAGAAGAGAAAAATGATAATTTAAAACATAAATGTAATAATTTAAGTCTTGTGGAAGATTTATTAAGATATAATCTAGAAAAAATAAAAGTAGAAATAATAAATATAAATACTCAAATAAATAATTTAAAGATAAAATTAAATACACTAGAAATAACAAATAAAAATATATTGGAAAAAGTAGGAGAATTGCCAGAAATCGAAGAAAAAATATCAAATTTAAAAGAACAAGAAGAAGAGTTAAGATCATTAAATAATAGTATAGATTTAGCAAAGATAGTATTAGAAGAAGCATATGAAAAAATGAAAGAAAATATTACACCAGAATTTGTAACAAATCTTTCTAAAATGGTAAAAGAAATATCAAACTATAATAATGTAAAATTTAATGATATAGAAGGCTTAATGATAGAATTACAAAATGGAGAATATGTAAAAGCAGATAAATTAAGCATAGGAACAATAGACCAGATGTACTTATCATTACGATTATCAACTTTAAAAGAAATTGTAAAAGAAAATGTTCCTATAATATTAGATGAACCATTTGTATATTATGATAAAGTAAGATTAAAAAATATTTTAAAATTTTTAAATGAAAATTACATAAACAATCAAATAATAATATTTACCTGTTCAAATAGGGAAATAGAAATATTAGATAATGAAAATATAGAATACAATCTAATAAATGTATAATATGGTGTTTACTTAATTTGCAAAAGATAAAACTTTATAGTATAATATTAAAGTAAATTTAAATTTTGGAGGGTTTTATGAAGAAAAAAATAATTAAAATAATAGTAATGGTAATTATTACATTTCTATTATACTTTTTTATGTTACCCCCATTAAATATATCATCACCATTATTTTGGTCATTTTTATTCACAATAATAGTTATATTATTAGGAATATCAATGGTAGATAAATTAGGATTTAATGGAGTAACTTTTTATACAAAAGAACCAGTATTAAATAAACCAGTAAAAATAATATTAATAGTAATAGGAGTTCTATTTGTAGGATTAATATTAGTTAATATTATAAATTCACCAATATTCAATTCAAAGGCATATTATGAAAGAATTGCAATAGAAGAAGATGGAAACTTTACACAAGATGTAAAAGAAGTGGATTTTAATCAAGTTCCACTTTTAGATAGAGATTCAAGTGAAAAATTAGGTGATAGAGTAATGGGACAAATGCCAGATTTAGTATCACAATTTGTAGTCTCTAATCAATATACACAAATAAATTATAACGAACAAATAGTAAGAGTTACACCTTTGGAATATGCAGATATAATTAGATACATAACAAATAGAAAAAATGGAACAGAAGGATATATTATTGTAGATTCTGTAACAGGAAAATCAGAATTAGTAAGGCTAGAAGAAGGTATGAAATATATGCCATCTGCAATATTATTTGAAAAACTAGAAAGAAAATTAAGATTCGATTATCCAACAGAAATATTTGGAGAAATGAATTTTGAAATAGATAATTCTGGTAATCCATATTGGATAGTATCTACAATAAAATATGTAGGAATAGGTTTAAGGCCAGAAGTAACAGGAGCAATAATATTTGACCCCATAACAGGAAATTCTCAAAAATATGATGTGGAAGAAGTGCCAGCTTGGGTAGACCATGTATATCCAGCACCACTTATAATATCACAAACTAATGACTGGGGAAAATATAAAAATGGATTTTTAAATTCAATATTTGGTCAAAAAGAAGTTGTAGCTACAACAAGAGGATATAATTATATAAAAATTGGAGATGACATTTATTTATATACAGGAATAACATCTGTAATATCTGATGAATCAAATATAGGATTTATATTAACAAATTTAAGAACAAAAGAAACAACATTTTATGCCGCACCAGGAGCAGAAGAATTTTCTGCAATGGCTAGTGCAGAAGGGCAAGTTCAACAAATGAAATATACTGCAACATTTCCATTATTAATAAACTTAAATGGAAAACCAACATATTTGGTATCTTTAAAAGATAATGCGGGACTTGTAAAAATGTATGGATTTATAGATGTACAAGATTATCAAAAAGTTGTAGTAACAGATGTATCAGAAGGAATAGAAAAAGCTGCAAAAAATTATTTAGGAGATGCTGAAATAAATATATCCCAAGAAGATTTAGTAATAGAAGATATAGTAATACAAACAATAACATCAGGTGTAATAAATGGAGAAACCAAATACTATATCACAGATACAAATGGAAATAGATATAAGGCCTCAATAAAAGTTAATGAAGATAAATTACCTTATGCTACAGTAGGAACAACGTTAAGTATAAGTTATAGAAAAGGTGAAGGGGTAATAGAAATAATAAAAGTTAATTAATATATGATTTATTATAAAAAGGGTAGGTTTAATTATGGAAATTTTTAATATTGATATGCACAATCATACACAAGGTTCAGATGGTAAACAATTACCATTGAGATTACTGCTAAGAGCTAGTAAAGCAAATAAAAATATTATATCTATGACTGATCATAATAGTGTTAAAGGTTATAGAATGTTAGAAAGACAAATAAAAGCAATTATGGATAAAGCGGAAGATTCAAGATATAAAGGAACTCCTAAAATGTTAAAATTGTATGAAAATGTTTTAAATGTCTTTTCTCAAGTAAAACTATTAAAAGGTACAGAAATTATAACAACTTATGAAGGTAATGTTATAGAAGTACTAGGATATGATATTGATATAGATGTAATGGAAAAGGAAATAGCAGACTTAAGAAAAAACGTAGTGCCATCAGGAACCGTGTTAAAAAAGTCCTTATTGCAAATAGTAGATAAGTATAATATAAAATTTGATAAAGATGTATACGCGGAGGGAAAAACAGGAACAGTTACAGGAAGATTTTTTGATGAAATAAAAAAATATGATGAAAATCAAGAATTTACTAAAAATTTTGCTACATTGAAAGAATTTATAGTTAAGGAATTATATAACCCTAAATCAAAATTCTTTGTTGATTTATCAGAATGTCATCCTAGTATGGAAGATGTAATTAAAAGTATTCACAAGGCAGGAGGAAAAGCCGTATTAGCACATCCAGGAAGATATAATTTTGATGTAAAAGGAAGTATGGACACGATGATAGATAAAGGGCTTGATGGAATTGAGGTTTGGTATCCAGATCATACTAGTGAATTCCAAAGTTTCTTAATGGATAAAGTTAAGGAGAGAGGATTAATAGCTTCAGGTGGTAGTGATGATCATTGTAATACAAAAGATGGAGAAAGATATACAATGGGTAAAATAAATGTTCCTGAAATACCTCAAACAGAATGGATAAAAGACTTAGCAAAAACAGGTAAAAATTTTATAGATGAATCTAAAATACTAAGAGAAGGAAAAGGAAAATTGGCACAAGAATTAGAAACAGGAAAATTAAGTAGGGAAAGGAATAGATTTTTAGAAGTTTTAAGAGTTAGAAAAAGTGAAATGATAAATTCAGAAACACAATCAAAAACTAAAGATAAAGAAAATCCTAGGGAACAGGGAGAAAGATAAAAAATAGAATGGCTTGAAAATTTGACAAATTATAGAACGTATGTTAAAATCTAATTAACTGTAATTATGTAACCTTTATTTTAGGAGACAAAAATGAGCGAGACATTTAATGAACTTCCTCAAGAGGTCAGGGAACTTTTTTCAGACTTGAAGAAGAACATAAATTACATAGTGGATTTAAGCCTGTTTGGGATTGGTGTCTTTCACGAGATAGAAAATCACGAAGCTATTATAGTACAAGAGTATTGGGAGGAGTTTTGTGAGTATATAAAGGAAGAGACCTGTTGGAAGGTTGTTTTCATTGATTACAATATAGATCAGGAGAGAAATGTTGATTATCATATCTACGTGGAAACGAGTAAGTTTTACAGGTTGTGTAAAAGAATTCGGAGTTGGTGGAATAAAATAAAGGTAAAACTTTTTTAATATTATAAAAAGGAAAGAACGGGTAGCACTATTTATGGTGCTACTTGTTTTTTGAAAAATTAAATTACTGCTTTGGTGGTTACTTTTTTGAAAATAATGTTCGTTATAACTTGACGAACTCAAAAAAAAGTAGTATAATAATAAAAGTTTAGGAAAAATGCGCTTTTAGCTTAGTTGGTAGAGCAGGGCACTCTTAATGCCAAGGTCCCCAGTTCGAGTCTGGGATGGCGCACCAGAACCAAAATCTCTGGATGTGCTGGAAATTGCACATTACAGAGATTTTTTAATCTATAATTAATGTAAAATTAATGTAGTATACTTTTTAGATCTATATCTTTAGCAGACTGTATATATGTTAATGATGTAAAACTTAATATCCTTGTTCTCAAGAACTATTATTTTTTCATTAGAATTATTTATATAATTAGTTACAGTTATAAATAAAAAAGTTAGAATAAGTAAAGCGATTAATGAATAATTAGTAATTAAATTATGTTTTTCAGAATTCCCACTACATTCTATTTCATTACCAGTTAATTGATAATATTTTTTAATGATATATTTACAAAAATAAATATATAAAATAATAGTTATTATTAATAAAATTATTATAATAATATTTTTTTGATTTGTCATGTCTTTGGCATTATTAAGTAGTAATTTTTCATCATTATATGATACAGAGCCTTTTTTTGAGGCAAACCATTTATCAAAATAATTTATTTCTATGTTATAATCCCCAAAAAAATCTTTAGACATTCCTATGTATCTAATGTAAGGATTACCTGTAATATTTTTCTTTATATATTCACTTATTTCAATATTACTTACTTGTTCGACTTTTGAATTAACTCTTACTATATAATCATCTGAAAATAGAAGAGTTTTTAAAATGACAAATAGTAATAATATTAGTGAAATAGTAAGTAGAATTGGCTTTATTATATTTCTTCTTTTCTGAATATATTTTAATAATTTTAAGAGTTGTAATACTTATTACTAATGTCATTTATATCCATAGAAATATCACCAATGTACATATCTTTGTTATATTCCAAAGTACCATTTTTATTTATTTTCTCTTGATTGTATTTTAGAATAATATAGTTATTATAAAAATATTCTGTACTTCCGCCATCTGCATAGCTAAATTCAAGAGCTTTTTTATATGTTTCAACATCTTTATCTGCGTTATCTAAAATTTCTTCAACAGTAATTTTATTACTTAATAGAGCATCTCTTAAAGTGAAAGTTTCATTATTTATAATGATATCTTTCTTTTTTGTAAATTATATCATTATTATATAATAAAAATCAAGCAAAATAAAAAAATAAAATTTTTTTAAAATTTATGCACCCATTTTGTTGAAAACTTGTATCTAATATATATAACAAAATCTAAATACAATTAATGTATTTAAAATTTTGTTTAGCTTGCTTTAATTTCATGAGGAAAATAGATACCCTCAAGAAGTATATGACCTATCCCCCAAGATAGGTCTAAAATTAATTTTCGTCTAAAAAAGTAGAATTTATACCTAAATTATGTTATAATACATTATGTAGTTTGCTATAGGAGGTATAAAATGGAAGAATTAGAAGAATTAGTATATAAAGCAATAAATAAAGATAAAAAGGCTTTTGAAGAACTAATTCAATATATAAGAAATGATTTATATAGAGTAGCACAAACTAGATTAGAAAATATAGAAGATATAAATGATTCTATTCAAAATACATTATTAACGGCATATAAATCTATAAAAAAACTAGAAAAACCTCAATATTTTAAGACGTGGATTATAAAAATTTTAATAAATGAATGTAATAAAGTATATGAAAATAATAATAAGCGTATAAAGTTATTTCAAAAGATGATGAATAATAAAAAAGCATATGCAGAAGATAGTAGCTATATTGGTAAAGTGGAAGGAAAAATAGAATTAGAAAAAATATATAAAAATTTGAATTATGAAGAAAAAATATGTATAACACTTTTCTACAATAGTAAATACCAAGTTAAAGAGATTGCAGAAATTTTAAATATTAGTCCAAATACAGTAAAAAGTAGAATTACAAGAGCCAAGCAAAAAATAAAAAGATATTATGACGGAGGTGTTGAAAATGAAACAGCAAGGAAATAATATGGATGAAATTGATAAAATATTGTATGATTATTTTGAAAATAATAAGGAAATTCCAAAAGAAACTGCTAAAGTAATTGAAAACACATTCCAAAATAAAAAGAAGAAACATGTAATAATATTTAGAGCAGTTGCAACAGTATGTACAGTATTTTTATTAACAACAGGGGTAGTATTTGGAAAAGATATAGTGAAATTAGTAAGCGGAATGTTTAATTTAACATCTATAGATATAAAAAATGATGGGATTGTAGATGCTATCGAAAATAAAGAATATATTCAAAATGTGGATATGGAGTATATAGCGCTTAATAATGATTACAAAATTAAAATAGATTACTTATTAGTAGATGATATAAACTTATATATGGTATTTAATTTATATTCGGAGAATAATTTAAAAGAAAGTACTAGATTTTCAATACTAGATTTAACCATAACTGATGATAATGGTAACTATATATACAATGGAAATGTAGAACAAAAGGATGGTAAACTTATCTCAATGGGAGGGTGGAATAATATAAGTACCACGAATAATGAAATAAAAGAATTATTATTTCTTATGACGAATGGCATACCTAATACAGAAAATTTAAATATTAAATTTACTAAAATTGCTTTATATAATTCAAAAAAAACAGGAATAAATAATATAGAAATAAATTATAATTTTGAATATAAAATAAATTTAATAAATAGATTTAAAGATAGGGAAAAAATAGAATACATAATACCAGATATTCAAAATAATGAATATAAAATAAAAAAATGTATAGCAACAGATACAGGGTTATATTTGTTATATAAAACTAAAGACTCTAATATAAATTTTGAACTTTTAAATGTGGAAAGCAATAAGAATTGCTTAGGAAGATATAAATATAATAGTTTCTATTTTATAACATACTTTGATATATCAAAAGATGAATTGGAAAATAAACCTAATCTTGAAATTATAGATTCAAATAATAATAAAATAAAATTAGAAAAGATTTTATATTAAATGTTTATAAATTAGTAAAATTAAACGCCAACAGACATTGTTTCAGGTAATGTTGAACCTCCATCAATTACAAAACCTTGTCCAGTTATATAGGTGTCATTATATATCTAGGTTGACACAATCTGGGTCTTGACTCGCAGATAGCTATATATCACGGTTTTGCTAAAACTATATGTTCCTCTACTGAATTGTAACTAAATTATAATAATATATCATAATTTCACATAATTATACCGTAAAAGTTATAACACTTTATGGTATAATTTTTTTATTAAAAATAATTTATAATTTGAATAAAAATTAACAAAATGATATAATAAATAATATTTAAATGAGAATTAAATATTTAAGAGGTTATGAGAAAGGAAAGAAAAGTATGTATAAAATTTGTCTAGTAGAAGATGAAGAATCTTTAAATGATTTAATAACAGCATATTTAAAGAAAGAAGGATATGAAGTGGTAAGTTGTAAAACAGGGAAAAGTGCTTTAGAAGTAGTAGAAAAAGTTGATTTATGGATATTAGATATAATGCTAGGTGATGACATATCTGGATACGATATTATAAAAAAATTAAGAGAAAAAGATACACAAGTACCAGTAATTTTTACATCTGCACGAGACCAAGAATTAGATAAAATAATAGGCTTAGAATTGGATGCTGATGATTATATAACAAAACCATACTCTCCAAAAGAATTAATATTGAGAGTAAATAAATTGATAAAAAGAGTGTATAATAAGGATTTTAGTAAAATTGAATATGAAGATTATAGTATAGATATGGAAAGAAGAAGTATATACGATAATAAAGAACAAAAAGAAGTAATATTAACGACATTAGAATTTGATTTATTATTAATGTTTTTAAAAGAAAAAGGTCGTTCTTTCGAAAGAGAAGAAATTTTAAATAAAGTATGGGGAAACGATTATTTTGGAAGTGATAGAGTTGTGGATGATTTAGTAAGGCGTGTAAGAGGAAAAATGCCAAGAATAAATATAAATACGATTTATGGCTTTGGATATAGATTAGTTTAAGATGATAATTATTTATTTCAAAGCTTGGTATATAGCCATTTTAATTAAAATAATTAAAGCATCTATAGTTATATATCTAGCTTTTAATAAAATAAAAAGGGAAGGTGACATACAGTATGAAATTAAATATAAAAAAAATAACCCTAAAAATGCAATTAGTATTAGTAACATTAGTAGCAATTATATTTTCCTTACTCTTTATAACTCTAATATTACCTAATTTACTAAAACCATTTTATGAAAAAAATATATATGAAATACTAGAACAACCATTGCAATATATATCTTCAACAGAACAACAAATAAGTGGTGGAACAGCATATTTAGTATGTGATTTTACAGGTAGGGTATATATATCTAATAATTTTTATAAGATATTAAAAAATGTAGATGTAAATACAGTAATGCAAAAAATTACAAAAGAATATGGTAAATTCACAGTAAATAGTAATACATATTATTATAATACTAATAAAATGAACGGACAATATTACGTAACTTTATGTGATGATTCATATATTTTAGAACAAGAAGCGGCATTAAATAGAATAGTTGTACCAGCAATATCTGTAATAGCAATCATAATAATCGTAATATTAGTATTATATAGTAATTTTATAGTAAAGAAAATATCAGGAATAAAAAGAAAAATAGATAATATAGATAACGATAAATTTAAGCATAATGAAGAATTTGAAATACAAGATGAATTAAATTCGTTAGTAAAATCTATAGAAAAAACAAGAATATCACTAAAAGAAAAAGAAAAATACAAAAACAATATGTTTCAAACATTATCACATGAATTAAAAACACCAATAATGGTAATATCTAGCCACATTGAAGCAATAGAAGATAATGTAATAGATAAAAATAAAGCAATAGAAGTAATAAAAAATGAAACAGATAATTTAAATAAGAAATTATCATTAATGTTACAATTAAATAAAGTAAATTACTTAAAATCTAGTGAAAATTATGAATTAGAAGATGTAGATTTGAATCCTATAGTAGAAAAAATAGTGGAAAAACTAAAAGTAATAAGAAGCGATATAGAATTTAAATTAGAAATAGAAGATAATATAAAATATAAAGGTGATAAAGAAAATTGGGAAATTGTATTTAATAATATATTAACTAATTTTATGAGATATGCTGATAAAGAAATTGTAATAAGAATAAACAAAGAAAGAATAGAATTAGAAAATGATGGTGAAAAAATAGAAGAAGATACTTTAGATAAAATATTTGATACTTATACGATGGGTAATAAGGGAAAAACAGGATTAGGTTTGGCAATAGTAAAACAAACATTAGAGTTATTTGGGTATAAAATAAAAGCAGAGAATTTGGAAAAGGGAGTTAAGTTTGTTATAATCCAAAGAGGATAAGGTTGAAAAAGAATTAAATTTTGACGTTGTCAAAATTTAATTCTTTTTCAACCAGATTTGTGCCTTAAGAAGTATAAAAAATGGGGGAGAAATGCCCCCCTCACCATTAAATCAACCTTTAGAAAATACCCTCTTCCCAAATCGTTTGGAACCAGTAAGAGCAACGTTCCTTAACAAAGGCGAAGGAAAGGCCCTGGCCAGAAGGAATGCCATCGCTACAGTCAGCCAGAATCAAGCCCACAAAGGCGAGGACCAGAATAACTGTAAAACAGAACAGACCCGAGAAATAGTAGTTGGCAAGAGCTTCAAGCATAAATGACTCCTAGTTGTGTTTAGAGTGTTGGTTCACTAGGTTGATAATAAAAACATCTGGGTTAATTATAACATATATATTTATTTTTGTAAATGAAATGTTACAATTCAGTAAGAGAACATATATTTTTAGCAAAATGGTGATATATAGCTATTTTTAGTCAAAACATAGCTAGGGTGACACAAGCCGGGTTTTGACTCGCAAATAGCCATATATTACGATTTTATAAAATAATTAGCGAACTGTAATAATGAAATTCTAAAAAATCGAAAATTTGTTTGACTTTTAATACTTTTTATGATAAAATAACAAAAAATAAAAAGTGGAGTGATAAAATTGAGTAAAAAAAGTAAATTAGGAGAATTAAATGAAAGAGAAAAATCAATTCTAGCATACATCGAAAATCAAGTAAAAAAGGAAGGATATCCGCCATCAGTAAGAGAAATATGTAAAGCAGTAGGACTAAGTTCAACAGCAACAGTTCACACTTATTTAAATCGCCTTAAAGAAAAAGGATATATAGAAAAAGAAAATCAAAAAGGAAGAACTCTAAAAGTAATAAAAGGTGGAAAATTTAAAAACCAAGAATATATTAGTCAAATGCAAAATAATGATTCACAAGATATTTATACAGCAAAAGAATTAGTAAATGTACCAGTTATAGGTAAAATAACAGCTGGGGAGCCAATACTTGCAGTAGAAAACATAACAGATACCTTCCCAATACCAGTAGATTTTGTAGGAAATAGCGAAAGTTTTATGTTAAAAGTACGTGGGGAAAGTATGATAGAAGCAGGAATATTAGATGGAGATTTAATATTAGTAAAAAAACAAAATACTGCAAATAATGGAGATATAGTAGTAGCATTAATTGGAGAGGAAGCTACTGTAAAAACATTTTATAAAGAAAATGGACATATTAGATTACAACCTGAAAACAGTGCATTAGAACCAATAATAGTTCCAATGTGTGAAATATTAGGAAAAGTAGCAGGAGTCTTTAGAAAATTATAATTTTCTAGGAGGGAATGTAGAATAATATGAAATTAAAAAGAATAGAGTTACAAGGTTTTAAATCATTTGCAGATAAAACAGTAATAGATTTTAAAGATGGAATAACAACAGTAATAGGTCCTAATGGTTCTGGAAAAAGTAATATATCTGATGCTATAAGATGGGTTTTAGGTGAGCAAAGCATGAAAAATCTAAGAGGCACAAAAACAGAAGATATAATATTTGCAGGAACGCAAAATAGAAAATCTTTAGGCTTTGCAGAAGTTAGTATGGTTATGAATAATGAAGATGGAAGATTGCCAATAGAATATTCAGAAGTTACAGTAACAAGGAGAGTTTATAGAAGTGGAGAAAGTGGATACTTTATAAATAAAACTCCATGTAGATTAAAAGACATACAAGAATTATTTATGGATACAGGTATAGGAAAAGATGGTTATTCTATAATTGGACAAGGTAAGATAGACGAAATATTAAGCAATAAATCAGAAGATAGAAGAAAAATATTTGAAGAAGCAGCAGGAATAGTAAAATATAGAGTAAGAAAACAAGAAACAGAAAAGAGATTAGAACAAACAAAATTAAATCTATTAAGAATAAATGATATTATAGTTGAAATAGAAGGAAAAATAGATCCGTTAAAAAGTCAATCAGAAAAAGCTAAAAAATTTTTAGAATTACGAGACGAATTAAAAAATATAGAAATAGGTTTATTCATATACAAAATAGAAAATTATAAAGAAAAATTAAAAGAAGTAGCAGAAAATATAGATATTTTTATTTCTCAAGAAAAAGAAGAACAACAAAAATTAGAAAATTTTCAAAATGAAAAAGAAAAAATAAAACAAAAAATAGATAGCATAATAGTAGAGATAGAAGAAATTCAAAACAATAATATAGAAGCAACAAAGAAGGAAGAACAATTAAATTCAGACATAAATATCTTTAAAGAAAGAATAGAAAATAATAAAAATAATTCTGAAAATAGTAAAATAGAAATAGAAGAATTGGAAAAAAGAAATAAAGAATTAGAAGAAGAAAAAAATCAAAAATTAGAAAAAAGAAATAATTTAGAAGACAATAAAGAAAAATTTGAAAATGAGTTACAAGAAAAAGAAGAAAAATTAAGAAAAATAACAGAAACATTAAGTATAGAAGAAAAAAATATAGAAGAAAAAAAGCAAAAAGTTCAAGAAAATATAGATTTAAAGTACGAAAAAACACTTTTAATAAGCAATAAAGAAGTAATGTTAGAAAACTTAAAAAAACGTGAAAATCATATAGAAAATGAAATATCAGTAAAAATATCAGAACTAGATAATCTAAGAATACAAAAAGAAGAAAATATGAAAAAATACAGAGAAATAGAGTATAATAAGCAACAAATACTAAAAAGTTTAGAAGAAATAGACGCAAAAAAAGAAGAAAGTAATGAAAACTTAAAGAAATATGAAAATATAATTGTAGAGAAACAAAATACATTAAGATTAAAGGAATCAAGACAAAAATTCTTAATAGAAACAGAGAAGGAAAAAGAAGGATACTCAAAAACTGTAAAATCAATATTATTAGAATGTGAAAAGAATAATGATTTAGCAAAAGGTATAGAAGGAGTTTTAGCTAATCTAATATCAACTGAAAAAGAATATCAAGTAGCAGTTGAAATGTGTTTAGCGGGAACATTACAAAATATTGTAACTGAAAATGAACAAGATGCTAAAAAAGTAATTGAATATTTAAGAAGAAATAATTTAGGAAGAGCATCCTTCTTGCCAATTTCTAATATAAAGGGAAAAAAAGTAGATAATATAAATAAAAAAGGTATAGAAAACCAAGTAATTGGGATATTATCTGATTTAATAGAAACAGATAAAAAATATGAGCAGATTGTCATAAATCTTTTAGGCAGAACTGTTTTAGTACAGAATATGGATGTTGCCATAAAATTATCAAAACAAAATAATAATGCTTTTAGAATAGTAACATTAGAAGGCGATATAATTAATACAACGGGTAGTATATCTGGAGGTTCTGTGGCACAAAAAACTGTAAATATTTTAGGTAGAGGGCAAGAAATAAAAGCATTAGAAAGCGAAATTTCTAAATTAAATAAAGAAATTGAAAAAGTAAAAAAGGAGCAAACTGAATATTTAGAAAGCATAGAAGGTATTTTAGAACTTTCAGCTTCAACAGAGCGAAATTTACAAGATATAGAAATAGAATATGCTACATATAAAGAAAAAATAAATAACTTAGAATTAAATATATCTAGTGTAGAGGAAGATTTAAATAAAGCAAAAGAAGAACAAGAAAAAAATAAAAAGGAACAAGAAAGTAACTTAAAAGAGCAAGAAGATATAAAAAATGAAGTAGAAGAAATGCTAAAAACTATAAATTCATTAGAACAAGAAATTTCAGAATTTGTAGGAAAAAATAAAGATAATCAAAAAATAGTAGACGATTTAAACTTTGATATAACAAATCTAAAAATATCTGTATCTTCTTTTAATGAAAGTCAAGATTCTTTAAATGAATTTATTACGAGAATAGAAAACGAATTAAGTAATAATAATAAATCTTTATTATCGAAGAAAAATTTGATAGAAAAATTATCAAACGAAAATAATGAATTAGAAGAGAAAATAGAAAATACTAAAAAAGAAATAGAAAATATAAAAGAATTATCAACACAAAGTGTAGAAAAAGTTAATAATTTAAAGGAAGAAAGACAAGTTTTATCAAATAAGGTGAATAAATTCGAGGAAAATATAAATGAAGAATTTAAAATAATAGAAGATATAAAATCTCAAATATCAAAAATAGATTTAAAAAAATCAAAAATAGAATATGATATAGAGCAAATAACAAATAAGATGTGGGAAGAGTATGAAATAACACCTAATAAAGCAAGTAGTGAATATAGTAAGCCAGAAAATGTACAAGAGGTAGAAAAAAGAGTAAATGTTTTAAGAAATGATATAAAAAACCTAGGAAGCATAAATATAGATGCTATTCAAGAATATAAAGAACTTAAAGAAAGATATGATTTTGTATGTGAACAAAGATTAGACTTAGAAACAACTTCAGCTAAATTAAGAAAAATGATAGCGGAAATGACACAAACAATGAAAACTCAATTTGAAGAACAATTTAAAATTATTAATAAAAACTTTGCGCAAGTATTTCAAGAATTGTTTGGTGGAGGTAGAGCAGAACTTATAATAGAAGATGAAAATAATATATTAGAATCTGGAATAGAAATAGAAGTACAACCACCAGGAAAAAAATTACAAAATATGATGCTTTTATCAGGAGGAGAAAGAGCTTTTACAGCAATAGCTCTACTATTTGCAATATTAGAAATAAACCCAGCACCATTTTGTGTATTAGATGAAATAGAAGCTGCATTAGATGATGCAAATGTATATCGATTTGCAGATTACTTAAAAAAATTTGCAAAACATACACAATTTTTAGTAATAACACATAGAAAGGGAACAATGGAAGCTGCAAATACTGTATATGGAATAACAATGGAAGAAAATGGAATTTCAAAAATGTTATCAATACAGTTAGCACATAAATAAATGTTAAAAATAGTACACATTACGCATATGTATTATAAAAGGTAACTACTTAGCTGGTAGTTCTCTAAAGCTTGGTATATAGCTATTTTTAGTCAAAACATAGCAGGGGTTAACAATCCGGGTCTTGACTTGCAAATAGCTATATACCAAGCTTTTTAAAGATTAGAACCTAAGTAGTTATTATAAAAGAAAAATTATTTGTAAATATTTAAAAGCCAGTTCAAAGAGCTGGCTTATTTTTTTATCTTATAATTTACCAAATTTTAGCACATATTATATTAAAAATAATATAATAATTTAGGAGGATAATTTATTTATGAAGGAGATAATTTATTTAGACCATTCTGCAACAACAATGGTAAGTGATACAGTATTAAGGGAAATGATTCCATACTATAATAAATTTTATGGTAATGCATCTGGATTATATTTTTTAGCTGAAGAATCTAAAAACGCACTTGAATTATCAAGACAGCGAGTTGCGAGAGCTATTAATGCAAGAACTAGTGAGATTTATTTCGTAAGTGGTGGTAGTGAAGCAGATAATTTAGCATTAAAGGGTGTAGCAAGAGCAAATAAAAGAAGAGGAAACCATATAATAACAACTAAAATTGAGCATAAGGCAATATTAAATGCCTGTAAAACATTAGAACAGGAAGGATTTGAAGTAACTTATTTAGATGTTCTTCCAAATGGAATGATAAGAATAGAAGACTTAAAACGAGCAATAAGAAGAAATACGATACTAATTAGTATTATGTTTGCAAATAATGAAATTGGTACAATTCAACCAATTGAACAAATAGGTTTAATTGCTAGAAAATATAATATTATTTTTCATACTGATGCAGTTCAAGCAATAGGGCAATTTAAAATAGATGTTCAAAAGTATAATATAGATTTATTAAGCATATCAGCTCATAAATTTTATGGGCCAAAAGGTGTAGGTGCATTATATGTAAGACAAGGAGTTAGAATAGAAAAACTAATTGATGGTGGCACACAAGAAGGTGACTTGCGTTCCGGTACTGAAAACATACCAGGAATTGTTGGGCTAGGGAAAGCAATAGAGGAAGCAGATATAAATTTATATCAAAATGTAAATAGATTAATAACTTTAAGGGAAAATTTTATTAAAAATATAGAAACACAAATACCAGATGCAATAATAAATGGAGACAGAAAATATAGATTACCATGTAATGTAAGTGTATCATTTAGAAATATAGATGCAAGAACATTAATAGCAGAACTTTCAAATAGAAAAATATGTGTATCTGGAGGATCGGCTTGTAGCTCAAAAAATCCAAAACCATCTCATGTCTTAACTGCAATAGGATTGCATCCTAATATAGCGAATAGTACTATTAGAGTAACATTTGGATTAGATAATGATATGGAAGACGTAGTTTATACAGTAAATCAAATAAAAGAAATAATTAATAGTTAACTTATATATTTTGTCTACAGCTTAGTAATTATTTTATAAAGCCATGATATATAGCTATTTGCAAGTCAAGACCCAGATTGTGTCACTTGAGCTTGTTTTGACTAAAAATAGCTATATATCAAGTTAAAAAAATAGCCTTAATAAAAAGACTATTTATTTCTCACTAATATTCTTAGCAAATTTCTTTAATTTTTCATAAGCAAGGTAATTAATACTACCAAGTGGAAAATTACCATCCTTATCTCTTTTACCAGCAGGAACGCCAGTTAAAATCTCAATACCTTCATCAATAGTAGAAATTGCATACACATGGAATTTTTTAGATTTAACAGCATCAATAACTTCATCAGATAAATGCAGGTTTTTAACATTTTGTATAGGTATAATAACACCATGTTCATCTGTTAATCCACGCATTTTACATATTTGAAAAAATCCTTCTATTTTTTCGTTGACTCCGCCTATTGGTTGAATTTCTCCTTTTTGATTTACAGAACCAGTAACTGCTATTGATTGATTTATAGGTACTTCTGCTAGGCTAGATAATAGAGCGTATGCTTCTGTGCTTGAAGCACTATCTCCATCTACACCATTATATAATTGTTCAAAACATATACTTGCACTTAATGTTAAAGGTGTATTTTGTGCAAATAATTGACCTATATAACCTTGTAAAATTAATAAACCTTTAGAATGTGTTGAACCAGACATAGCAATTTCTCTTTCTATATTAATAATACCAGATTTTCCCATATACGTGTTGGCTGTAATTTTTGCAGGTTTACCAAAAGAATAATCTCCAATAGTCATTACAGTTAAACCATTTATCTGTCCAATTTCAGCCCCACTAGTATTAATTAAGAGAGTATCTTTTTTTATCATTTCAACATATTTTTCATCAAATTTTTTAATTCTTTCAATTCTTTCTTTTAGAGCTTTATCAATATATTCTTTAGTAACAACTTTTACTTTATCAATTTTAGCCCAAGTAGCAGCTTCACCAACAATTTGAGCAATATCATTAAATCTAGTAGAAACTTTATCTTTATCATTAGCTAATTTAGAAGCATACTCTATAACTTTAGCCATAGCTTCAGGATTTAATTCGGCTAAATTTTCTTTTTTACAGTAATTATGAATGAAAATTGCAAGTTTCATCATATTTTCAGGTGTTCTATCAGCATCTTCATCAAACTCAACTTTTATTTTAAATAATTTTCTAAATTCCTCATCTTGAGAGAGAAGTATTTGGTAAAGATATCCGTTACCTACTAAAAGAACTTTAACATCTAATGGTATAGGTTCCGGTTTTAAAGAAATCATCACCATAGATGAACGTTGTTCTAAATTATTATCAATAGATAATTCTTTAACAGATAGAGCTTTTTTTAGAGCTTCATAACAATATGGGTTGGAAATTAAATCTTTAGCTTGTAAGATAATATATCCACCATTTGCTTTATGAAGTAGACCAGGTTTTAGCATAGTATAATCGGTTTTTAACATACCATAGTAATTTTCATATTCTAATTTACCAAATAAGTTTTGATAGCTATAATTAGATTCCATAATAACTGGAGCACCTTCTAAAGTGCTATTATCTACAAATAAATTAACACGATAATTTTTCCAAGGTTCAGGTACTTCAATTCTAGCATTTTGCTGTTGTGCTTGAGATTTTTCTTCTACTGTAAAATACTTTAGATTTCTTAAAATATCTTGCTTAATTTTATCCATATGAGTAATAATTTTCTTATATTTTTTATATTGAGTTTTAATGCTATTTATATGGACATTTATAGTAAGAAGAGCTATGTTAGATTGCCATTCTTCTAAACGTTTTTCATTAGCTTTTTCTAATTGTTTAATTTGTCCTATTGCTTCAAATATTTTTTCTTGTACGCTTTGTGAACGTTCCTCAAAATCAGATTTAACTTTTTCATCTAATTTAGCAAAATCTTCTTCATTAATAGGTTGTCCGTTAATCATAGGAAGCATATAGATACCATTTTGTGATGCTTTTATTTGGAAACCTTCCTTGCTAGTTTTTTCATTTAATTTTTCCAATAATTTTGTTCGTTTTTCTTCATACTCTTGTTTTATTAAAGCTTTTTCTTTTTCGAAATCTTTATTATTAAAAGCATTTCTTAAATCTTTTTTTATGTCTTCAATAAAACTTTCCATACTTTCTTTAAATTCTTTACCTTTTCCAGCAGGTAAAGAAATTGCAATGGGTTCATTAGGATTATCAAAGTTATATATATAACACCAATCAGCAGGTGCTTTCTTTTTATTTGCAACTAAATTTACATATTGTCTAGTATATAGCGTTTTTCCAACACCAGTTGGACCTTCGAGATAAAGGTTGTAACCTTTAATATCTACACTTAAACCAAATTGTAGAGCTTTTATTCCGCGGTCTTGTCCCAACACGCAAGGGTCTGCATTATCTAAATCTGCAGTTGTATTAAAATTGAAAACTTTAGGATCACATTTTAGTTTTAAATCTTTGTAATTTAATTCATAATCAGTTTTCATTTGTAGCCTCCTTATATTAAAAATTTTTCTTGTTTATTTTAAATAAAGCGTCATAATAATTGCTGCTTTATTATTATAATAATTTTTTCTTTTACCTAAAACTTTAAAGTTAAATTTTTCATATAACTTTTGTGCTGGTATATTATCTTCATTAACTTCTAAAGTAACAGAATTAATACTTTCTAAATTTTTGCATATACTTATTAATTTTTCCAAAAGTAGAGAACCTATTCCTAATTTTCTAAAATCTTTTCTAACAACAATATTCGTAATATGTGCTTCATCTATAACTTGCCAAATACCAGCAAAACCAATAATTTCATTATTAAGAATTGCTATAATATATTTGGAGTTTTCGTTTTCGAGCTCAGATTTAAAAATATTGTAACTCCAAAAATCATCAAAATCAGTATATAAATTATCCTTAATAGAATCTAAGTCTGTTATAGTCATATTTTTAAACCCTATATTACTTATTATTTCCATTATTATTTATTTCTTTCATCCTTTCAGCTTGAGATTTTCTTAAATAAAATGGAAGGATAGTATCAGCAGTATCAAATTCACCTTTATTGAAAATTTCCAAACCTGCTAAAGCTGTGGAAATACTAGATTGTTCATTTTTGCTAGAAAAATTTAAATTAGTTCTAAAAAAGCCTTCAATTAAGTTTTTATGTAAGACGCTACCATTTCCAACAAAGATGGTATTTTTATCAACAAATTGCTTAATATTTTCTAATACTTCATTAATATCTGTTGCCATATATATATCATCGAAATCATTTCTAAAAACACCACAATAAACTTGATTATTTCTAGCATCTATTAAAGAAATAATAGTATTGTTGCTGTAATTTTCATTAAAAGATAAACTCTTTAAAGAAGTAACCCCAACAATCTCAATATTATATACTTCAGCGATTGCTTTAATTGTAGCAATACCAATCCTAATACCAGTAAATGAACCAGGACCTTTATTAATAGCAATTAAATTAATATCTTTAAAAGTTATATTACAAGTATCCAAAAGTTCTTTTAAAAGAGGTACTAAATTTTCAGAATGAGTTTTACCATTATTTAGATGAAGTTCTTTAATAACTGTACTATTTTCTAATAAGCAAACAGAACAAATATCACTAGATGTATCAACTCCCAGAACGTTCATTAATTATTTACCTCCTCCACATATAAAATTCTTTTATCTAAATTAATTGAATTTTTTTCGTAAGTAATTTTAATGTATTTTTGTTTTAATTCGGGCTCTAAAATTTCTCCCCATTCAAAGATACAGATTCCTTTATCAAAATATTCTTCTCCACCTATTGCATAGAATTCATCAATATCTTCTAATCTATATAAATCGAAATGGTATATATTAATATTAGAATTAGAATATTCATTTACAATGGTGAAAGTAGGACTAGAAATTTCTTTTTCTAAATTAAAGTATTTCAAAACACCTTGTACAAATTTAGTTTTGCCAGAGCCTAATTCACCTGATAAAATAATTATATCGCCTTTTTTTAGATTTTTAGCAAAATTATATGCAAAATCAATAGTTTCATTTTCATTATTAGTTATAAATTTTTCCATAATTTCCTCACTAGACTATTTTATATTATTGTTGCTAATTTGTAAAGTAAAATTGGTAAAAAAATTAAGAAAATTTTATAAGTTAAAAATAAATAAAACGGCATATAATTGCCGTTAATTTTTAGTTTTAATTAATATTTGTAAGTTTTTTCTTTTCAATATGGTATATTAGAAAAACAAGTACACTACCTATAGTAGCCGTGATCAATTGTGTTAACCCCATAGCAGTCTGTAAATTTTGTATTAATTTTGAAGGGAAAATTCCAAATAAATTAAGTAATTCAAACCAGCCAAAGATAACTAAAACTTTAGTAATAATACCTATTATACTTGCTACAAAATAATTATAATTTTTATTTAACATAAAAAACTTAAAAGAATAAATAAGTACAAAATTTCCAATCCAAATTGTTGGTATCATATACACCATATAAACAGAGGCTGCTTGAAATACATATCCGCTTAATATTGTTGAAATACTTGGCATTGTTATAATGGCTATTATTTTTTTCCATCCTTTTATATTAATAGCAGTAAGAATTAGTGCCATATTTACAATAGAACCAACTATTATTTGTGAATTTAGTGTTATAACACTTCCTGTTCCAAATATAGTAGTTATGAACTGGGCTAAGAAAGTTGGGACTAGAAACGCTAATAATCCGAGTATAACAGTTTGAATAATATCAGATTTTTTAGAAAAATCATAAATTGTTTTGTCCAGTACATTCTCTTTTTCCATTTTGCTCCTCCTTTTATAATTATATGTTTAGTATAACATAATTTATTAAAATTTTCTAGAATATTATAAAATTTGCAATAGATAATTAATCTCACTATATTTTTCAGAAAAACACATACAATAACACTTGCTTTTCCAGTATTTGTATAGTAAAATATAGTAAGAATAGTAGTTATAGGAAACTACTGTGTGTTAGTAGCAAATAAAGAGAAAGGTAGGTATAATAAATGGGAAATTATATACGACCTGTTCCAATAGGAATAGATAATTTTAAGAAAATTATAGAAGATGGATATTGTTATGTAGATAAAACAGATTTAATAGAAGATATTTTAACCAGAGGTGCGTTAGTAAATTTATTCCCTCGTCCACGTAGATTTGGAAAAACATTAACAATAAGTATGTTAGAAAATTATTTTAATGTGAAAAAAAGAGATGAAAATGTAGATTTATTTAAAGGGTTAAAAATAGAAGAAGCATCAGAAAAGATAAGAGAACAACAAGGAAAATATCCAGTAATAAGTTTAAACTTGAAAAGTGTAAAAGCTAATAGTTGGAAAGAAGAATATAATCTGTTAAAAGACATAATGTCCCAATTATATTATGATTATATAGAAATATTGGAATGTTTAAATACAACTGAAGCACAAGAGTATAATGCTATTCTCCTAAAACAAGCTCAGAATGATGTATATCAATTATCACTAAAAAAATTATCAAAGTATTTATATAGATATTATAAACAACCAGTAGTAATATTAATAGATGAATACGATGCACCAATAGAAACTGGCTTTATAAATGGATTTTATGATGATGTAATAAACTTTATGCGTAACTTTTTTGGAGAAGCATTAAAAACTAATGACTATTTAAAATTTGCTTGTATGACTGGAATGTTGAGAATATCAGACGACAATTTATCTGGTAGTATAAATAATATATGTACATTTCCGATATTAGATAAAATGTATAGCGAATATTTTGGATTTTTACCAGAAGAAGTAGATAAACTTTTAGAGGAATATGGAGTAGAAAATAAGGAAGAAGTGAAGAAATGGTATGATGGATATAACTTTGCAGGAACAAAGATATATAATCCTTGGAGTATATTAAATGTTTTAGATAGTAAAAAAATCCAACCATATTGGGTAAATACAGATGAAGTAGACATGTTAGAAGTAATGTTAAAAAATGCAGAAGGCGATGTAAAAAAAGACTTAGAGGACTTAATGCAAGGTAAAACTATAGAGATAAATTTAAATGAAAATATTGTATACAGCGATATAACAGGAAGTAGAGATAATATTTTTAACTTCATGTTAATGTGTGGATATGTAACAGTAGAAAAACAAGAAAGAAGGGAAGAACACATAACAGGAAAAATACGCATACCAAATATGGAAGTAAAAATAGCATTTAGAACAATAGTAAATAGATGGTTTGAGCAAAATAATGCTAGAAAAGAAATAACAGATTTTCAACGAGCAATTTTGAGAAATGATAAAGAACTGGTAGGGTTAATATTAAATCAATTAATGAAAAAATCTATAAGTTATTTTGAAAATGTAGAGAATTTTTATCACGGTTTTGTACTAGGATTATTAGTAGACATGGGAGAAAAATATATAGTAGAATCAAATAGAGAAAGTGGATATGGAAGATATGATATGAAAATAGAGAAAAAAGACGGAAGTATAGGAATAATACTAGAATTTAAAACAGTAAAAGAAGAGGAAAAGATGGAAGAAATGGCAGAAAAGGCATTAGAGCAAATAGATAGAAATGAATATTATTTAGAAATGAAAGAAAGAGGAATACCAAGTATATTAAAATATGGAATAGCTTTTAATAATAAAAAGGCAGTAATAAAATAGGATAGTTTATAAATATGGTGTGTAGAAACAAATTGCATACCATACCATATTTTTTGTGTAAAAAAAATTCAAAAAAATTACAAAAAAACCTTGATTTTTTTATAAAAGTGTGGTAGCATTGAATAAAGTGGTAAAAAGTGGAGCAAAGTGGTATGAATTGAAAAGAGGTGAAACCATTATGTTAATAGGCGAATACGAACATTCAATAGATACAAAAGGTCGTCTAAGTATGCCAGCAAAACTAAAAGCAGACATAGGTGAAAAATTTGTAGTAACAAAAGGATTAGAAGGATGTTTATTTGTATACTCATTAACAGAATGGCAAAACTTTGAAGAAAAATTGCGTGCATTTCCACTAACAAACAAAAATGCTAGAACACTTACTAGATTTTTTTTAGCAGGTGCTACAGAGTGTGAGATAGACAAGCAAGGGAGATTTTTAATAGCAGCAAATTTAAGGGAATATGCAAACTTAGAAAAAGAAGTAGTAATAATAGGTGTTTTAGGAAGACTAGAAATATGGGACAAGCAAAAATGGAAAGAATATAATGAAAAGGAAAATAACTCTGTAGAAGATATAGCAGAAAGTTTAGCAGAATTAGGAATATAGTTTTAAACAATTAGCGTGTACCCGTGTTAACACGGTTCACATATATAACAAAAGAAGATATAACAAACAAAGGAGTGTACAAATGACTTATAGTAAATAAACACGAGATTTTAAGCAACAAAAGTTTTATTAAGATATGTAAGATAAGTGATTTTTAAGAACAAGGGTAATCTAAAGATGTTTTCTAAGTACAAAAGTAATAAATTAAATACGAATGACTTAAAAAAGTTAGAGGCAGTAGTGAAAATTATTGCCTCTTTTTATCTTATTATCTAGGAGGAGTATCTTTGGAATTTAAACACATCCCAGTATTATTAAATGAATGCATAGAAGGCTTAAATATAAAACCTAATGGTATGTATGTAGATGGAACTTTAGGAGGAGCAGGACATAGCAAAGAAATATTAAAACATTTATCTAAAGAAGGAAAATTAATAGGGATTGATAGAGATACTACTGCATTAAAGGCAGCTAAAGAGAATTTAAAAGATTTTACTAATGTAATATATGTACATAATAATCATGATAATATAAAAGAAGTGTTAGCAGAATTAGGAATAGAAAAAGTAGATGGGATTTTACTAGATTTAGGAATTTCATCATACCAAATAGATGAAGCAACACGAGGATTTAGTTATACAAAAGATAGTAGACTAGATATGCGTATGGATGAAACTCAAGATTTTTCAGCATATGATGTAATAAACTTTTATCCAGAAGAAAAATTAGCAAATATTATATATGAATATGGTGAAGAAAAATTTTCAAGGAAAATTGCTCAAGAAATATGTGAGTATAGAAAAAATAAAAAGATAGAAACAACTAATGAATTAGTTGAAATTATAAAAGAGGTGGTACCATTTAATAAAACTAATGGTCACCCTGCAAAGAAAACATTTCAAGCAATAAGAATAGAAGTAAATAATGAATTAAAACCATTGTACAATACAGTGATGGACTCAATAAATTCATTAAATAAAGGTGGAAGATTATGTATAATAACATTTCATTCATTAGAAGATAGAATGGTAAAAAATGCTTTTAACGATTGTGTTGGAAAATGTACATGCCCACCAGATATTCCGTATTGCGTATGTGGTACCAAAAAATTAGGAAAAATTATTACAAAGAAACCAATATTACCAAGTAAAGAAGAAATAGAAAATAATTCAAGAAGTATAAGTGCAAAATTAAGAATATTTGAAAAAGAATAAATAAAAAATTTGTAAAGGAGAGTGAAATTTTTTAATGGCTACAGGTAGTAGAGCGTTTTATCAATATGAAACAAGTCCTAGAAAATTAGAACCAGAATACAAACCAAATAAGAATAGAAATAATAAAAAATTAAAAAAACAGAAAAATAGAACGCAATTAAAAAAATCAAATTTACAAATAAAAAGAGAAAAAGAAATGGCAGAAAGAAAAAAGAAAAGAAAAATTATAGTATATATGGGGATAATATTTGTAGCATTTTTTGTTATAACATATAGAAATAGTCAAATAGATGAAAGTTTCATGCGAGTGAAAAGTATGCAATCGGAGTTAGCATTATTGCAAAAAGAAAACGAACAATTAAAAGTAAATATAGAAAACAGTTTTAATTTAAGTACAATAGAACAACAAGCAAAAGAATTGTTAGGAATGCAAAAATTAGATGATTCTCAAAAAGAATATATAGCATTACCAAAAGAAAACTTTATAGAACCTGTGAGCGAAAAGGTAATAATACAAGAAGATAATTGGTTTCAAAAAGTATTAAAAATAATTACTAATATATGGTAATAAAAAATTATTACAGTTCACTAAATACCTTTAAAATCGTGATATATAGCTATTTTAGGTCGAAACATAGTTAGGGTAACACAATCTGGATCTTGCCTTTCAAATAGCTATATATCACGATTTTGCAAAAGTTACGTGTTTCCTTACTGAACTGTAATAATTTTTTTTAAAAATCACCAAATTCCATAATTTTTCTATTGACAAATTACATCGAAATGTAATATAATAAGGAATAGTTAGGGAAAAGGAAATTTTTAGAAAAACCCCAGAGAGTCCCAAACACGTTTTCAAACTTGGAAGGAGGGGAAATATATGTCAGAAGTAAAAGTTAGTAATGGAAATATAGAGGAAGCTTTAAAACGCTTTAAAAGACAATGTGCTAGAAATGGAGTTTTACAAGAAGTACGTAAAAGAGAACATTATGAAAAGCCAAGTGTGAAAAGAAAGAAAAAATCAGAGGCGGCTAGAAAAAGAAAATTTTAGTTTATACATAAAATAAAAGGTGGGGAGTTATTTCCTCATTTTTTTCTTTTTATAAATAATATATCAAAAATTGGTAATAATAGTGAAAGACATGATATTTCTAATTTAGTAAATTTTGAAAGGAATGATATTAATTATGGAATATAAAAATAAGGAGATAAAAAAAGGTATAACAATACATTATATAAAAACAGATTTATTTAAAACAGATTTGATTTCTCTATTTATAACAAGAAAATTGAATAGAGATACTATAACTAAAAATACATTGATACCAGCAGTATTAACAAGTGGTACAAAAACAATGCCAACACAAGAGGCTATAAATAGGAAAATGGAAGAGCTATATGGCGCAGAAATGGATTGTGGCGTTGAAAAAGGAGGAGACAATCAAGTATTAAAATTTTATATAGAATCAATTAATAATAAATACGTTTTAACAAATGAGAATTTAATAGAAGAGGTAATCAATAAATTATTTGAAATAGTATTTGAACCAGTATTAGAAAACGGTGCATTTAAAAAAGATTATGTTGAAAAAGAAAAAATAAAAATTAAACAATTAATAGAAGGTAAAATAGATAACAAAGATAAATATGCTATGGATAGAATGATAGAAGAAATGTATAAAGGCGAATTATACGGCTTGTATAAATATGGATATGTAGAAGATATTGAAGAAATAAATGCTCAAGATTTATATAAAACATATTTAGATTTAATAGAAAATTCAAAAATAGACATTATAATATCTGGAGATTTCAATCAAGAAACAGTTGAAAATATTATAGTAAACAACGAGAATATTAAGAAATTAAAAGATAGAAAACCAAATTATGTAGTAAATAATGAAACTTCAGAACATAAAGAGACAAAGGAAGAAAAAGTAGTAAATGAATCTTTAAATGTGGCACAAGGTAAGTTAGTATTAGGATTAGATATTTTAGATAATAGTAAAGACATAAAATATGTTATAGGAGTTTATAATACAATTTTAGGAGGAAGTGCAACATCAAAATTATTTCAAAATGTAAGGGAAAAAGAAAGTTTAGCTTATTCAATAGGAAGCAAGTATTTAAAACAAAAAAATAATATAATTATAAAAGCTGGAATAGAAATAGAAAATTATGAAAAAGCTTTAAAATTAATAAAAAATGAAATAGAGGATATGAAAAAAGGAAATTTTAATGAGGAAGATGTGGAACAAGCAAAACAATTTATAACTTATGGAATAAATGCAATAGTGGAAGACCAAGAAACGGGAGTAAATTATTATATAAGTCAGGAATTATCAGGAAGTATTGTAAGTCCTAAAGAATATACAGAAAAAATAAATAAAGTAAGTAAAGAAGATATTGTTAGAGTTGCCCAAA
Source organism: uncultured Clostridia bacterium (assembly GCA_934182605.1). Lineage (GTDB taxonomy): Bacteria > Bacillota > Clostridia > TANB77 > CAG-508 > CALXUC01. The sequence goes on along the minus strand of CAKPRQ010000007.1, from coordinate 39,468 downwards.
ATATTAAAATTAATACTGTGTATTTTTTGAAAAATTAATAGACATGAGAAAGGAATTGAAAGCGAATGCAAATTATAGAAAATGATAAAATAAAGGAAAAGGTATATGTTAAGAAATTAGAAAACGGCTTAACAATAATGTTTATGCCTAAAAAGAATACAATGAAAAAATTTATGATATTTGGAACAAATTATGGCTCTATAGACAATAAATTTGTAGTGCCAGGTGAAAATCGAGAAGTAGAAGTTCCAAATGGTGTAGCACATTATTTAGAACATAAATTATTTGAGCAAGAAAACGGGACAAATAGTTTAGATATTCTAACAGCACTTGGAGTAAATGCAAATGCCTATACAACAAATGACCATACTGCATATTTATTCGAAGCAACAGAAAATTTTTATGAAGCATTGGATGAACTAATGGATTATGTACAACACCCATACTTTACAGATGAAAATGTAGAAAAAGAAAGAGGAATTATAGGACAAGAGATAATGATGTATGATGATACCCCTGAATGGAAAGTATATTTAAATACTTTAAGATGTATGTATAAAGATAACCCTATAAATATTGATATAACAGGAACTAAAGAAACTATTGCTCAAATAACAAAAGAAACTTTATATGATTGTTATAATACTTTTTATCATCCTTCAAATATGGCAATAGTGGTATGCGGAGATTTTGAAGCGGAAGAAATTTTTAAAGAAATAGAAAAAAGATTAATAAAAGATGTGAAAAGTCAAGCAGAAATAAAAAGAATATATCCTAAAGAGCAAAAAGAAATTGTAAAAGATTATATGGAAGAAAAAATGGAAGTAAGTATTCCATTATTTACAATAGGAATAAAAGATGATGTGGAATGTTTATCTAGTAAAGAAATGATTAAAAGACATATATCTATACAAATTTTGTTAAGCCTTCTAATAGGAAAAAGCTCGACATTATATAACAAATTATATGAAGAAAATTTGTTACAATCTGCTCCTGCTATGGATTATGAATTTTCTAAAAATTATGGTTATGTTCTAATACAAGGACAATCAAATATTCCACAGAAGGTTAAAGAAATGTTAATAACAGAGATTGAAAAACTAAAAGCTGAAGGAATAAATGAAGAAGATTTTAATAGAACTAAAAAAATGTTATATGCAGATTATGTAAAGACTTATAATAGCATAGATGATATAGCCACAAATCTTTTAATGAATTTTTTTAAAGGTATTGGAAGCTTTGATTATATTGAGGAATTTAGTACTTTAGGATTACAAGACGTGGAATTTGTTTTAAATGAAGTGTTTAATAAGGATAAGATAGTATTATCAGTAATTAATAAAAAATAAAAAGAGATATTTTAGAGGTTTTTGTGAATATTGTAAATTTTCCAATAATTAATTTAGAACTAGAATTAGAAAAAGTTGCATTTTCCATATTTAATATAGATGTATATTGGTATGCGATTTTAATTGTTTTAGGTATGGTAACAGCATTGTTACTATGTAAAAGGGATTCAGGTAAATACGGTATAAAGTTTGAAACTATTTTAGATTTAAGTCTATATGTAATTCCAATTTCTATTATATCAGCAAGGCTATATTATATCATATTTAATTTAGAACCATATATGGCAGAACCATTAAAAATATTTGATTTTAGAAGCGGTGGACTTGCAATTTATGGCGGTATAATAGGTGCAATTGTAACAATATTAGTATTTTGTAAAAAAAGAAATATAAATTTTTTAGACGTATTAGACTATTTGGCACCTTTTTTACCGTTAGCACAATCAATAGGAAGATTGGGAAATTTTATAAATGTTGAGGCATATGGTTATGAAACAAATTTACCATGGAGAATGGGGATAATAGAAAATGGAATTTATAAGGAAGTACACCCTACTTTTTTATATGAATCCATTTCAACTTTAATGATATTTATTATATTATATAAAATTAGGAAGAAAAGAAAGTTTAAAGGAGAGATTGCATTATTATATTTAATTATGTATTCTTTTGTAAGATTTTTTGTCGAAGGTGTAAGAATAGATAGTTTAATGTTTTTTAATGTAAGAATTTCGCAGGCGTTATCTTTGTCGATTTTTGTAGTTTCCTGTCTTATTTTATATAAAAAGTATAAAAAAAATAAAAAAATGTAAAATCATGTAACACGAAAGTTCAGAAAAGCCCTAGATATCATTGACTTGATAAAAAAAATATGTTATTTTATATATAGGGAGTAAGAAAAATGTAATTAAAGGAGTGAGTTATATGTTAAATGAAAAAATTTGTAGATTAAGAGATGAATTGAATAAAAAAATAGAAGAAAATGCAGATTACGAAATCATTTATAACTTGAGTCTTGAATTGGATAAATTGATAGCGGAGTACTATAGAGAAATAGCATAGCTGGAAATTATTACGGAAATAAGAAAAAAACCAGTTAAAATATTTGACAAAATCATACAAATATGATAAAATAGAAGCGTTAATTTTTATATTAACGCTTTATTTTAGTTATGGAGGTGAAATTAGAAATGCCAACAATTAATCAATTAGTAAGAAAAGGTAGACAAACATCAGTAACAAAATCTACTGCACCAGCTCTACAAAAAGGCTTAAATTCATTAAAAAAGAAAACAACAAATAATAGAGCACCACAAAAAAGAGGCGTATGTACATTAGTTAAAACAGTTACACCTAAAAAACCAAACTCAGCTATGAGAAAAGTTGCCAGAGTTAGACTTTCAAATGGATTTGAAGTTACATCTTATATTCCAGGTGTAGGTCATAACTTACAAGAACACAGTGTTGTTTTAATTAGAGGGGGTAGGGTAAAAGACTTACCAGGTGTTAGATACCATATAATTAGAGGTACATTAGATACAGCTGGTGTTAAAGATAGAAACCAAGCTCGTTCTAAATATGGTGCTAAAAAACCTAAAAAATAAAAATTAGGTAAATAAGTAAATTGTAGTGCAAAAAAATTATATAACTAAAATATAGCAAAAATAATTTAGAAAATATATTTTATGTACTATGCGGGAAATTAATTAAAATTTCCAGAGTAACGGTGTTTAATAAACACAAAATAAGGGAAAACCTTAAATTTAAAAAAGGAGTGAAGAATAGTGCCTAGAAAAGGATATATAGCAAAAAGAGATGTTTTACCAGATCCAATATATAATAGCAAAATTGTTACAAAATTAGTAAACAATGTAATGTTAGATGGTAAAAAATCAATAGCTCAAAAAATTGTTTATGACGCATTTGAAATAGTTCAAGAAAAACAACAAACATCACCATTAGAAGTTTTTGAAAATGCTTTAAATAATGTAATGCCAGTTCTTGAAGTAAAAGCAAGAAGAGTTGGTGGAGCAACATATCAAGTTCCAATGGAAATTAGACCAGAAAGAAGACAAACTTTAGGTTTAAGATGGTTAGTGTTATATGCTAGAAAGAGAAATGAAAAAACAATGGCTCAAAAACTAGCAGCAGAAATTATAGATGCAATTAACAACAATGGTGGAGCATTCAAGAAAAAAGAAGATATGCATAGAATGGCAGAAGCTAATAAAGCATTTGCACATTACAAATGGTAAAAGGAGGTTAAAAGTATATGGCTGAAAGACCATGTTCATTAGAAAAAACAAGAAATATAGGTATAATGGCGCATATAGATGCAGGAAAAACAACTACTACAGAGAGAATTTTGTTTTATACAGGTAGAACACATAAAATAGGAGAAACTCACGAAGGTGCAGCAACTATGGACTGGATGGCTCAAGAACAAGAAAGAGGAATTACAATAACATCAGCAGCAACAACTTGTAATTGGTTAAACCATAGAATAAACATAATAGATACACCAGGACACGTTGACTTTACTGTTGAAGTTGAACGTTCTTTAAGAGTTCTTGATGGTTCAGTAACAGTTTTTTGTGCAAAAGGTGGAGTTCAACCACAATCTGAAACTGTATGGAGACAAGCAAATAAATACAGAGTACCAAGAATGGCATATGTAAATAAAATGGATATAACAGGTGCTGATTTTTATGGTTGTGTAAAACAAATGCATGAAAGATTAGAAGCAAATGCTGTTCCAATCCAATTACCAATTGGTGCAGAAGATACATTTGTAGGAATAGTAGATTTAATAAAAATGAGAGCATTTGTGCATAAAGATGACCTAGGTAAGGTTATTGAAGAAACAGATATTCCAGAAGATATGAAAGAATTAGCAGATGAATATAGAGGAAAGTTATTAGAAGCTGTAGCAGAGCAAGATGATGAATTAATGATGAAATATTTGGACGGTGGAGAATTAACAGAACAAGAAATTCATTCTGCATTAAGAAAAGGAACTATAGCTAATGAAATTGTTCCAGTATGTTGTGGTTCTTCATATAAGAATAAAGGGGTGCAAGAATTATTAGATGCGATAGTTGCTTATATGCCATCACCATTAGATATAGAAAATATTAAAGGTGTTGATAAAGATGGAAATGAAGTTGAAAGAAAAACATCAGATTCTGAACCATTTGCAGCATTAGCATTTAAAATAGCAACAGACCCATTTGTTGGAAAATTATGTTTCTTTAGAGTATACTCAGGAACTTTAGAATCAGGTTCTACAGTATTAAATGCTAATAAAGATAAAAAAGAAAGAATTGGAAGAATTCTTCAAATGCATGCAAACCATAGAGAAGATATAGAAAAAGTATTTGCTGGAGATATAGCTGCAGCAGTTGGATTAAAAGAAGTAACAACAGGTGATACATTATGTGATGTGAATAATCCTGTTATATTAGAATCTATGGAATTCCCAGAACCAGTTATAGATATAGCTATTGAGCCAAAAGATAAAGTAGCTCAAGAAAAAATGGGAATAGCTTTAGCAAAATTAGCTGAAGAAGATCCAACATTTAAAGTGTATACAAACCACGAAACAGGTCAAACTGTTATTGCAGGTATGGGAGAATTACACTTAGATATAATCGTAGATAGATTAAAAAGAGAATTTAAAGTTGAATGTAATGTAGGAAAACCACAAGTTGCATATAAAGAAACAATTAGAAATTCAGTAAGAGTAGAAGGTAAATTTATACGTCAATCTGGTGGTAAAGGACAATATGGTCACGTTTGGTTAGAAATGGAGCCATTAGAACCAGGTACAGGAATTCAATTTGAAAGCAAAATCGTAGGTGGAGCAGTTCCAAAAGAATATGTAAAACCTATTGAGGCTGGTATAAGAGAAGCAGCAGAAAGCGGAATTTTAGCTGGATATCCAGTTATAGATTTCAAAGCTACTTTAGTAGATGGTTCTTACCACGAAGTAGACTCTTCAGAAGCAGCATTCAAAATAGCGGCATCTATGGCATTCAAAGAAGGATGTAGAAAAGCAAAATCTGTAATACTAGAGCCAATAATGAAAGTTGAAATAACAGTTCCAGAAGAATATATGGGAGATGTTATTGGAGATATAAATTCTAGAAGAGGAAAAATGGAAGGTATGGAAGCAAGAAGCGGTTCTCAAATAATAAGAGGATTTATTCCATTATCTGAAATGTTTGGTTATGCTACAGATTTACGTTCTAAAACACAAGGTAGAGGAACATATGCAATGGAACCAAGTCATTATGAAGAAGTTCCAAAATCTATTTTGGATACTATTGTGGCTTCTAGAGGCAAAAAAGAAGAATAGTTTTAAATTTATTAAAAAAAATTAAAAAACTCTTGATTTTTCCCCAAAAATAGTATAAAATAGTGTGGAAAATAAAGAAAAATTTTTTAGTCATTAAAATTTAGAAAATAAAGATGAGATGTAGAACATCAAATATAAACATCTTTAAATTAAAAGGAGGATTTTTAAATGGCAAAAGCAAAATTTGAAAGAACAAAACCACATGTTAACATTGGTACAATTGGTCACGTAGACCATGGTAAAACAACAACAACAGCAGCTATTACTAAATATTTAGGATTATTAGGTAGAGCTCAATTCACAGCTTACGATCAGATTGATGGTGCACCAGAAGAAAGAGAAAGAGGTATCACAATCAATACAGCTCACGTAGAATACGAAACAGAAAATAGACATTATGCACACGTTGACTGCCCAGGACACGCTGACTATGTAAAAAACATGATTACAGGTGCTGCACAAATGGATGGAGCTATATTAGTAGTTTCAGCAGCTGATGGTCCAATGCCTCAAACAAGAGAACATATCTTATTAGCTAGACAAGTTGGTGTTAAATACATCGTTGTTTATTTGAATAAATGTGATATGGTTGATGATCCAGAATTATTAGAATTAGTTGAAATGGAAGTTAGAGATTTATTATCTCAATATGAATTCCCAGGAGACGAAATTCCAGTTATAAAAGGATCTTCATTAAAAGTATTAGAATCAACATCTACAGATCCAAATGATCCTGTATATGCTCCAATAAAAGAATTAATGGATGCAGTTGATAGCTATATTCCAACTCCAGAAAGACCAACAGACGGTGCATTCTTAATGCCAGTAGAAGACGTATTCACAATTACAGGTAGAGGAACAGTTGCCACAGGTAGAGTAGAAAGAGGAGTAATAAAAGTTAATGATGAAGTTGAAATCGTAGGATTATCAAAAGAAGCTAAGAAAACAGTTATTACAGGTGTAGAAATGTTCAGAAAATTATTAGACCAAGCAGAAGCTGGAGATAACATTGGTGTACTTTTAAGAGGTATTCAAAGAACAGAAATCGAAAGAGGTCAAGTAATTGCAAAACCAGGAACAATACATCCACATACAAAATTCAAAGCTGAAGTATATATCTTAACTAAAGAAGAAGGTGGAAGACATACACCATTCTTTAACGGATATAGACCACAATTCTATTTCAGAACAACAGACGTTACAGGTGTTATAGAATTACCAGCTGGAACAGAAATGGTAATGCCAGGAGATAACATTACAATGGAAATCGAATTAATTACACCAATCGCTATAGAAAAAGGATTAAGATTTGCTATACGTGAAGGTGGAAGAACTGTAGGTTCTGGTATCGTTTCTGATATAATTGAATAATTATAAAAAAAATAAAGGGTTTCAGAAAATATTCTGAAACCTGATTTTTTATTTTTATCACTTTTTTGAAAATTTATTTGCATTTTTCTTCATTATGTGATATTATTCACAAGGAAATAAAAAAGAAACAGGTGAAAAAAATGTTAGATGTAAAAGTACAAGAAAAGATTTTAAATGTAGAAAATATGTTAAAAAATGAATTAGAAAATATAAATAACTTAAAAAAGTCTACAGAAGACAATAAAAAGTATTTAATGGAATCTTTAGAAATAATGTCTAGAAATTTAAATGCAGAAAATATAATAGAAGAATCATGTATGTTACCACAATTATTAAAAACACTTAATGACTCAATAGATAAATCAAATAAAAATTTAACTATATTAAAAGATTTAGAAAATAGTATAAATTCAATATTATTTACAATATCCATGCAAACTTCTAATGAAAATATAAATGAGGAAGACATAAGTAACCAACTAAATTTATATAATTTAAAAAAGATGGAAAACAAAAATGAAATTTTAAATAATACTACATATGTTGATAAATTTATAAATTCATCAAAACCAATAATAAACACTTTAAATGATGAAGCTTCAAATTTTAAAGAAAATATTATTAGAGAATTCCAAGAAAAAAGAAAAGAAGATAATGAAAATAAGGTTGTTAATAGTATTAATATAGATGGGGGTAACCCAAAAGAAGATGTTTTATATAAACCATATAAAATACAAGAAAACAATACATTATTAATATCAGAAAAGCAAGAAAAAATTTTCTTACCATATACTCTAAGCGACTTATCTAAATATACAGTAGACACAGAAAAATCTTTAGAAGATATAGTAAGAGAAAACTTTATAATATCTCTACATACATTTAGAAATCCAACAATTTCTAGATTTAAAGAGACATATAATTTAGCTAAAAATAAAAGCAATTATTCTTTATTAAAAAGCTTTAATTTTGCTGTAGAAGTAATGTTTAAAAGAAATCTAAATCCAGCAATTATAGTTGCTTGTAAAAATATAGAAGAATTAAATGATTATTTAAATTGTTTAAAAGAACAAAAATTAGATGCATTTAAGGTATTTAAAATTAAGTATGAAATGAATCCAATGAAGATTTAGAAGAGAATAGAAACACTTTAATTTGTTATATTGAGGTGTTTTTTTATTAAGATTAACGTGGGAGGGTATAATATTAATACTCATGTAACATTCATTTTATTTTTAAAACCTCTTGCAAATTTTAATAAATCGTATTAAAATATATGTACAAAAATTTTGAAAATATTAAAAATAAGATGAGAAGGGAGCGTATGGTTTTAATCATACGAAAATAATGGTTGAAAAATAATTACAGTTTTGACGTTGTCAAACTTCATTTGAGATTTAATCAACGTACCAAAAGTACGCCTCATAAATTTCAAATTCGTTTTCCTAGTCAAAATTTGATTCTTTTCCAACTAGATTTATGCCTTGGGAAGGAATGATATTAATTATGAAAATTTTGTTAGATGCTATGGGGGGAGATAATGCACCAGAAGCAACAATAAAAGGTGCAGTAAGAGCAGCAAAGGAAATAAATTCAGAAATTATAATGATTGGTCAAGAAAAGGTAATAATGGATAAAATAAAAGAATTATATAATGTAGAAAAACTTTCAGATTTAGCTTCAAACTTAAAAATAAAAAATGCTACTGAAGTTATAGAGATGGAAGACATACCAACACAAGCAATTAAACATAAAAAAGATTCATCAATGGTAGTAGGATTTAATATGTTAAAAAATGGTGAGGGTGATGCTTTCGTATCAGCTGGAAATTCTGGAGCACTTTTAACTGGAGCGACATTAATAGTAGGAAGAATAAAAGGTGTAGATAGACCAGCTTTAGCACCAATGTTACCAGCATATAAAAAAGGTTTAATGTTAATAGATGCAGGCTCAAATACGAATTGTAAGCCAATAAATTTATTACAATTTGCACAAATGGCTAATATTTATTTAAAAAATGCATGTAATATAGAAAAGCCAGCAATAGGTTTATTAAATATAGGAACAGAAGAGAATAAGGGTAATGATTTAATGAAAGAATCGTATAAACTTTTAAAGGAAAATGCAGAGGCTTCTGATATGAACTTTGTAGGAAATGTAGAAGGAAGAGAAGCTTTCTTAGGAAAAATAGATGCAGTAGTAACAGATGGTTTTACAGGAAATATATTTTTAAAAACTATAGAGGGATTTGGAAAATTAGTAAAATTGAGTTTAACAGAAAGTTTAAAGAAAAATATATTTAGTACAATTGCAGCAGTACCAGCCTTACCAGGTATAAAAAGATTTACAAAAACAATGGATTATAAACAATATGGCGGAGCATTATTTTTAGGGGTAAAGCAACCTGTAGTTAAAGCACATGGAAGTAGTGATGATTATTTATTTTATACTACTATAAAACAAGCAGAAAATTTTGCTAAAAATGGTGCCGTAGAAATGATGAAAAAAGAATTTGAAAAATTAAGAACAAAAACAGAAACTATAACCGATACAGAAAATAAATAACTTTATTATTAAAGTCGTGATATATAGCTATTTGCAAGTCAAGACCCGGATTGTTACACTCTAGCTATGTTTTGACTAAAAATAGCTATATATCACGACATGCTAATATAATAAATGTGTAAAATTTTATATTAAAATAGTTTAAAAAGGAAAGGAGATAATCATGAAAGTAATACTATTACAAGATGTAAAAGGAACAGGAAAAAAGAATCAATTAGTAAATGTAAGTGACGGATATGCAAGAAACTTTCTATTCACAAAGAAACTAGCTGTAGAAGCTACTACAGATAATTTACAAAAATTAAAAGAATATAATGTTTCTCAAGATTTAAAGAAACAAAAAGAAATAGAAAATGCTAAAGAATTAGCTAAAAAGATAGAAGAAATAAAAATATCTATAAAAGTAAAGGCAGGAGATACAGGTAAGATATTTGGTGGAATTACAAGTGCTAATATAGCAGATGAATTAAAAAAGCAATATAATATAAATGTAGACAAGAAAAAAATAATATTAGAAGAACCTATAAAAATATTAGGAATATATACAGTTAATATAAAATTATATGAAGGAATAAATGTAAAACTAAAAGTAAATGTTGAGAAGGAGTAATATATGGACAATATGAAATTACCACCACATGATATTGAAGCAGAACAAGCTGTTTTAGGTAGTTTGTTAACAGATAGAGATGCTGTTATTGCGAGTATAGAAATATTAAAACCTGAAGATTTTTATAGAGAAGATAATAAATTCATATATCAAGCAATATATAATTTATATAAAAAAGGTGAACCTGTAGATATTATAACTGTAAAATCACAACTTATAGAAGAAGGCAATTTTGAAAAAGTAGGAGGTTTAGAATATTTAGCTCTTTTGCCAGATAAGGTCCCTACAACTGCAAATGTTGAAATGTATATTAAAATTATAGAGGAAAAATCTATATTAAGAAATTTAATACAAACATCTAATCAACTTATAGAATTAGGATATTCACAAACTGAAGAAGTTGATTATATAATGGATGAGGCAGAAAAAAGAATTTTTAATATAATGAAAAATCGTAATCAAAAAGGTTACACGCCTATAAAAGATATATTGATAGATAGTTTTCAACAAATAGAAAGAATGTATAATCAAAAAGATGCTATAAGTGGTATAAGAAGCGGTTTTATAGATTTAGATAGAAGAACTTCTGGTTTAAATAATTCGGATTTAATATTAGTAGCAGCCAGACCTGCTATGGGTAAATCTGCATTTGCTATAAATATAGCTACAAATGTGGCGATGAGAGCAAATGTTCCTGTAGTTATATTCAATTTAGAAATGTCTAAAGAGCAAGTAGCAAACAGAATTTTATGTAGTGAAGCAATGGTAGATAGTAATAAAATAAAAACAGGTCAAATGGAAGATTCAGACTGGGAAAAACTAGCTTCTACATTAGGACCATTATCAGCAGCAGAAATATATATAGATGATACACCAGGTATTTCAATTATGGAAATAAGAGCAAAAGCTAGAAAATTAAAACTAGAAAAAGACATAGGATTAATAGTAATAGATTATTTGCAATTAATACAAGGAACTGGTAAAAAAGGTGCAAGTCGAGAACAAGAAATTTCAGAAATAAGTAGAAGTTTAAAAATATTAGCAAAAGAATTAAACATACCAGTAATTGCATTATCACAATTATCAAGAGCATCAGAACAAAGAAAAGATCACAGACCAATGCTTTCAGACTTAAGAGAATCTGGAGCTATTGAGCAAGACGCAGATATCGTAATGTTTATTTATAGAGATGATTACTATAATGAAGACTCACCTAAAAAAGGTGTTGCAGAAATTATACTTGCAAAACATAGGGGAGGTTCAATAGGTACAATAGAATTATTGTGGTTAGGCAATTATACAAAATTTGTGGATTTAGATAAAAGGGATGTATAGTTATTCTAACTTATAATTAAATTTATATTATTTAGAAGGAGCATTATTTTGGAAAATTTTGTATTAGATTATATAAAGAAAAATAACTTAATAAATCAAAATGATAAAGTATTAGTAGCCGTCTCAGGTGGTCCTGATTCAATATGTTTATTAAATATTTTGTATAATCTAAAAGAAAAATTAAAAATTGAAATATATGTAGCACATGTAAATCACTTAATAAGAGAAGAAGCTAAAGGAGATGCAGAATTTGTAAAAGAACTTTGCAGAAGTAAAAATATAGAGTTCTTTTATAAAGAATATAATATAAAAGAAAAAGCAAAAATAGAAAAAATAAGTGTAGAAGAAGCAGGAAGAAACGCAAGATATGAATTTTTTGAGGAAATTGCCCAAAAATATAGTATAAATAAAATAGCAATAGGTCATAATAAAAATGACTTAGTAGAAACTTTAATTATGAATATTTTAAGAGGAACAGGAACACAAGGATTAAAAGCGATTCTTAATAAAAATGGTATCTATATAAGACCGTTATTAGATATTAGTAGAGAAAAAATTGAAGAATATTGTGAAAAAAATAATTTAAAACCTAGAATAGATTTAACAAATTTTGAGAATAATTATACTAGGAATAAAATAAGAAATATAGTGATTCCATATTTAAAAAAAGAATTTAATCCCAATATTGTTCAAACGTTAACAAGGTTGTCTCAAATAGCTACGGAAGAACAAGATTTTATAGATATAGAAGTAGAAAAATATTACAAAAAAATTATAATAAATGAAGAAACAGAAAGTATAAAAATTTCAGGAAAAGAATTTTCGAGAATACATATAGCTATAAAAAAACGAATAATTTTATATATAATAAATAAATTATTTGGAAATACTAAACAAATAGAAAAGAAACATGTGGAAGACATAATAAAATTAATAGATAATAATATAGGAAATAAATATTTAACACCTAACAAAAACTTAAAAATAGGTATAAGAAAAGGAATAGTGGAATTTTTTAGAAAAAAAACTTGAAAAAGTAATACAAATATGGTATAAAATATATGTAATTTATAATTAAAAATTTAGGGGGAAATTAATTTGAAAAGTGGAATAAAAACGTTAGCAGTATGGCTAATTTTAGGAGTCATTTTTATTGTACTTTTATCATCTGTAATGGATAATGTGGACAGTAAGATGAAGTATTCTGAATTACTTGAACAAATAGATGCAGGCGAAGTAAAATCTATAGAGGTTGCATCAAATGGTACAGAAGCTGTTGTAGAGTTTAATAATGATGAACATAGTAAAACAGTTAATATACCAAGTTTAGATAGTCTTATGGAATATATTCAAGAACCTATGAGAACAGGAGCTATAGAATTTGAAGAAAAATCACAATCATTTTTAATAACTTTATTAGGGTTGTTATCACCATTAGGATTATTATTAATATTGTTATTATTCTTATTCTTGTTTATGAATCCAGGTCAAGGTGGAAACAAAACAATGTCATTTGGAAAAAGTAAAGCAAGAATGATGACACCTACGGAGAAAAATAAGGTAACATTTAAAGATGTCGCTGGTGTAGATGAAGAAAAAGCAGAGTTAGAAGAAATTGTAGAATTTTTAAGAAAACCTCAAAAATTTATAGACATGGGAGCTAGAATACCAAAAGGAGTATTATTAGTAGGCCCTCCAGGAACTGGTAAAACATTATTAGCAAAAGCAGTTGCTGGTGAAGCAAATGTTCCATTTTTTATAATAAGTGGTTCAGACTTTGTTGAAATGTTTGTTGGTGTTGGTGCTTCAAGGGTAAGAGATTTATTTGAACAAGCTAAAAGGAATGCACCATGTATAATTTTCATAGACGAAATTGATGCCGTAGGACGTCAAAGAGGTGCTGGATTAGGTGGAGGCCATGATGAAAGAGAGCAAACATTAAATCAATTATTAGTAGAAATGGATGGATTTGGTACTAACGAAGGTGTTATAGTATTAGCAGCTACAAATAGACCAGATGTTTTAGATAAAGCATTATTAAGACCAGGTAGATTTGATAGACAAATATTAGTATCAGCTCCAGATGTAAAAGCAAGAGAACAAATATTAGAAGTGCATGCTCGTAAAAAGAGATTTGCAAATAATATAGATTTAAAAACAATAGCTAAAAACACATCAGGTTTTTCAGGAGCAGATTTGGAGAATATTTTAAATGAAGCAGCTTTACTCGCAGCTCGTAGAAATAAATTTGAAATATCAATGGAAGAAATCGAAGATGCAATGGTAAAAATACAAATGGGACCTGAAAAGAAAACTAGAGTAAGAAGTGAAAAAGAAAATAAATTGGTAGCATTCCATGAAGCAGGGCATGCAGTAGTAAGTAAGTTTTTACCAACACAAGATGATGTACATCAGATATCTATAGTACCGAGAGGAATGGCTGGTGGTTATACTATGTATAGACCAACAGAAGATAAAAACTTTATGTCTAAAACTGAGATGGAAGAAACAATAGTATCACTATTAGGTGGTAGGGTAGCAGAAAAATTAGTCTTAGATGATATTTCGACAGGTGCAAGTAACGACATAGAAAGAGCAACTAAAATTGCTAGGGAAATGGTAACTAAGTATGGTATGAGTGAAAAATTAGGAACAATAAATTATGCAGCAGATAATGGAGAAGTATTTTTAGGAAGAGACTTTAATCGTCATAGTGATGTTAGTGAAAGAACCGCGTCAGAAATAGATGCAGAAGTAAAAAGAATAATAGATGAGGCTTATAAAGCAGCAGAGTATATACTAAATTCACATTTAGATAAACTTCATATTGTAGCTAATATATTAATGGAAAAAGAAAAAATTGATGGCGAAGAATTTGCTAGAATTTTTGAAAATTAAAAAATCTGTAATATATCAATTTAAAAACAAAAATGCAATAAAAAACATTTAGAAACTCTTATTTTATTTATGGATAGAGTTCGCGTAAGCGAAAAGGGCATAAATAAGATTTAGAGTTTCTAATTTTTTTATAGATATAGGGATTTAAATTTACATTGATATATTGTAGATATTTTATACTTAAATCTGTATTACCGTAAGAAAATCTTGGTAAAAAATAAGATTAAATAAGAAAAATCTTGAAATATAGGTAAAAAATGAATATAAAAAAATGTAATAAAAAAATAATATTTTAATTAATAAGAGTTGAGGTAGTAATTTCCGTATATGTATAAATACAAAATTTGTAAAAGATGGAAAATTCTGCTATTGAATAATTTGTAAAAAAATGTTTAAATATGATTAAGTGTATATAAAAATTGGAGATTTAGGAGGAGCATATGATGAATTTTTTATTAAATAAGATAAAAATAAAAAAATCATATTATTTTATGATAATAGCTGTAATAATTATGCTTTTATCGGTAACAGTATATGCAGAAGGGGAAATATTTTCTGTAAAATATAGTGTTTCAGGAGAATATATAATGAGAATAAAAGCTGAAACAACAGCAGAAGAATTTTTAAATAATATAGCAACAAGTAATCAAGAAGAATTAAAAGTTTTAGATGCTGGAAAAGAAGTAGCTCCTTCTGAATACATAAAAACAGGAATGCAGTTAAAAGTAGGAAATACTACAAATTATACATTAGTAGTAAGAGGAGATATAAATCCAGATGGAAAATTAACACCAACAGATTTGTCGCAATTAAAAAATCATAGAGTAGGTATAGGTAAATTAGAAGGTGCAAGGTTACAAGCTGCTGATATTAACTATAATGGAGAAATAACAACATTAGATATATCTCAATTAAAAATGTTGTTAGTGGGAATGGATGTAGGTGAAGCAGAAATATCAACAGGTAATATAATAGTAACACCTAATACAACAGATGCAACAAAAGAGGTAAGATTAAGAGTAGAAGTAAAAGAAGATGCAGATGTAGATTATGATAAGATACAAGTAAGTTTAGATAATGGTGTTACATGGAAAAACTACAATGGAGAAGTAAAAGTAACAGAGAATAAAGAAGTAAAAATAAGATTAGTAAAAGAATTTACTTATGAAGTGATAGATTATAGTAATATGCCGGAATTTGAATATAAAGTAGATCCAGAAACAGGAGAGGAATACATAGAAATAACTGAAGAAAATGAAAAATATTTTCAAGGAAAAGATGAATCATATGATGAATATATAGATAGAATGATTAAAGAAGGATATGTGAAAAAAGTTACAACAACAGAAGATGTAACTGTAGAAGAAGATACATATATAGTAAATAATATAGATAATGTAGTACCAAATGCATTTGAATTTACAGCAGAAGCTACAACAAATAGTATAAAAGTAAATGCTGAAACAATAGATACAATGAAAGACTATAAAGGTGAAGTAAAAACAGATGGAATAGCTGGAGTAAAGCAATATGAATACAGAATAAATGATTCAGTATGGCAAAGTAGTAATGAGTTTACAAATTTAACAAAAAATACAGAATATAGAGTATATGTAAGGGCAATAGATTATGCAGGAAATATAAGAGAGGCAACAAATAATGGAAGTATAGTAAAAACAGATAATATAGAAATATCAAATGCAAGTATAGAGTTTGAATATAGTAATAAAGAGATAACAAATGAAGATGTAGTAGTAACAATAAAATGTGAAGAAATAGAAAATACAGGATATAAAATACAATATCAAATAAATGGAACAGATGGAGCATGGCAAGATGGTGATAAATATTTAGCAACAGGAAATTGTACAATATATGCAAGAATAGCAGATAATACAAATCAAGAAGGTATAGGTGAATACGCAGAGGCAACAATAACAAATATAGATAAATTAGCTCCAAATAAATTTACACCAGAAATAGTAGAAAAAACAAATATAAATATCAAAATAAGTGTTACAGCAGATGATAAAGAAGCAACAGATACAAGCTGTAAGAGTGGTATAGAGAGCTATACATACTATATGTTAAATGATAAGGGAGAAGAAATAGTAAAAACTGAAGAAAAAGTAACAGAGTATAACTTTACAGAGATAGACTTAGAGAATTATGGATACTATATTTATGTAATAGCAAAAGATAAAGCAGGAAATGCAACTACATCAGAAGGAATAAGTGTAGGAAAAATAGAAAATAATGGATTAGGAATAGGAGTAATAAATCCAGGACCAGATAATGTAACAATAAATGATGGAGAATTTAGATATTTTAATCCAGTAATACCAGTAGGATTTAAAGCAGTAAATACAGAAGATGCAAGTTGGGAAGGAGTAATGCCAAAAGATTGGAACAAGGGATTAGTAATAGAAGATAAATATGGAAACCAATTCGTATGGGTACCAGTAGATGGAACACAAGTAAAATATGAAAAAGGAAAAATGGTTTGGGATTATGGAGATAATGCAGAATGGGCAAAATTAACAAATCAAATAACAGGAGATGACTTACCTTTATCATTAGAAGGAATAGGTGAAGAAGAAATAAGTCAAATAGAAAAATATGAAGGATTTTATGTATCAAGATATGAAGCAGGAAATAATAATAATACACTAGCATCACAAGAAGGATTAAGAGTAGTAAATGCAGTAACATATGAGCAAGCCAAAAATTATGCTGAAAGCATGTATAGAATGCCAAAAGTAAAAAGTGGATTATTAACAGGAACAATGTGGGATACAATGACAAAATGGATAGCAAATGAAAAAGGAGAAGAATACGTAATAAATAACATAAACTCAGGAAATACATTTGAAACAGCATTTACATTTAGTGGAATGTATGCAACAGGTCCAAATTCAGTAACAGAGAAAAGAAGTGCATATATGGAAGAAACAAACATAAAGAAAGAAGCAAAAAGGAGAATATTATTAACAACAGGAATAGTAGAACAATTTAAAGATAAGAATATATATGACACAGCAGGAAACGTATGGGAATATACAAGTGAATACCTAATAAACGAAGAAAGTACAAAACAATACATAGCAAGAGGAGGAAACTACTATTGGCAATATGATAAAATAGTAGCAGCAGGAACAGCATTAAGAGAATATATAAGTGAATTAGAAGGAGAGGCAAGAAACGAAGGAGGATTTAGAATAGCATTATTCTTAGTAGAAGGAGCAACAGAAGTAGGAGTATTTGAAGATTTTAATAGAACAATAGATGGAAACGAAGCAACATATCAAAATCCAGTAATACCAGCAGGATTTGCAGCGGTAAATGTTGGTGCAAATTGGGGAAATGGAAGTACAATAAAACCAGATTGGAATAATGGATTAGTAATAGAAGATAAATATGGAAACCAATTTGTATGGGTACCAGTAGATGGAACAGAAGTAAAATACGAAAAATGGGCAAAAGTTGGAATAAGTTATGAAGAAGCAACAGGAGACGATTTACCAGAAATATTATCAACATGGGGAGAAGAAGAAAAAACACAAGTAGAAAAATATGGAGGATTTTATGTAGCAAGATACGAATCTTCAATTTCAGAAGAAGGTAAAGTACAAACACAAGAAGATAAAGAAGTTTTATTAAATAGAAATTATGAAGATATGAAAACTTTATCAGAAGACATGGGAATAAAAGAGGAAAATAAGAAATACACAGCAACAGGAATAATAACAGGAACACAATGGGATACAGTAATGAGATGGATAGCAAATGAAAAAGGAGAAAATCAAGTATTACAAGATAGTATAAGTTGGGGTACATATGGTGACAGTATAAATAGAACAGGTATAACAAGCGTAAAAAATATATATGATATAGCAGGAAACGCATGGGAGATGACGGCAGAAAAACAAGGAGATGGAAAAAGAGTATACAGAGGAGGAGTATATTTAGATACAAGTATACCAGTAGCATATAGAGGAGCAAAAGATATGTACTACAGTGATGGGGCAACAGGCTTTAGAATAACATTATATGTAACAGGAGAAATAAGCCAAGAAGCAAGTATGGTGCCAATACAAGATGATACCCCATTAAATGGAACAAGAGGAACACCACCAATACCAGCAGCATCAGAAAGCGTAACAATAGAACCAAGCACAAAAGAGTGGACTAACAAAAATGTGGATATAGAAATAAAAAATACAAATCCATATTATATAACACAATATCAAATAAATGGAACAACAGGAAAATGGAGTAGAGATAAAAAATTTACAGTAACAGAAAACTGTACAATATATGCAAGGTTGGCAAATAGTAAAGGACAAGGTGGAAAAACAATAAAATATGTTGTAGGAAATATAGATAAAATAGCACCAAATGAATTTACACCAGTAGTAAGTAAAATGAGATATAATCAAATAGTATTATTATGTAATGTATCAGATAATTTAAGTGGACCAGGAAAATACAAATATTATTTGAATGGAATACCAGTACATACAGGAACAGAAAATACATATACAATAAATGGATTAACAGAAAAAACAACATATAAATTGTATGTAGAAGTATGGGATAAGGCAGGAAATTACAGAAAGAGTAAAGAAATAACAGTAACAACACCAGATAAATCAGTTCCATTAACTTCAAGTGTAGCAAAGATTGGAGACTTTGTAAACTATAGTGTAAATGTAAATGGAGTAATATATAACAAATGGAGAATATTACATTTTGATACTAATGGACACGTTGAAATAGTATGCTACAATGGACCAAATATTGCTATCCACGGAACTGAATCAGTAACTTATAAATTAAATAATAACTCTATACCATATAAAAATGGGGTATACGGGTATAGTATACGACATTTAGGAACAAATTATCCAATAAAACGAGAAAATAGTTATTATAGTAGGGATTTAGATTCAATAAAAGCTTTTAGTGGCATAAAATTAATGGGGAATGGGTATGGTTATACATTATATGATGATATATTTTTTGCTTATGATCATAACGGAAGATTTGATTCTAAATATAAATATGAATATAGGATAAATAAATGGGGAGAGGTAAAATATGACCTATTACAGAGAAAACAAGGAACTGCAAACTCTTATGATTATGCTGTAGGTGCATTAGCACCTGTAGTTTCTCTCGAATCTGGAATCAAAATTGAGCAAGGAAATGGAAATGGTACAGAAGCTAATCCATATAAATTAACTGACCAATAGTAACACTAAAACCAGATGTATATCCAACAGCGGGCTCAGGTATAGCATCAGATCCATGGCAATTAGGAATATAAAATTATAGTATAAATATTGTGAATAAACATTAAGACTTATGGAAAAGTTTCATAAGTCTTAATATTTCAAATAAAATGTTACAAAAATATTACAAAAATATTACGAAAATATTATATTTTTTTAAAAAGTATTGGAAAAAGTCGAAAAATGTAGTAAAATAATATATAAGTAGAAGTATGAAAGTTATTATAAAAGTGTAGTTAAAATATAGGAAAGGAGTTATTTGTGATGAAAAAGAAAAGAACTAAAAAAAATAAGATATTAAATCTAAAACGATTATTGTTATTTATTTTTCTTATTATATTAGTATGTTTAATGATACATCCAATACAGCTTATAACGAGTAATTTATTTAAACCACTTTCTATAGCAGCTGGTGCAAATAACTCAAGACCTAATAGATATTCTCAAGTCAATGGTGAAAAAACTACTTATACAGACGCTTCTGGAAAAGAATATTATATAGAATTTGTACAAAATTTAAGAGAAGAAATATTATTATCTTATGAAGATATAATTCAACATAAAGCAGAAGTGGTAAATAAAGATAATTACGGCGAATCTGAAATGAAAGATTTATTTATAGCAGAAATGAAAAACGTAATAAGTAAAAACTATATAGAAAGATATAAGAATTCACCTAAATATGATTCAACTAAAGATATACCAGATGATGTACTAGAAATAGCTAAAAATGACTCAACAATAACTAAAAACGAAAATACTAGGTTAAGTGAATTATGGGATATACTAAATTTTGGTACATATCAAACTATAATTCAACAGGAAACCATAGGTAATAATAGACAAAGTTTATTTGATATAGGGAAGATTTATGCCACTACAAGAACATTAAATTTATATAAAAGAAATCCTAATTTATTAACTGTGGAAAATGGTGGAATAACTCCTGGAGAAGCCTATATAATGGCATCAAATAGAAATCAGTCTACGAGTTTTGATACTGATAAGAATCAACAAGCACTTTGGGTTATTAATGATAAAGGATTAGAAATCAATTCAACAGGAGAAATTCCTAATACTTATAAAGGTCTTAATCCAGAAGCAAATGTAGTTGGTAGTAATGTTGAGTCAGAAGCAACAGCTTTGCAGGAACACAATAAAAAGGTAGAAGAATTTAAAAAAGATAAAGTCGTAGATGGTGTCGAAACAGAGATATATGATAATATGTTAAAAATATACGATACTAAAAATAATAAAAATTATTATGAAAGTGGTATGGCTGGATTAGTCGGATATGATGAAGGAAAAGAAGAATATTTAGTGGGACCATTTTCAGTAGATTATGTAAGAACAGTATTTAATCCTTTAGAAGGTGGACAAAACGAAAACCAAAATGAAGAGGGTATAATTATTTTCAACAGTATTATGGATGCAGAAGTATATGGTCTTAATGCAGATGGGGAAGAAGTAAAATTAAGTGATTGGGAATTTATATATCCAGATGTAGAATATGACCTAAAAACAAAGGTTGCAACTAGAATTGCAGAAACAAATGCTATAAACAGCGGAGATAAAACTAAAAATATATATCCATATCCAAATGAAAATTTTTATATTAGATTTAAAGATTCATCTATTCAGGCTATTACTAAAATAGAGTTTAAAACCAAAAGTATGAATGCGGAAGCAGAAGTATATTTATATGAAGGCAAAACATATGATATATCTTGGGTAGGTGCGACATCTGGTGGAGAGAATTATTTACAAATGACACCTTCGTGGGATGAAATAAATAATGGAAGGGCAGAAGGAATTGATGTAGCAGATTTATATCAAGTAAAATCAGCTAGATTAGTAAATGAAGAAAAAATTATTACTTTATCTGTAGGCTATTATCATGAAAAATATAATAATTATTGTATTCCAATTACAATGGAATTAGGTGGAACTGTATGGTATGATGGAACAGAGGTTGAAGCTGTACAGGATTCAAATAAAGTTTTTGGAATAAGAGATAAAAATGATAAAGATGAATATTCAGAAAGAGGAATAGAAAATATATATGTTCATTTATATGATGAAAACGATAATAGAATAGCAAGTACTGTAACAGATAAAAATGGTAATTATCTTTTCACATATGTAAAACTCGGACCTAAATATTATATAGAATTTGAATATGATGGTATGAAGTATAAAGCTACTACGTATTTAAATGGTGATTTGGATAATGAAACATATAGGAATTCAAATGAATTTTTAAATTATTTAGATTATTCACATGCTAAAGAAGATGTAACAGAAAGAACAGAATATAATAATTCATTTACAGAAATAAAAAATGGAAATACCAGAACAACAGGTCAAGCAATATCAGATACAGGTGTAATTAAAGATATTTCATATACGACACAAAATTTTGATGGAAGTAATACTACTTATATTGGCGGTACAGCAGATATAGATAGATATAATTTTGCAACTAGAACTAAAACAACACAATTATTATATCCGCTACAAGATAGTTATATGATTACAGGAAAATATATATCTGAAGTGGATCAAAACCAAAATCATTTAGTTGAGTTAGGTATACCAAATATATTTGCTTTAGGTAGAATTAATTTAGCTAAAAATGAAACATATGTTGTAAATACAAAACAGGGTGAGGAAAATGCTGAGATAGTAGATAAGGATAATTTTTATACAGAAGAAACTATTAGTTATACAATGGTAGATACTTATTTACATCATATTAATTTAGGATTAGTTGAAAGAACACCAATAGATTTTGCTGTAAAGAATGATGTGGTGGAAGTAGCATTAACCTATGAAACAGATATTGTTGATGAAAACCCTTGGGACTATGGCACAAAAAGTTTAGACAAAAATAGTTTTGATATTACTTCAAGAGAAGGAAATTATTATGATATATCTAATAATTATCAATACGAAATAGCATATATTAATTATATAGAAACTATACATAATTATGAGCCAGGAGATACCGTAGAGACTATAGAAAATGATATGTTTCAAACATATGTACAATATAAAATGACAATAAGAAATCAAGCAGAAGTTACTTCTGGTTATATTACAGAATTAGTAAATTATTATGAAAATTCGCTATATTATCCTGTGGACAGTAATGAAAGTTGGAGATATTATGATAAAAATATAAATTATGTATATGAGAGAAAAGAAAATGGTGGAGTGGGATATGGAAATATACTCATTCCGCAAGTAGCACCTATGACATCTTGGGCAGTAAAGAATGCAGGAACTAATAATGAAACAAATTTGGGGCAAGTAAATTGGAATAGTAATTCTATATTCGGAAGTAGCAATAATAAAGATTATTCAAACAATGGTCTAAGGACAATGTATACTAATTCTTTAAGTAATGAATTATTAAAACCAGGAGAAACTATAGATATATATGTAATATATAAAGTAGAAGTGAAAGAAGACAGTACAATAGGACCAGGAAAATATATGATAAATGACAACACTGGTGTAGGAAAACGTAATATAGTAGAAATAAATGCATATAAAGCTTTAAATATAGATGGTACTAATGGTGGAAGAGTAGATAAAGATTCTGCACCTGGTAATATAGAACTAGAAAACTATGTTACATATGAAGATGATGTAGATATGGCACCATATTTTAAATTAATTACAAATGGTGACTTAAGAGGAAATATAATAGAGGGGTACGTATGGGAAGATTTAGTAGATGAAGCTTCTAAACTTGGAGATGGACTCCTTTCTGAAAGTGAACGTATAAATAATTATATTAATAATGTAATAGTTGAATTAGTAAAATTAGAATATAATCAGGATACTGGTGAATATGAAGAAGTAACATTCTCGGATGCATATAGAGAGGCATTTCCGGATAGTTATAAGTGGTTATACCAATATACAGATGATACGATACAAAGTATTTTAGGGACAGATAATAGAAATGCTTTAATATCTTGGACAGGTCCAAATAGTAATAATAGCAATTCTGTAAGAACATTAGAAAATGGTCAATATAGGTTTGAAAACTTAGTTACTGGTGGTAAGTATAAAGTTAGGTTTATATATGGGACAGAACCAGAATTGAGGGCAGAGAGTATAAATTCAAATATAGTAGGTTCAAAAGATAAAAAGATGCATACAGGTCATGATTATAAGTCTACAGAATATACAGGTAGAATGATATATGATGAAAACAATAAATTAGACTTTTCTGGAATTAATAGTGCAAGTATGCCTACAACAGATGTTATATTTGTAATAGATTCTTACGAAATGATAAAAGACTCAAATAGCAGTAAAGAAATTATAAATATATTAAAGAATCTTTATAATGATATATCTATTAACAATAATGGAACTTTAAAAATGCAGATAATATCATACGGTGCAGAAAATTATAAAGAATGTTCAAATTTTGATGAAATTTTATCTGGAAGTACAGGAAATACCGCTTTTTCAGCAGTTGAAGCTATATATACGGCAGGACTTAAATTAAAAGAAGGCTCAGCACAAAATAAAATTATGGTTATTTATAATGATGGTTCTGAATCAAAATTAGAAGATACTAAAGCACAAATTGCACAACTTTTAAATGATGGGGTTACTGTTATAGGTATAGGGAATGGAACTCAAAGTTTAGATATGTACAGAGTAAAACCTATAAGTATCAATAACAATAATGTTAATAAAATACAAGTATATACATTAAATGATAATGATGGAAGTAAGGAATATATTATTAACAATTTATATGATGATATTGCAAACAAGATAATTAATAGTTACTATTTACTACCTAATACTTCACATGCAGAGGATTATATACAAGATGAAACATATTATACCATGAACGATGTACAAAGAAGTGTAAATGGTAGATTGCAAGTTATGCAATATTCACAAACTATGGATGCGGAAAAAGCAGATGCTTTGAATATAGAATATATTAATACTTTAGAAAAAAACGGAGAGGAATGGTCTGATGCTATTAAAACATTAGCTAACAGCACTCAAATGACAGCAGATTCATACGTTGTATCATTTGAAGGAATATATGATGAAAATAAGACAATAAATTTCGGCTTACAAGAAATTCCAGAAAGAGATGTTGAAATAACTAACGAAGTAGATAGTATAGTAGTAAGATTATCTACTGGAAGACCAATAGTAAATTGGAGATATAACCAAGAACGTCCAGCTGAAAATGTACAAATTATAGAACAAATAAAGAAGGAAAAAGATGGATTGTTTTCAATTTATATGGATAAAGAAATTATGCAGGGTGCAACTATTGAAGTAACGTATAGAATACATATAAGTAATATAGGTGAAGTAGATAAATTAATTAATTATGTAAGGTATGCCACTCCAGAGGAACAAAGAAATTGGTATAATGCTTTAACAGGAGAAAATATATCAATTGATGAAATACAAAGTCTTAATGGACCTTTATATGAAACCATACCAATAAAAATTTCAAAAATATATAGTTATTTTGATAATTTAGTATTTAGAGCAGAGGATAATAATAAATGGGAAATTATTAATAAAAATGTAGCTACTAATGATAATGGTGAATTGGTAAGAGAAAATGGATATTTAGTGTATGATGGTGAAGACGGAAATATTTTTGAAGGTGGAGATTTAGGTATTCCTAATGATGGCAGAGATCAGATAGCAAATGGAAATGTAATTTGGACAAAAGTTGATACAGAAAGTAATGATGAGGATGCACCTGATTATTTAGCAATTCTAGATAGAAACAAAGATAGAATAGGAAAATACTCTGTAGTACAAACAACAAGTTTAAAAGATATAGAATTATATCCGAATAAATCTGTTGAAGTTAGGGATAGTGAGCATAGTGGAAAATATTCAACTTTAGGTACATATTTAGTACTAAGTAAAACTTTATCAGCAGAAGATATGCAAGCAGAAGATGCTTTAAGTTATAGAAATTACATAGAAATAATAGAAACTTCAAGTACTACAGGAAGAAGAGATTATAATGGCGCTGAAGGTAACTTTACAGGTGAAGGTACGTTAAATAATTTAACGTCTGAAAATGATATAGATAATGCAGAAAGAGTAATTATTTTACCACCATTTGGAGATAAAAAAATAATGATTGCAGTTATAATATCAGTATTAGTTATATTAGGCGTTGGAATAATCTTTATTAAGAAAAAAGTTGTATAAAGAAATAATTTTATAAAACATATTTCCCAATATAAAAAAGAATGTTATTGTATAAGTAACATTCTTTTTTATGAAATTTTCATAGAAAATAAGTTTAATACTAAAACTTATTTATTTTTAGTCTTCACACTCTTCACATTTATCTTTATCATCGCAGTAATCTTCTTTATCATTATCTATACAGTCTATTTTATCTAAAAAGCAATCACATTTATCATGTTTATCGCCTTTTAAGCATTTTCCTTCATGATGGCATTTTGCACATAATTTATACTTTTTAGTATTATTAACCCATATTTGTATAGCATATTCTTTTCCAGGGCACAAAGGACCAAAAACAAATTCACCGTCTTTATCTGTAAAAGTATGACCAACAGGTCTTCTTTCCTTCTTGCCTTGTTCATAGCATATTTCAACTAATTTAACAACTGCATCAGAAACTGGTTCTTTAAAACAGTTTTTTACTACACCATAAATAACATCTCTGTTATCTGCTGGTAAAGTAATATCAAGATCATATTGTTTACCTTCTGAAATTACACCATCAACATCAAGTTTTGGGCAATAATTTTTTTTATCATCACAATCCATAAAATTACCTCCATATCTAAATGATACTACATTATATGAAAAATTTTTAATATGGTTACAATAGAAAATTTGTAATGATGAAAATAGGAATTATAAAATGATAAGAAATTTTGAATAATAAATAATAAAAAGAATAAAATTAATAAGGTGATATATTTGAAAATTGTAAAAAGGATAAATATAATTTTTATAATATTTATATTGATTATTTTTTCATTTTGTAATAACATTTATGCAGAAATTGATAATGAAGAAATTAATTATAATGAATTAATTTATGATGAAAATGATTTAGAGGTAAGTGCAGAGCCAATAAAGGAACCGTCTATATCTTCAAGAGCTGCTGTTGTTATTGATAGAAAGACAGGTTTAGTTTTGTACGAAAAAAATAGTAATGATGTAAGAAAAATGGCAAGTACCACAAAAATTATGACAGCAATAGTTGTTTTAGAGAATACTCCTGATTTATCAAAAACAGTTACAGTTTCGAAAAAAGCTGCTTCAACAGGAGGTTCAATTTTAGGTCTAAGGACTAATGATAAAATAACCATAAATGATTTATTATATGGATTAATGTTAAAATCAGGTAATGATACTGCGGTAGTTTATTGACAGGAAAATATATAAAAATAAGTATTCACTTTTTTAATTAAAAATATTAAAATAGGAGATAGAAAATGATAGGATATGTTATAAGTTTTATTTTGGGTGGCTGTTTAAGCCTCTTTATAGATATTTTGCAAATTTATATGGTGTTAGTGTAGGGTCTGTTAGTAGATGGCTTAGTCACTTACAAGAGTTAGGATATACTTATTGCAAATTATAATACTATAAATTTAAATGACTTTATAAAAAAGGAGATTATAATTTATGATTAAAAAAATAATCTTTTATTTATCTATAATACTTTTAATAATTGGAAATGTTTTGATAGATATGAATATTAACAATTATATAAAAGTACTAAATAATTGTTTTAACATAAGTATTACTTTAACAGATTTTTATTATACCTTTATTTGTTCTGTAATTGCCTTTATTTCAATTTTAATTATCATAGTAATAAAATTAGTTATATTTTACAAAGATGAGGAAATTAAGGGCATAAATTTAAAATCAGAAGATGGAACTTTTGGAACTTCTAATTGGTTAAATGAAAGTGAAATGAATTCTATACTTGGAAAAAATGATACACCTGGCTTAATACTAGGGAAGAAAGATGGTGATATTATAAAATTACCATTTGATAGTCATTTTAATAAAAATATATGCGTATTTGGTAGTAGTGGAAGTATGAAAACTATAGGTTTTTTAATTACGAACCTACTTGAATTGTTAAAATATAGAAAATCAATTATAGTAACAGATGCAAAGGGTGGAATATATAGAAAAACAAATACTTTATTTAGAAAAGAAAATTATATTGTAAAAGTTTTTAATTTAAAAGATATGATACATTCTGATAGGTGGAATCCTTTGGGAGAAAATGAAGATATAACAGATATACAAACAAGTTCAAACGTTATAATAACAGGTACACAAAAGCATACAGGAAAAGATGATTTCTGGCCACGTGCAGAAGAAAATTTATTAAAAGCCTTTGAATTTTATTTTTTAGAAAACAAATTAGAACAAAATACTTTAACAGATATATATAAAATAATATCTAATGGAGATATAATTAAACTTGATAACATGTTTAAAGTACTTCCATTAGAAAGCCCAGCAAGAATGAGTTATAATATTTTTGCAAGTGGCTCTGATACTATAAAAGCTTCTGTACTTACTCGGGCTTGGTACAAGATTACAATCATTTCAAAATAGAGAATTACAGGAACTTACAAATGTAACAGATATTGACTTAACATTACCTCGGAAAAGAACCTTGTATTTATTATATTATAACTAGTGATGTGGATTCTAGTAGAGATTTTTTAGTCTCTCTTTTTTTTACATTTCTATTTATAAAATTGGTAAAATATGCAGATTCAAGAATTGATGGTAAATGTGAAAATGAGGTCTTCTTTTTCTTAGATGAGTTTGCCAACATTGGTGAAATACCTGATTTTAATAAAAAGATTAGTACAGTGAGAAGTCGTGGAATTGCTTTAATACCAATTGTTCAAAATATTGGACAAATTAAAAATCGTTATCCTATGGATTCATGGCAAGAAATTATAGGAAATTGTGATATAAGATTATGTTTAGGGGCAGCAGATATTTTAACAGCACAATATTTTTCTGATTTATTAGGTGTGACAACAGTTGAAACACAATCTATTAGAAAAGAAGGTGGAATTGAAGGAAATTTGGAATATGGTCAGAAAAATATATCCACATTAAAACGAAACTTATTAAATGCAGATGAAATTTTAAGGTTACCACATAATCAGTTGTTAGTTAATATACGAGGAAATAAACCTGTATTATTAGAAAAAATGATATATACAGAACATGAACTTGCTAAAAAGTTGCAAGATGTTTCTATTAATGAATATAATCCTATTTGGAATAAAAATGACTCAAAAAAATCAAGGATTATTTTTAAAAATAAAATAAAGAAAGAAGAAAAAAGTAAAGAAAAACAAGAAGTAAACTTTGAAAATTTTTAAATGTATGATATAATATTTTTGAAAGAATTATTTATAGTGTAAAAAAAGATTAATAAAATATAATTATATATAAGGAGTTGTTTATGAAAGAAAATATTGAAAATTATATTATTGTAGGAATTGCTTCTGGAACATCTTCAGGAGTAATAGCAGGAATAGTATGTTATTTTATTACGGGAAATATATTACCTATAATTAGTCGGATTATCTACAGGATTGGCATTAGGAATATCATTAAGTATGGCAATTTTTTATCTTAAAAAGAATAAAAAAGAAAAATAGAATAAAATATATTTTATAGTGTTTACTTTTAAAGTAGGCACTTTTTGTTTTGGAGGCTAATTTATGGAAAATTTATTTTTGAAAGAAATATTAAGAAGTAAAGAAGAAAAAAGAATACTAACAGGTAATATATCAGGAATTGAAGATGAATACTATAAATTACAAGATAAATATATAACCTGTGCTATTATTTGGTATGGCGATATTAAAGTTTTAATTCCTATTACACATTTAGTTAATAAAAGGCAAAGTAAATCGTTAATTCGTGGAATGCTTGGAGCAGAAATTGATTTTATTATTTTAGAATTTAATGAAATTGCTAATATTGCAATAGGCAGTAGACTAGAAGCTATGAAATTAAGAGCAGACTTAGAAATACCAAAGTTAAAAACAAATGATGTTATAAGAGTCAGAATTATTGGAATTGGTGTAAAACATATAATTGTTGATATGTATGGTAAAGAAGTAGTTATAAAAGCTGATAACTTAAGACATACATATATTGTAAATTGTAAAGATATTTATAATGTTCGGAGATTATTTACAGGTAAGAATTAAGAATATAGATACTATAAATAATATATATGAATTATCGGCTAAAGATTTTGAAGAAAATCCATTTAAAAATCTAAGAAAATATATATCTGTAAATGGAGAATATACAGGAAATGTAATAGCATTTCCAAAGCAAAAAAGTGGAATATTGGTACAGCTAGATAATACAAATGTAACTTGTATGTGTAGAGTTCCTGCAAGATTTAATAGTTATCCACATTTTATGGACAAAGTGTTAATAAAAGTAACAGAAATCAAAGAAAACAAAAAATTTATTTATGGGTATTTAGTGAGAATAATTCGAGTTAAGCCTTGATTTTATAATAAAAATATTGTAATATATTAGTACCCTTTCTTGTCAAAAGGTAGTTTTTACTTAAAACGGAAAGGAGGCTTTTATATGACAACTCAAGACACAATTCTTCGTTTAGTAGATTTATTGATGCAAGAGAAAGACAAAAACACTCAATTACAATTATTGCTTCAACAAAATATGCTAACGAAAGATGGACAATCAAACAAAGACTAATTGTAGTAATACATAGTCGTAGAGTAGGATTCACAGCCTACTCTATTTTTTGTATAAAAAAAGTATGTGCATTCACAGGTACACATACTAGCTTTTATATTTGACAACTCATATCAAACACATTTAATGTACTTATATAATAGCATTTTTTTTTGATTTTGTCAAATTTTTTTTGAAAATTTTAGGAGGATTTTTATGTTAGATAATGATAAAATAAAAGTAATAAATTTTCTACAAGATTTTGGGTGTGCAACATTAAAACAATTACAAATTTTATTTAATAAACCTAATGATAATTTTAAGGATATATTAACTAAAAATATAATAAGTAAAAAAGGGGATATTTTTATACATAATACTCAAGAGCTAGATATGAAAATTATATATGCACTAGATGTTTTGTGTAAATATAATGGAAGATATAAACAGTTCCATAAAGGATTTTTTCCAAATTATATAACATTTTTAACTAAAGATAATACCTTATATAATATTATTGTGACAGATAAAGAAAATGAAAAAGGATTGCTAAAATTATTAAGAATTAATTCACCAATAATATCTGAAGCAGATAAATTTATTTTATTATTTCAAGATAGTAACTGTTTTAAAGAATTAGAGTGTAGTATACCATATATGTATTGTGTTTATCCTGAATTGAAGATAATAAATAGAAATATGTAAATTTATTTTTGTGAAAATTTAATATATTTTAGTGAATAAAATATAAATTATCGACTATTACATTAAATACTAGTATCAATATATTTTTATTTAAGTTTATTTATAATTTCTAATATTGATTTTTCTATTTTTAATTCAACTACTTTATAAATATAAGAACAAAAAGATTTTTTTTAATTAAATATTTTACATATTTTTACATATTTTTATGTATTTTTATATTCATTTTTTACATAAAAGAAATTTGTAATTATATATAATATTTACTAGAGTAAAACTCAAAAAATTTTTTAATGAAAGGGGGGAATTTTATGAAACAAATAATGAGAATTTTATCTATAGTTTTGATTATTACATTTATTGCGTCACTTTGTACATTGTTTGTACCATTTACTAAGGTAGAAGCAGCTACAAGAGGAGAAATTATTACACAAAATATTCCAGAAGCAGGAATATATCTTATAAAGAATAAAGCTAGTGGAAAATACTTAAATGTAAATTTAGGAACAGATGCTAATGGAACAAATGTAATTCAATGGTCATATGATGGTTCTATAGAGCAAAAATGGAGAATTGTTAAGAATGGTAGTGAGTATAAATTTTATGCTATGTGTAGTTCTAATGGGTATAATAGAGTTCTTGATGTGCTTAGAACAGGTGGTTTAGCTAGCGGGAGTCTTGTGGCTGGAAACAATGTAGATATTTGGGCTCCAAATGATCCTGAGGCACAAACTTTTTATATTTATCCAATGTATAGAGCTGGACAATATGTAATAGAATTGGGAAATGGTGGAAGACATTATCACTTGGTATTAACAGCATCTGATAACAACAATGGTTCAGGTGTAGGTACACTTCCAACATCTCAAGGAAATGTATATGTTTCTCAATTGACGGATGTAGTGTATGACAATCAACTTTGGATTTTGGAGAAAATCGGTTAAAATTTTACACAAATATTTATATAAGACTGTTGAAAAACAACAGTCTTATATAAATGAAAAGCAATTTATCTTAACTTTTTAACTTGACTATTCAAACTAATAATGATAAAATTTACTATAAGAAGGAGTTAAAAGTATGAGTGATTTATATGGAAACAATTTTAATATGAATAATACAAAAATACTTGAAGAAGATGAAAAGAAGAAAAGAATAATAATTATAGGTGGAGTGGCAGTAATAGGTGTAATTGTTATTATGATAATTGTTGTGGCAATAATATCAAGTATCAATAACCAAAAAAATAATTTGTATATAGACGGAGTAGGAACAAAATTAAATACATCAATACTATACATAGATGGAAATAATGTACCATATGTGTGTGTAGAAAAAATAGCACCCAAATTAACATATCAATTTTTTTATGGGGAATATGGTACAGGAAGTGAGGATAAGTCACATTGTTATGTTAAAAATCAATATGAAATAGTGTTATTAGAAATGGATAGTAATATAATTTACAAATCTTTAACAAAAGATGAATCATCAACATTCGATACTTATAAAATGTCTTATAGTGTAAAAAGAATTAATGATATGTTATATATAAGCTTACCAACAATGCAAAAAGTATTTAATGTAAAATATTCATATGATGCAGACAAAAATACATTAGCAATAAATACTTTACCAGCATTATACCAAAAATATAATGCGGCAGTAAAAGCCGATAATTATCAAGAAATGTCAAATGACTTTTCTAATCAAAAGGCATTAATAGAAGATATGATAGTTGTAGTTACAAAAGATAGACAAATGGGTGTAATTAGTACAAAGGATAAATCAAATATTATAGGACCAAAATATCAAAAATTAACTTATTCAGAAGGAATGGGAGAATTTATAGCTGAACAAAATAATAAATATGGTATTTTAGTTAGAAATACAGAAGGTGATGTTAGTGTAAAAGTAGGATTTTCATATGATAGTTTAAAATTAATAGATAATAATATTGGATTATATTTAGTAGAAAATAGTAAAAAATATGGTATTTTAGATAAGAATGGAAGAATTTTAATTAATTTAGAATATGATAAAATAGGAATACAAAATCAAAAATTATTTCCAACAGATAATATAAAAAATTCATATATACTACATAATTACTGTATACCTGCAAAGCAAGGTGAATATTGGACCATGTTTAATATAAATGGTGAAAATTTTAAAAATCATGATATATATTGCTTTGGGTCAGTATTTTCAACTTCTCAAACTTCACAGAATGTATTATTAATACAAAAAAATGAAGAGATTGAAGGAATTGTTGCTGGCAAAAAAAATTATTCAAATAAAATTAAATATGGTATTCTAGATCTAAATGGAAATTGGGTAATACCACCTTCTTATGATAGTATATATAAAACAATATCTGGAGGAAAGACAGAATATAACATGTTATTTGGAAATACTATAATGTCATTGGGAGATAGCTTGAAAGATATTGTTTCACAAGGTGCAACATCAAACACAGGAATTATTCAAATTGATTAATAAATTTCATTATAAATGATTTACACATAATTTCAAATATTATTGAAATTATGTGTAAATTTATATATATTATTTTAATAAGGATTTCCTTATTTTTTCTACATAATAAAATAAAAATTCTGTTGGTAATGGTACACCGCGTTCATAACAATATTTAGTTGTATAATATTTTTCAATTTCATTTATAGGTAAAGTTCTCCAAGCACGGTAAATCGCTGTTTGTATAGCTCGGCAAATACCACTAACACTCTTTTTGTATTTCTTTGACAAATATGTATACACAGTTTGTGTTTCATTTTCTTTTTGTAATAAATATATAATAGCATCGTAAATATATGTTCTTCCTATTAAATGAGAACTGATGCCTATTAGATCTAGTTCATTATTAATTTTATTTGATAATTGGGATATATTAAATTTACTATTTGACTGTGTGTAAAGAACATTATCATTTGGTAGTAATAATTCAATACTATTGGAATACAAAATTAGTATATTTTTTATTATTGTGTTAACAGAATAATTGCTTTCTCCTTTGTAAAGTATTAGATCCACATCTAAACAATATAAATAATCATATATTGTTTTGGATAAAATATTAGTGATAACTAAAAATAATTGCTTATTTTTTAAATGTAAATTATTTATTTGCTGTAAAAAGTTTATATTTGAACCATTTTGAGTTTTTGAGTTTAAATCAATATCGATAATCAATAAATCAGGATCAAAGTTTTTATAAAGATCTATAACTTTTGTTATAGGTTCTGTAATTGAAATAGTTTCTATATCTATGTCTTCAGTTATAAATAATTTAAAATTATTATATTCAATAATTTCATCTTCTATTAATAATATTGATTTATGCTGTTTCATAATGAAATTCATTCCCTTCTTTTATGAATACTAATTATAAAAAAATAACTTCTTTTAGATTAATGATAAATTTACTTATAATACTTTATTAATAATTGTATTTATAACAGCTTTAACTTTAGAATTTACATCATTAAAAAATCAAAAATTATTTTTATTTTTCAACTTTACATGAAGTGTACATAATAGTAGTTGCTCTATTTATATTACATTTTATATTATGTATAGATATGTATTATTTAATTTAGCTACTTCAAAATAAACACATTTTTCTAAGTTCCCAAAATGATTGTCTGAATGATAAATAATATACTCAATGGTTTTTATTAAATATTTAGTTACTTTATATGAAATATCATAACCTAAATATACAAGTTTTTTAATAATTTTATCTTGCAAATTACTATTTTAATACATTTTACAATATGTAGAGTTTAATCTATTATTTGTGCTATAAATAATGTTATAAATTTTAATGTTTTGATTACTTATATTTAATTGCTCTATTAAATTGGTTATAAAATTTGTATTTTCACATTCCATTAAAATTTTAATCCAAATAACTTCTCTTTGTTTTACTCCTCTATACATTAGATAACATTTTTCGATAAAACAGGTGCATAAATTTTAAAATTTTTTATATTTTTTCAAATTTTTATTTTATAAAATAAAAAAGAAGTATATGTAATATTAAAATTTACTTCTTTTTTAAATAATTAATTTATTTATTCTATTTTTTTAAACATTAATTTTTTATTATATGAATCTATAATTTCAAAATTATTTAGTTCTTTTAAATCATCTTTAGAAATATGAAATTGTGTTATAAAGTAGAAAAAATCATTTTTAGTTCTACCTAAGTAGTTTATATTATACGTAGTATCAATATTATAAAGTTTAAAATCTATATTTTCATTATTTGTTTTATATATTAAATATAAGCCGGTATCCGTTGCAATACAGTTTTGAATTTCATAATTATTATTTATAGGTGTTGTTGTATAATATCTAATACTTTCTTTATTTTTAAATTTATCAATTAAATTAATATTATAATCAAAGTTACAATTAATCTCTATATAATTTGAACTAGGATTTTTTATATCATACAATACAAGTTTTGTAAATTTAATATTTAAACTATCTGAATTTGGTATATTATTTTTTATAAGAAAAAATAATTTTTTCATTTCATTATTAGTAGTATAAATATCTTTCCAACCAGGGAGAGTTAGAAAATTGTTATCTTTTATTTGCATATTAGCATTATAAATTTGTTTTCCATTATTATCTGTTATTGATAAATCTAAAATTGAAAAGGAATAATTTGAAGTTATATCATTACTAGAATATAAGTTAAATATTAAATATATATTTAAGTCATCTATTAGTAAATAATCTATTTTAATTTTATAGTCATCATTAAGAGTAATGTAGTCCATTTCTACATTTTGTATATAATCTTTATTTTTAATTGAACTAACTATGCTATTATTTTTGATATTTATAGAGTTTAAATTGAATAACTCACTTATAAAATCTTTTATATCATTGGCAAATACTACACCTGTAGTTAATAAAAATAGTGTACAAACTGTTGCAATGGCTTTAATTCCTATAAACTTCTTTAAACTTTTTTTATGTATAGTATTTTTTATTACTTCAGTAGTTTCTCTTGGAACATCTTTATTTTCATCAAAATATTTGTATAACAATTTATCAATTTCATCTACATTATTTTTTTGCTGTTTCATTTTCAACACCTCCATTATAATATTTTTTTATTTTATTTTTAGCTCTAGTTATTCTACTTTTTATTGTATTTTGACTAATCTTTAATATGTCCGAAATTTCAGAGATTGAAAAATTACTGTTATAGAATAGTGTTAAGCATATTTTTTCTTCATGACTTAAAAAACTGAATATTTTTTCTAATTCAATCTTACATTCTACGTTATTAATATCTTGAATGTCATAATCTATGACATTTTTAGTTTCTTTTATTTTTTTAAATAAAGATAAAGATTTATTATTTTTTTTATATATGCTATTACATTCATTTATTAAAATTCTAATAATCCATGTCTTAAAATATTGAGGATTTTCTAGTTTTATTATAGATTTAAAAGCTATTATTAGTGTCTCTTGAATAGCATCGTTTATATCTTCAAGATTATCCAGTTTAGCTTGTGCTATTCTGTATAAGTCATTTTCTATATTTAGAATTAGTTGTTCAAAAGAATATTCATCTTTATTTTTGGCTTTAAAAACTAATTCCTCTAAATTTTGCATAGTATACCTCCTTTTGTTGTATAAAAATACAATAGAATAAAATTATTATATAAATAATAATTTTAAAAGTCAACAAAAGATAAAAAAAGGTAAAAAATAACAAAAAACGACAAAATTTTTAGTAATAAAATATATAAAAAAACTACTCTATATTTGTAATAGAGTAGTATAAAATATAGTTCTTTTTACACGTTATAAAACTTTTAAAATCTAAAGTTGAGATTTACTTTTAATTTCGTGTTTTTATTATTTATAATTTCTAAATTAAAACAATATCAATTAATTTTTGTATTAAGCAATTCTAATAATATTATTTGTAAATTCATCTTCTAAACTTTTAATGAAAGAATTTGCTGTTTTTTGAATTTTATCTCCTAATTCTAATATGACTTTAATATCACCTTTAGTCCAAGAAGTAATATAATTAAAACTACACATTGAAGTATCTAAAGAAAAATCAAAAGAATAAATGGGGTAGAAGTGATTATTTATAATACATACATTTAATTTTTCTTTTAAAATTCCTAAATTTTCTAATTGTGGTACTAATGTTGGATTAAAACGGTCATTAACTACAATTTGGTTTTTAGGTAATTGTTTTATATTTATTTGCTTTTATATCGTCTAAACCTTTTTGCAGTTTTTCTTTTAAATCTTTCTTGCTCTTTATTTCTACACTTTCTGGAGCTTCTGTATCTATATATGATAGTTTTAAATATTCTATAAAATTAATAACTTGGTTTGTAAGTTCCTCTTTTTCTTTTTAAAATCTATGAATTTAAAAATATTTTATTGAAAATTTTATCCAAGCGATAACTTACTATTTAATCAAATACTATGGTAACACATATTAATTAAATTATCAAATAATTTTGTATATAAAAAATCAGATATATTCTATCAAACCATTATATCTTTTAACCAAATAATTAATTTAAAATTATAATAAATAAAGTTCCTTTAATATATATTTAATAGTTTCCACTTTTTCAAAAAATTGCGAACATTCGGATATTTGTTTTTTATTTTAGATATGTTATAAATCCAATTTTTATATTCAGTATTTAAATACCATACATTATATCTTTGTTCTTCAATTATATCATCAATAGAATAAGCAAAAAGTTTATCGATTAATCCAGTTTTTGATTCTCTTATTGAATTTTTTAAATTCATTGCATCAATAAAACCATTTTTATAATATAATTTGTTCCAAAAATCTAATTCTTCTGTTTCAGCATCTTTAAATTCTTCTTTTCTTTTTTCATATAACTCATTTAATATTTCTTTTCACAAATACAATATAAACTTGGCTCAAACTATTATATATGAGCAATTTACGTTAGCAGGTAATTCTATTATGTTTGTGAAATAGTAAGAATAACTTTGAATCTGTATAGGTTAAAAATTTATATACTTACTACTGAACTAAAAAAATAAATAAATTAAAAAATGGAAAAAAATAGTCTTGTAAAAAGGTAAAAAGTATGATAAGATAAAATAAATTACAAATAAGGAGAAGATGAAAAATGGTAGAAACTTTAAAATTAGAAGAAAAAAATATGAAAAAAATAAAAGAAAACGCTGAAACCCGCATGGCTGTACACACACACACACACACTATATATTGTCATTTAGGAAATAAAAAAAGAAAATTAAATAGTAGTAAAAATAAAGGTAGAACTATGCCTGTAAAACAGGCAATAGCTCTACCTTTATGTGCGTTTACAGAGAAAGTAAAACATAACCACAGGAGAGGGGGACCGTAAAAAATAGTAAAAACAAAAAAAGATAAAAAAATAAAAAGGTTATAGGTGCCTAAAAATAAAACCTAAATAAAAAATAAGGAAGGTAAAGAAAATGAAAGCAAAAGAATTAATGATAGTGTTATTAATAATAATTGTATTACTAATAGTAATAATAGTAGCAGTAAATGCAAATAAAAACAAAGGAAATGAGGAAAATACTCAAACACCAGCGATAGGAGTAGTAGAAGAAAATAAGGTAGAGGAATTTGTAGAAGTACAAGAAGATGGAAGTAAAGTAAATAAAAGTGAAGAATTAAAGAAAACAAAAACAATAGATGGACTAGAAATAAGTAACATAAGATTAGTAGAAAATAACAATGTATCACAAGTAGTAGCAGATGTAAAAAATCCAACAAGTAAAACATTAGGAGATTTTCCAGTAGATATAGTAGTAAAAGATAAAGCAGGAAAAGAAATAACAACAATCGGAGCATATATAGATAAAGTAGAAGCAGGAAAAACAGTACAACTACATGCATCAGCAACATCAGATTTCGCAAATGCATATGATTTTGAAATAGTAAAAGAGTAGACAATATATATTTTAAAGAGAAGAAAAGTAAAAAGAATAAAAATTTGAAGGAAAGGAGCCTAAAATGAAAAAAATCCAAGGTATAACATTAGTCTCATTAGTAATAACAGTAGTAATAATGCTGATACTAGCAGGAGTAACAATATCAGTATTTACAGGTACTGATGGAATGTTTAGTAGTATAACTCAAGCAACAAGAGA
>CAKPRQ010000006.1 GCA_934182605.1 uncultured Clostridia bacterium | reverse complement strand
GTTATACTAAATGCTTTAAGATTAAAAAAACATAAAGTGTAAATAGATTTAGATAATCAATAAATGTAGTAGTAATTAAGGTTAAATTATGTCTAAACTAATTATACTATGCTTATATCACAAGATATTGTTAGAAGAGATAAGTGGAAAAAGTGAAGATAAAGGAAATGTATTAGCATATCTGAGATAACATTAAGAAAACATCAAATTAATGCTATTGCACATATTTTATTATGTAACAAGTCTTTATTTGTTGTGCCGAATCATATAATTGAACAATTGGCAAGTGAATTTTTGCAATTATATCCATCAGCTAATATCCTTGTAGCAACAAAAAAAGATTTTGCAACTAATAATCGTAAAAAATTTTGTAGTAAAATTGCAGCAGGAGAATATGATGCCATAATTATAGGACATTCACAGTTTGAAAAAATACCTATGTCAAAAGAATGGCAGGAAAAATCATTAAATAAACAAATAGAAGATTTAACTCTTGGAATACAAGAGTTAAAAAAAAATAGTGACGAGTATTATTCTATAAAGCATTAGAAAAATGTAGAAAAACAAGGTACTGTAGAAACAAAACCGAATGAAATAGTAGAGTATACCTTTTATAATATTGAAAATAAATCTAATATATATTTAGAGCAATTTAAATGGATAGACTATATACCAACAGATTACATAAGATTAGAAACAATGACTACGGGTATTTGGAATCAAGATTTAAAATATGATGTGTATTATAAAACAAATAAATCAGGTGAATATGTACTATTTAAAGAAGATTTAGATACAAAGGAAAATTATAATTTAGACTTTAGAGAAATACAACTTGATAATGACGAATACATTATAGAAATATATTTTAACTTTGGAAAAGTAGAAGTAGGATTTAAAGAAGATGTGAAACCTACTATGAAGTGTAGAACATTAGATAATCTACAAAATAATGTTACATTTACAAATAAAACAAAAACTGTAGGAATATATAATTATAAAAGCGACTAATATTTAGTCGCTTAAAAGATTTCTTACTATAAAAATATAATTACATGGAAAGAAGTAGATGCAGTGGTTAAAAATGTATTTATAAATTTAAGAAAATTATAGACAAAATGAAAATAATATTGTAAAATAATTGACATAGGAAATGAGAATAAGCAGATGTGGTTTTGCCACCAATTTTACGATTATTCGTAGGGAAGGTGGTGATGTTTATGGTTAAAGTAATACTATTTTTTATAATATCTTTAATGTTATCTTTAACATTAAACGTTGCCTTGACAGCAGTTCTGTATAAGAACTGGGTTGATAAGCAACTACATAAATAAAAAAACTCACATCTGTACTTTGGCGAGTTAGATGTGAGTTTTCACAATTTAATCCGGCAAAACCACGTTTGTGGATTTGTCATTTCCTATATTTATTATAATCTATTTATGAGTATAAAGTCAAGAAAAAATAGAATATTTTTAATAATAAGCTATAGCATCATTATTATAGTTATTAATAAATTTTAGTATTAAGTAAAGGAAAGATATATTATGAATAAGAAAAGTATTTTAATTATTGTGATTTTAATTATTGTTGCTACTGTATTAGGAGGATTTTATATTAAAAATAGTATTGAAACAAATAATGGTAATACTTCTGAAGAAGTTTCTTTCATTGTTACTTCATTTGGTATAACAGGTAAAAAGACTAAAATTATAAATAATGCTTCTGAATTAAAAGAAATGCTTGATTCTTTTGAATATAATGAAGGTTTATGTGATGGAATTCCAAATTATAGTTTAGAATGTAGTGATGGTACAAAATATTCCATTTTAACAAGTTGCAAAGGTGTAGTAAAGGGAGTTAAAGAGGCAACAATTTCAGAAGAGCAAATGGAAATAATAGAAAATTATATAAATTAAGATTAAATTTGGAATTAAATAGCAAATATAAATTATAATTATAACATAAACTTGTATTTGTCAAGTGAAATTACAAATGGTATATATTGTGGGAAAAATATTATATCAAAAAATTTAATAATGATAGATAGACAAGAGTTACTTAATGGTAATTCTTTTATTTTAGGTGTATTAGGTAGTGGTAAATCATTTACTGCCAAACAAGAAATTCTTGAAATAGCTTTAAAAGATAATAATGTTGATATAATTATTATAGATCTAGAAAATGAGTATAAAGCACTTATAAAAAAATTGGGTGGTGAAGTAATAAAAATATCTGCAAATAGTAATAATCATATAAATGCGTTAGATATAAATAAAGATTATGGAGAAGGAAAAGATCCAACAAAAGATAAAGCTGAATTTGTGCTATCTTATGAGTTTTATCTAAATCTTTTGATATCTCTTTAATATATTCCCACATTTTTTGAATAGAAGAGATTGAAACTCTTTCATAAGGACTATGTGGATTTTCTATATTTGGAGAGATAGAAACATATTGTAAGTGTTGTGCTTGCAAATTATTTTCTAATTCTTGTAGATAAACACTTAATGCTTCCAAGTCTAATGAATCAGTTGTTATTACGCATTCAACCCTTCTTGGAATAGCGGTTATCCAAGAACCTCCATCTATAAAATTTAAAAATAAA
Source organism: uncultured Clostridia bacterium (assembly GCA_934182605.1). Taxonomy (GTDB): domain Bacteria; phylum Bacillota; class Clostridia; order TANB77; family CAG-508; genus CALXUC01. The sequence continues at coordinate 97,339 of CAKPRQ010000006.1, read as the reverse complement.
TCTTTATCAGTATTCAATTTAGCAAGAATATTACCCAAAACGATAATTGGATTACCTCGGTTTTTGTCAATATCTTTTCCAGAATGTCCACCGTTCAAAACCATCTATTAATATTTGGTAACTTGATTTAGTGTCAATTTCGGGAATTGTAGCTCTTGAGCTATTAAGCTTAAGTACTCTTGAAAAATTTGATGCACAGCCATAATTAATTACATTTTCAGAAAATGCATTCAAAGATATTATTCTTGTACTTTTTAAATTAGAAAAATCTATATTTTTAGCACCATGTTTTGGATGATACAAAAGATGTTAATGTAGGAAATTTTGTAAAGGAATTAGATACATTGCAAACTTTATATGGTAAAGAAGGAATTGTTAAATTATCAGAAAAATATTTTAAATAACTAGTAATTTTATATTTTTTAATAACATATTTTTAATATGGGGGGTAATATGGAAAATGCAATAATTGAGAAACGAGAAAACTATACTATAGATAATAAAGAATATAATGTAATTATAAGAGTTACTAAAGAAAGGATAAGTAAGGAAAATTTAATCAAATTAATTGCTAATTATGGGATACAAGAATTGCAATTAAAAGGAACTAACGATTTTTAAATTGTTATGTAACAATTTAAAATTTATTTATCAAATTTTTGTATAGATATCTGCGTGTTTTTTACACTATTATATTATAAAATTTTTATAATTCTAAAGTTGGCAATGTTATTACAAATGATGTATAATTAATTGTAGTAACATTGCTCTTCAATTTAGACAATATTTACGAATAGGAGGCGTAATTATTGTGAAGAACAAATATAAAGTTGCAGGATATTTAAGATTATCTGTTGAGGATGGAGATAAAGAGGTAAGTGATAGTATCATTAGCCAAAAAAGTATTATAGAAGAAAAAATAAAAGAATTAGGGGATGAATTTGAATTATATGATTTTTACATAGATGACGGTTATACAGGACTTAATACAGATAGACCTAATTTTCAAAGAATGTTAGAAGATATAGAAAGTAAAAAAGTAAATTCTGTAATTACAAAAGATTTATCTAGGTTGAGTAGGAATAATTTTGAAGCAAATTATTTAATTGAAATATATTTTCTAGAAAGGGATATTAGATATATTGCTATTTTAGACAATGTTGATACTTATTTGAAAAATTCGAATAATGATATGATTCAATTTAAAACTCTAATAAATGATTGGTATAGTAAAGATATTTCGAGAAAGGTAAAAAGTGGTCTATGGGCAAGGAAAGAACAAGGATTGTATGTAGCTGCAAAAGCACCCTATGGTTATATGAAGAGTGAAACAAATAAAAATCAGTTGATTATAAATAATGAAGAAGCAAATATTGTTATGGAGATATTTCAAACATATAACAACGGAGTAACAATGGGAGAAATAGCAAAAAAATTAAAGGAAAATGAAGTATATTGTCCAAGTTATAATGGAATTGAAAATAATAAGAATGGAGAGTTTACCTGGAGTACTTCTACAATTTCTAAAATATTAAAAAATAAGGTTTATTTGGGACATACTGAATATGGTAAAGTTATTAACTTAAGTTATAAATCAAAGAAGGTAAAACAAATTCCACGTTCTGAATGGAAAATTATCTATAATACCCACAAACCTATTATTTCTCAAGAACTATTTGATAGTGTACAAAGACGAATTAATTTGGGTCAAAAAGCAAAACCACGAACGTACAAATGGGCATTAAATGGGATTGTTGCATGCAAAGAATGTGGAGAACCAATGCAACTGAAGGTTAAGTATAGAAAAGATGGGAGTACAATTTCCTTTATGAGATTATATTGTTCTAGTAGTTTGCATAAAAAAGGTTATTGTATAAGGAAATATAAAGGGATTGACTTAAGTTTAGTAACAAAAATTGTACTAGATAATCTTGAAAAAAAGGTTAGTACAATAGTTGATTGTAAGAGCATTTCAGAACTGATTGAAAAAAGTTATCAAGGTAAAAATATTAAGCAATATGAGCAGGAGCTAAAAACTAACGAAAAACAATTAGAAAAATGTAGTAAATTCATTTCATCACTATATCAGGATTATGCAAATGGTATTTTACAAGAATGTGATTTCAAAACAATGTATGATCAAGAACTGATTAAAAGAAAAAGAATAAATGAAAAAATAGAAAGTATAAAAGAAAAGATGAGCAAAAAAACTATTATATCACAAGTGGATTTAAAAAAAATAGCTGAAAAAGTTTCAAATGTAAATAACTGGGGAAAGGAACAATTAGCTGATGTTATTGATAGTGTTGAAATAGATAATGAAGATAATATATATATAAATTATAAATATGATATTATGGAGTTAGTATAATGAAAGAATATAAAGCAGCAGTATATTTAAGACTTTCTAAAGAGGATAATGAAACTAATAATAGTATAGATGCTCAGAGAGAGATTACTAGGAAATATGCTAAAAATCATAATTTTGATGTTATTGATGAATATATAGATAACGGCTATTCTGGAATATTATCATCAAGACCTGCTCTTAACAGATTAATAATAGATATTGTTAATAATAAAATAAACATGGTAATTGTTAAAGATATGAGTAGACTTACAAGAGATAAAAATATTACATCATATTGCACAGATGTCTTTTTTCCTGAAAATGATGTCAGATTAATATCTGTAACTGAATATATAGATACAGGAGAAAGATATGAAATTGATGATATTGTTTCTTTGAGAGGAATTATAAATCAAAGTTATTTAGAAGATATTTCTAAAAAAATAAAAGCTGTTAAAAGAAATTGTAAAGAACAGGGAAAATTTATAGAGGGTAGTGTAGCATATGGTTATAAAAAATGTGCTATAGATAAAAATAAATTAGTAATTGATGAATGTGTAGCACCTGTTATAGAGGAGATATATAATCTATTTTTGAATGGAGAAAAGCCAAAAGAAATTGCTGAAGAGTTGAATATAAAAAAGATAAGAACTCCTTCGCAATATTTGAATTTAAAGAATAAAGGAGAATATTGGACTAAATCTATGGTAAATAGAATATTAACAAATCCTATATATGCTGGGAATTTGGTTTTAAATAAATATGAAAACAATTTTAAATTAAAAAAAAGAAAGACTACTTCAAAATATAAATATAAAATTTTGGAAAATACCCATACAGCAATAATTTCTCAAGAAGATTTTAATAGAGTTCAAGAAATTAAGAAAAATAAAGTAAAAAGTAATCCTAAAACATATCTTTACTTACTTAAGGGTTTAAGTTATTGTAAACATTGTGGAAGAAAAATGACATATAAAAATTCTGCTCCAGTTAGAATCGATAAGGAGGGTAAAATAACAGGAAAGAAAAATGACAAAGGTTATTTCATTTGTGGTGAACATTATAGGCACAGGGAAATTTGTAATGCATTCAATAAAATAATGGAAAAAGAACTTAATGAAATCGTTTTAAACGCATTATCAAATCATTTAAAACAATTAAAAGTGGGAAAATATACACAGAACGTACAAAATTTAAAAGAAAAACAGAATGTAAAGTTAAATGATTATAAAAAAGTAAAAAATGAAATTTCTAGGTTAGAAAGTGAGTTTAAGACGTTATATAGCAAAAAAGTAGAAGGCTGCATATTGAAAAAGGAATTTTTGCTAGAATATGATAATTATAAGAAAAATATTTCAGAATTAAAAAAGCAACTTACTAGATTAGAAAAATTAGAGAATATATTTGAAACGAAGAACGATATAAAAAAAATAATTTTAGAATTTGAAAATTGTAAAAATTTTGATAATAAAATTTTGAAAAAATTAATAGAAAAAATTGAAATTGGAAAAAATCAAACTGTTGAAATTACTTTTAAAGTATAGACTTTATGGGAATTATTTTTAATTGCAACAGTTGCACTTAAAAGTCCCTATGGAGCAAAAAGCTAGAGCAACGTATGAAAAATTAATAAATCTATGTGCAGATGATCCGGATGTATTAGATCCATTAAGATTTTTAAGAGAAAGAGAAATAGTACACTTCCAAAGATTTGGAGAGGCTTTAAGAGGAGTTCAAGAAAAATTAGCAGAGAAAAAATTTTATATGAATTCAAACTGTGATTGCGGTTGCAATTTAGATTGTGAATAATTAAAATAAAAAACATATTACTTATACAAGTAATGTGTTTTTTCTATAATTTTTAGGAATTTGGTATATATCAAATGATGAATATGAAATAAAAAATATAGAACAAAATAAGAATTTAATATATATAATTGGCAATAATCAAAATTCTTGGTATGATTCATATGAAGTATTCTTGAATTATGAAAATAGTATAATCTTAAAGTATAATGAAAATATAGTGGAGGAAATAAGTAATGTAATAGAGGATAAGAACTTAAAAGATGAGGAATATATTATAGGTATAGATGGAAATATATATGTAGAATTACAAGAAAAGTTATTGGAAACTCAAAAGTTTGAAAACTTAAAATTCTTTTATAATATTGGAAGAAGTGTGTTTGTTAATACCTATACTGAAATGTGACATCTTGTATCGTTACAATTCAGGTGGTAATTTATAAAATCGTGATATATAGCTATTTTTAGTCAAAACATAGCTAGGGTAACACAATCCGGGTCTTGACTCGCAAATAGCTATATATCACGATTTTGAAAAAGTTATATGTTCTCCACCTGAATTGTAACCTTGTATCAAAAATTTATAAAAAAATTTAAAAAAAGTGTTGTAAAAATTTAAATAAATTGATATACTATTAACATCAAAAATAAAAAAATAAATAAAATTAATTAGGAGGTTTTTATGGAAAATCAAAATTTAGAAGAACAAAAAAATAATGAGGTAGAAGTTGCTCAAACAAATATGCAAGGTGGAGAAGAAAGTGGAATAAAAATATCAGATGATGTTGTGGCTGTTATTGCAGGAATTGCAGTTTCTGAAGTTAAAGGTGTAAGTGGAATGTCTGGCGGTTTTGCTGGAGGAATATCAGAAGTTTTAAGTGGCAAGAAAAATATGGCAAAGGGAATTAAAGTAGAATCAGATGAAAAGGATACAAAAATTGATGTTAATATTATAGTAGAATACGGAGTAAGAATTCCTGATGTAGCATTTGAAATTCAAAATAGAGTAAAAAAATCAGTTGAAACAATGACTGGGTTAAAAGTTTCTGCTGTTAATGTTCATGTTCAAGGTGTTAAAACAGATATAGATGATCAAAATAAAGATGCACAAGCAGTATCAGGCGAAGTTCAACAATAATTAAAAATTGAAAATTAGTGAAGAAAAGAGGTAATAAGTATGAACTTATTAAAAGAAATAACATTAACAATATTTTCGTTCTTTTTGATAGCTTTAGCTTTAGTGTATAGCACAATACTAATAGGCTGGGCAGACATACAATTTGTAGTTGATTTGCATAATCATGTGATCGAGAATGCAAATTTAAGGTTTGCATTATTAGGTATTAGTATTTTAGTAATAATATTTGCATTATTAGCTGTTTTTGGAGGACCTAGCAAGAAAGAAGCTAGAAAAACAGGTGTGTTGTTAGAAAATGAAAAGGGAAAATTATTAATTTCAAAAGAAACTTTAGAAAATTTAGTAAATAGTGTTTTAAAAGGTTTTGAAAATGTTCACATGAATGCTATAAGAACAGAATTAGACGAAGATTCTAAATTAAATGTAAATGTATCTATTAGTGTTGGTGAAAATGTGGTTATAAAAGAATTGTCAAATGCTATACAAAATCAAGTAAAAGAAACTATAAAGAAAGCTTCTGATTTGGAAGTAAAAAATGTTAATATAAGTATAAGAGGAATTCTTGAAGAGAAAAAAACTGTGGATAGTATTAAGTAATTGCTTTAAGGTAGGAGGTTTTAAAGAATGGATAGTTTCAAACAATTTTTGAGAGATTATGCTGGAGCAATAATTGGAGCAATAATTGCTATATTAATTTTAGTAACAAGATTATATGAATTAGTAATATGGATTATTATGATTTGTATAGGTGTGTTCTTAGGAAATTATGTTCAACATAATAAGAGTATGGTGAAGGAAAAAGTTAAAAGATTTATAGATAAATTATAAAGTTTTTATTTGTTTAGGACTTGGAACGGCCTATTAAATAAAGGTCGTTTCATATTTTTCGAGTTTTAAATAAATAGTGCAATATAATTATTTTAAAAGTAATAATATATGTGGGGGTTAATTATAAAAATGAATAGAACTATAATGCGAGAAAATGCATTTAAATGTTTATATGAGGTGGAAGTACAAAACGATATATCTGAAGAACATATAAAAATGTTTTTTGATAATAATAATATAGAAGATGAAGAAGTAAAAGAATATATATTAGATATAATAAATGGAGTATCAACTAGAAAAGAAGAAATAATAAATATTATATCTGCTCACCTAATTGATTCTTGGAAATATGATAGAGTTTCTAAAGTAAATAAAACTTTATTAAAATTAGCTATATATGAAATATTATATAAAAAAATAGATTTTAAAATAGTAATAAATGAAGTAGTTGAACTGGCTAAGAGATATAGTGAAGTCTCAGCTCCAAGTTTTATAAACGGAGTCTTAGCAAATGTGGTTAAAAATTATAAATTAAGTATAAAATAATTTTTAGAAAGTGAAAGCTATGAATATAAAACCTATAAGTGTAACTGAATTAAATCTTTATATAAAAGATAAAATAAATCAAGACGAATTTTTGAATAATGTGTATGTAAAAGGTGAAATTTCTAATTTTAAACATCATTATACAGGGCATATGTATTTTACATTAAAAGATGAAAAATCACTTATAAAATGTATAATGTTTAAATCATCAACTGAAAAATTAAATTTTACTCCAAAAGATGGTATGAAAGTAAGAGCTTTTGGAACGGTTGCTGTTTTTGAAAGAGATGGAGTTTACCAGATTTATTGTAAAGCAATGGAGGAAGATGGTTTAGGCGATTTATATCAAAAGTATGAGGAATTAAAAAATAAACTAGAAAAAAGAGGCTTTTTCGACCAAATACATAAAAAAAGAATTCCATTTATGCCAAAAGTGATAGGAGTTTTAACTTCTAGTACTGGTGCAGTTATTAGAGATATTATAAATGTTTCTACAAGAAGAAATCCTAATGTATATATCAGGTTATTGCCTGTTCCTGTGCAAGGAAATGGAGCTGAAAATGAAATCGCCAGAGCAATAAAAGTTATGAATGAAAATAATTTAGCAGATGTAATAATATTAGCTAGAGGTGGCGGTTCTTTAGAGGACTTATGGCCATTTAATGAGGAGATAGTAGCAGAAGCTATATACAACTCTAATATACCTATTATATCTGCTGTAGGTCATGAAACAGACTTTACTATAGCAGATTTTGTTGCAGATTTGAGAGCACCAACGCCTTCAGCAGCGGCGGAACTTGCCGTTAAAGATATAAGAGATATTAATGAAAGATTAATGAATTATAATAAGAGATATAAATTAGCTTTAGATAAGAAAGTTGAATTTATGAAGTTGAGACATGAAAAAGTTATGAATAGAAGAGCCTATACAAATCCTTTGCAGAGAATACAAGATGAATATGTGAGATTAGATAAGGTTATGAAAAATATAGAAATTTCAATAATTAAAAAGGAGAAAGAATTAAGAGTAAAAACAATAGAATTAATAACTAAAATAGACTCTTTGAGTCCTTTAAAAATATTAACAAGAGGGTATGTAGTGGCAGAGAATAAAGGAAATATAGTAAAATCAGTTAATGATATAAAAGTTAATGATGAAATAAATATTACTTTTTCTGATGGAAAAATAGTAGCTAATATAGAAGAAATTTTAGAAAATAAATAATATAGAATAAGTAATACAAAACTAAAGAACATATTAACAGAAAGGTTTTGAAAGTAATGGAACAAGATTTTAATTTTGAAGAAGCTGTAGCTGAATTAGAAAAGATAGCACAAGAACTTGAAAATGGAAAATTAAATTTAGAGGATGCTATAAAAAAATTTGAGGATGGTATGGAATTATCTAAGAAGTGTACAGATTATTTGGAAAAGGCAGAGAAGAAGATAAATGTTTTAGTAGATAAGAATGGAGAAATTATAGAGGAAAAATTTGAAAATTAAGTGTATGTAAAATAAAGGGTAATTATATAATTATGGAAAGGATAATATTTAAAAATGGAATTTTTAATAGAAATTATTAATAACAAATATATTTATGTACCATTTTCATTATGGTTTTTTATACAATGTTTTAAAGTTGTATGGGATTTAGTAAAAACAAAAAAATTTAATTTTAAAAGAGTTTTAGGTGCAGGCGGAATGCCAAGTTCACATTCTGCTGTTGTTTGTTCTTTAGCAACATTAGTAGGAAAAAATATAGGTTTTTCTTCACCAGAATTTGGTATAGCATTTATACTTGCAATAATAGTAATGTATGACGCTGCTGGAGTAAGAAGAGCAGCAGGAAAGCAAGCAAAACTTTTAAATAAAATAGTTGCAACACCAGGATTAAGTGCGTTACAGGTTCAAGAAAAATTAGTAGAAATCTTAGGTCATACTCCATTAGAAGTTATAGTAGGAGCAATTATAGGAGTAATAGCTGGCTTAATAATATAAAATTTTAATATGATATAGATTTTAGATTAAAATCCGATGTGCTGAAAAAATAGTAACAATTAAGTATAAAAAAACCATTTTTGGAAAAAATATTTCCAAAGGTGGTTTTATTATGTTAAAAAAAATTATAAATAAAAAATTAATTTCAATTATGATTCTTATTATAACAATAAGTAGTTATGTAGGAATTACAGTATTTTTAAATAAAAATAATACAGTAGAAGTTTTATCAAAGTATGGCTCTAGAGGAGATGAAGTAATTCAAATTCAAACTAAATTAAAAAGATGGGGATATTACAGTGGTAATATAGATGGAATTTATGGTACTCAGACATTAAACGCTGTTAAGTATTTTCAAAGAAAGAATGGATTAGCAGTAGATGGTATTGCAGGTCCAAAAACTCTAGCAACAATGGGAATTATGAATAGCTCTAATAGTAGTAGTTCTTCTACTAGCAGCAGTGGTTTAAATTTATTAGCAAGGATTATTTATGCAGAAGCAAGAGGTGAACCTTATACTGGTCAAGTAGCTGTAGGAGCAGTTGTTTTAAATAGAGTAAGACATAGCTCATTTCCAAATACAATAGCAGGAGTTATTTATCAAAAGGGAGCATTTGATGCTGTAGCAGATGGACAAATAAATTATACTCCTAATTCAACAGCTATAAAAGCTGCACAAGATGCATTAAACGGTTGGGATCCTTCTTATGGTGCAATATATTACTTTAATCCTGCAACAGCTACAAATAAATGGATATGGTCAAGACCGTCGACTGTTACAATAGGAAACCATAGATTTTGTAAATAATTTACTAAGTAACTATGAATATATTCTGCAAATGTTATTTGACTTATATAACAGCAGAAATTAATTTTGCAGAATAAAATAAAGTTAGAATTTCTTAATATTTTTTACGGAAAGAGTAACAACTTAGGTCATAATCTTTAAAAAGCTTGGTATATAGCTATTTTTAGTCAAACCATATCCGGGGTTAACAATCGGGGTCTTGACTTGCAAATAGCTATATACCAAGCTTTATTCAAATACCTGCTGAATTGTAACATATATTGCTATAATTTTCCAATTTACTATTGAAAACAAAAGTAAAATATGATAAGATAAAAACGTTAGAAAAGAGTGGAAAATTCAATAAAAGAAGGAGACTAAAATATAAATGAAAAATTTAGTTTTAATAGATGGAAATAGTATATTAAATAGAGCATTTTATGGAATTATGAATAGTAAAGTATTAACTACAAAAGAAGGAACTCCAATAAATGCTGTATTTGGTTTTTTGGCAATAATGTTTAAAATATTAGAAGATATAAAACCAGAGTATATAGCAGTAGCATTTGATTTAAAATCAAAAACTAAAAGACATTTGCTATATTCAGAATATAAAGGAACAAGAAAAGGAATGCCAGATGAATTAGCTGTACAATTACCAATAATTAAAGAAATATTAGTAGCTATGAATATAGAAATAATAGAAAAAGAAGGATATGAAGCTGATGATATACTAGGGACATTAGCTAAATTTGCAGTTAAAGAAAATATAAATGTAACAATATTAACAGGAGATAGAGATTATTTTCAATTGGCGGAAGATAATATAACAATAAGAATCCCTAGAACTAAACAAGGTAAAACAGAAACAGAAGATTATGATAAAAATAAAGTATTAGAAGTATATGGTGTAGAACCAATAAAATTAATAGAAGTAAAAGGATTAATGGGGGATTCTTCAGATAATATACCAGGAGTCCCTGGTGTAGGAGAAAAAACAGCATTAACTTTAATAAAAGAGTATGGAAGTATAGATAATTTATATAAAAATTTAGAGGAAAATAATGATATAAAGGGAAAATTAAAAGAAAAATTAGAGGCAAATAAAGAACTAGCATACTTATCAAGAACATTAGGAGAAATAGATATAAATGCAGAAGTAGAAAAAGATTTAAATAAATTAAAAAATGAAGAATGGAATTATGAAGCAGTATATGAAATATTTAAAACTTTAAGTTTCAATAAATATATTGAAAGATTTCATTTACAAAAATATGCGTTAGGTACAGTGGAAGAAAAAGAAGTCTTAAATGAAGAAATTATAGTGAAAGAAAATATTACAGTAGAAGAATTAAAATCTTTAATATCTAGTATAAAGAAAAATAAAAGAATGTATTTCTATGCTGATATTGTTGAAACAAAGGATGAAAAATTAATATTAAAAGAAAATATTTTAGGAATATATGTATATAATGAAGAAGAAAACGTAACATATTATTTAGAGGTTAACAAAATATCTGAACTTAAAGAAGTATTAGAAGATATTTCAATTTTAAAAGTAGGTTATAAATTAAAAGAAATATATATAATATTAAAACAAATGGAAATAAATATAGAAAATATTATGTTTGATATTTCTGTTGCAAGTTATATTTTAAATGCTACTGAAACAAGATATAATATAGAAAAAATAATAGAAAATAATTTAGATATAAATTTAGATGTATATGAAAATGTAGAAAATGAAAAGTCTAATGAAGATAAACAATTAGATTTATTTAGTATGAATAACGAACAAGAAAATAAAAGTAAATTTAAATATATATATGGTGTTTTTGCATATTTAATATTTAAATTACATGATATCTTACTTACAAAATTAAGAGAAACTGAGCAATTAGAGCTTTTTACTAATATAGAAATGCCATTAACAGAGGTTATTGCAGAAATGCAGTTAAATGGAATATATGTAGACAAAAAAGAATTAGAAAATTTTGGAAAAGATTTAAAAATAAGAATAAAAGAATTAACTAAAGAGATACATGAATTAGCTGGAGGAATAGAGTTTAATGTAAGTTCAACTAAACAATTAGGAGAAGTATTATTTGAAAAATTACAATTACCAGTTCAAAGAAAAACTAAAAGTGGATATTCAACAAGTGTAGAAGTTTTAGAAAAATTAATAGACCAACATCCTATTATAGAAAAAATATTAGAATATAGACAACTTGTAAAATTAGATACAACTTATGTAGAAGGATTAATACCTTGTATAAATCCTGTAACAAATAAAATACATTCAACATTTCATCAAACAGTAACAGCAACAGGCAGAATAAGTAGTACAGATCCAAATCTTCAAACGATACCAACTAGACTAGAATTAGGGAGAAAATTGAGAAAAGTATTCAAAGCAACTGAAAATAACATATTTATAGATGCAGATTATTCACAAATAGAATTAAGAGTATTAGCACATATATCGAATGATGAAACCATGATAAAATCATTTAATAATAATGAAGATATTCATAAACAAGTTGCTTCTAAAGTATTCAAGGTACCTTATGATAAAGTAACAAAAGAAGAAAGAAGTTCTGCAAAAGCTGTTAATTTTGGTATAGTATATGGAATAAGTGATTATGGATTAGGAGAACAATTACATATACCAAGAAAACAAGCAAAAGAATATATAGAGCAATATTTGAAAAAGTATAAAGGTATAAAGGAATTTATGACCAATGTAGTAAAAGAAAGTAGAGAAAAAGGATATGTAGAAACATTATTTAAAAGAAAAAGAACTGTAGAAGAATTAAAATCTAAAAATTTTAATATAAGACATTTTGGAGAAAGAGTAGCTATGAATACATCTATACAAGGAACTGCTGCAGATATAATGAAAATTGCTATGATAAATGTATATAGAAGATTGAAAAGTGAAAAATTACAAGCTAAATTAATATTACAAATACATGATGAAATTATGGTAGAAACGTTAAAAGAAGAAAAAGAAATAGTAAAGCAAATTGTAAAAGAAGAAATGGAAAATGCTACTAAATTAAGTGTAGAATTAAAAGTAGATGTAGAAGAAGGAAAAGATTGGTATACAGCCAAATAATCTTAATTATTATTTACTTAAATAATAGTTTTAAAATATAAAACTAAGTTATAACTAGATAAACGCTAATTAAGGAGAATATTTTGAAAAGAAATGTAAGGAATTTGGTAATTATATTGTTAATAATCTTATTTATTTTCTTTATATTATTTAAAGTAATAAAAATACAAGATAAAATATTAGCAATGTTTTATAAAAAAGAATATAATGAGTATGTTGAACAATATTCTAAAAAATATGGTGTAGATGAAAATTTAATATATTCAATTATTAAAAATGAAAGTAAATATGATGCAAATGCAGTATCTTCAAGTGAAGCAAAAGGATTAATGCAGATAATGGATAATACAGTAAAAGACATTGCAAATGGAATAGAAGAATTAGAATATAATACAATAGATATTTTTGATCCTGAAACAAATATACATTTAGGAACAAATTATATAGCAGAATTGTTGAATAAATATAACAGTGTAGTACCAATAGCAATAGCTGCATATAATGCAGGAATAGGAAACGTAGATAAATGGATAGAAAATGGAATTATACAAGAAGATGGAAGTAATATAGAAAACATACCTTTTAAAGAAACAAATATATATGTAAGAAAAGTGCTAAGGGATTATAAGATATTTGGAGAATTATAATTAAAAATAATTTAATAAATTTAGTACAAATAATTAGTATAAGGAGAATAAATGCAAGAATTAGAAGGACAGGTAGAAGAAATAATATATAGAAATGAAATAAATGGTTATACAGTTTGCATATTTGATGTGGAAAAATCAGGCAGCATTACAGCAGTAGGATATCTACCCTTTATAGAAAAAGGTGATACTCTAAAAATAATAGGGCAAAATACTATGCATAAAGATTATGGAGAGCAATTTAAAATAGAAACTTTTGAGAAAGTAATGCCCAAAACTATTGACGGATTAATTAAATATTTAGGTAGTGGGATAATAAAAGGAATAGGTCCAGCAACTGCTAAAAGAATTGTAAAAAAATTTGGTGAAGAAACTTTAATGGTTATGAAAACAGAACCTGAAAGGTTAGGCACTGTTAAAGGAATCACACCAGAAAGAGCAGTAGAAATCTGTGAAGAGTTTGTTCAAAAATGGGAGTTATGGGAGATTGTTTCATTTTTAGAACGTTATGGTGTAGGTGCTAATAATGCACAAAGAGTATATAAGGAATTAGGACCAATTGCAATCAAAACTATAGAAAATAATCCATATGTTTTGACAGATATAGTCTATAATGTAGATTTTAAGCAAATAGATAAAATTGCAATGCAAATGGGGATAGATAGTAATTTTAAGGCAAGGGTAGAAGCGGGGATTAAGTATGCATTAGTAATAGCAAGTAATAATGGTAATTCTTGCGTTATAAAAGAAAATCTGATAGAATATGTAAAAGAATTATTGCAGATAGAACGTGATACTGTAGAAAATGAACTTATAAATTGTAGAGCAAATGGTATTATTGTAATAGATGAGTTTGATGAACAAGAATGGGTGTTTTTAACTTCTTTTTATAAAATAGAAGAAAATATCGCAAAAAAAATAGAAAAAATGTTATCTGAACCTAATAATAAAAAAATAAAAGATTTTAATAAGTATTTAAAGGAAACAGAAAAAGAAAACACAATTAAATTATCAGAAATGCAATTAAACGCTATAAAAACTATAAATGAAAATAATATAACAATAATAACAGGTGGACCAGGTACCGGAAAAACAACTATTATAAAATTTATAATAGAAATTTTCAAAAAAGATTCAAAAAAAGTATCTTTATGCGCACCAACAGGAAGAGCAGCTAAAAGAATGTCTGAGGCAACAGGTGTAGAGGCAAAAACTATACATAGATTATTAGAATTAGTAAATATATCAGATGAAAATTACTTTAAAAATATAGAAACAGATGTGCAAATGATAAAATCAGATATAATAATAATAGATGAAATGTCTATGGTAGATATGTTTCTAATGAATTATTTGTTAAAAGGTATTTATAGTACAACAAAATTAGTTTTTGTAGGAGATGTAAACCAATTAGCTTCAGTAGGACCAGGTATGATATTGCAAGATTTAATAGAATCATCTATAATACCTACAGTACATTTAAATACAATATTTAGACAAGCAGCGGAAAGTAAAATAATACGAAATGCACATAATGTAAATTCTGGAGAGCCTTTTTTAAAAAAAGAAGAACAAGAAGGTTTGAAGGATGATTTCTTTTATATGAATCTTTCAAATTCAAATGAAATAGTAGAAAACGTATTATCATTATCAACATCACGTTTAAGAAAATTTGGTGATTATGAATTTTTTAAAAATATACAAGTGATAACACCAACAAGAAAAGGAACTTTAGGAATAAAAGAACTAAATAAAGCGTTACAAAACGTATTAAATCCTTCATCACCTTCAAAAAGAGAAAGACATTATGGAGATTATACATTTAGAGAAGGAGATAAAGTAATGCAAATAAAAAATAATTATGATATAGAATGGCGAAATAAAAACAATAGCGAAATAACTGGACAAGGTATATTTAATGGAGAGCTTGGCATAATAAAAAGTATAGATAGTTCAGATAAAATAATAAAAATAGAGTTTGATGATGAAAAAGAGGCATATTATGAATTTTCAAATTTAGAAGAATTAGATTTAGCATATGCAATAACAATACACAAATCACAAGGAAGTGAATTTGATGTTGTAATATTAGTAATATCGTCAAGTTCATCTAAATTGCTAACAAGAAATTTATTATATACTGGAATAACAAGAGCAAAAAAACTATTAATAGTAATAGGAAATGGAAAGATATTAGAATTTATGATACAAAACGTACATACAAAAACAAGAAATACTGGATTAAAAGAAAAACTAAAACGCATAGATAATAGTAACAATTTTTAATATATAACAAAAAATGTGGGTAAGGAGAATAATGTATGGAAAAGGATTGGTTTAATAAAAGTATAGAACAAGTAAAAGAAGAATTAAATACAAACTTGGAAACTGGATTAAGTGAAGAAGAGTATTTAAAAGCATTATCAAAATATGGAATGAATGAATTAAAAAGTAAGAAGAAAAAATCAACATTACAAAAATTCATTGAACAGTTTAAAGATTTTATGATAATTGTATTGATTATTTCAGCTATTGTTTCGGGAGTAGTAGGAGTTGTAGAAGGAGAAGGAATTACAGATTCAATTATTATTTTACTTGTGGTTGTTGTAAATGCAATAATTGGAGTATTGCAAGAAAATAAAGCGGAAAAATCTTTAGAAGCTTTACAGAAATTAAGTAGTCACACTGCGAAAGTTATAAGAAATGGTGAGATGCTTGTAGTAGAGTCTAAAGAACTTGTACCAGGGGATTTAGTTGTATTAGATACTGGAGATTTTGTACCAGCTGATTTAAGAATAGTAGAGGCTGTTAATTTAAAGTCACAAGAGTCCGCATTAACTGGAGAATCAGTTCCAGTAGATAAAAAAATAGATATAGTAGAAGGCGAAGTTGGAATTGGTGACAGAACAAATATGTTGTTCTCTTCTAGTTTAATTACTTATGGTAGAGGAAAAGCTATAGTTGTAAATACAGGGATGAATACAGAAGTAGGAAAAATTGCCAATATTATAAATACAACTACAGATACAGCAACTCCACTTCAAAACAAATTGAATAAATTACGGAAAGACATTAGGAATTGCGGCATTATTAATCTGTGTGGTTATATTTATAGTAGGATTTTTATATGGTAAAGAACCAATTCACATGTTTATGACTGCAGTAAGTTTGGCAGTAGCAGCTATACCAGAAGGCTTACCAGCAGTTTCTACAATTGTGTTAGCAATAGGTGTTCAAAGAATGGTAAAACGAAATGCAATTGTAAAAAGCTTGCCAGCAGTAGAAACTTTAGGAAGTGCAACAGTTATATGTTCAGATAAAACAGGTACATTAACACAAAATAAAATGACTTGTTTAAGGGTATTTTATAATAACAAAGTAGAAGAAATTAAGAATATAAAAGAAGTAGATGGAGAACTTGCAAATTTACTAAATAACTGTATATTATGTAATGATTCAAAATTATCAAGTGATGGTACTTTAGCGGGTGATCCAACGGAAACTGCTTTAATAGATTTTGCTAATAAATTAAAAGTGCCAACAGATAAAATATTAGAAAATTTACCAAGAGTGGAAGAACTGCCATTTGATTCGGATAGAAAACTTATGACAACTGTTAATAAGGATACAGGAAAATATTTAGTATATACAAAAGGCGGAATAGATGAATTATTATCTAGGTGTAATTCATATATATTAAATGGGGAAGTTAAATATGATTTAGAAAATTATAAAAATACAATAGCTGTAGAAAATGAAAATATGGCAAAATCAGCATTAAGAGTTTTAGGATTTGCATATAAAGAATTAGATCATATGCCTTCTAAAGAAGAAATGAAAAACATAGAAAAAGATTTAATCTTTATAGGTATGGTTGGTATGATAGACCCACCAAGAGAAGAAGCTAAAAAAGCAGTTGAAAAATGTAAAACTGCAGGGATAAAAGTAGTAATGATAACAGGTGACCATAAAATAACAGCAACAGCTATAGCAAGAGAATTAGGAATATTGAAAAATGATGATGAAGCTATAACTGGAAAAGTATTAGAAGCAATGTCACAAGAAGATTTAGAGAAAAACATAAGAAAATATTCAGTATATGCAAGGGTATCTCCAGAACATAAAGTTAGAATAGTAAAAGCATGGCAAAAAAATGGAGAAGTAGTAGCAATGACAGGTGATGGAGTAAATGATGCTCCAGCATTAAAAACTGCTAATATAGGTTGTTCAATGGGAATTGTAGGAACAGATGTAGCAAAAGAGGCTTCAGACGTTATTTTAACAGATGATAACTTTGCAACAGTAGTATCAGCAGTAGAAGAAGGAAGAAGAATATATAATAATATATTGAAAGCTATACAATTCTTATTAGCAAGTAATATAGGAGAAATAATAGTTATATTTATAGCAATAATGTTTACACCAATGATAGCAAGTGCTGCTGGAATAAGTGATATTTCAGAATTAGTGCCATTATTACCAATTCATATATTATGGATAAATCTTGTAACAGACTCTTTACCAGCGTTAGCGTTAGCAGTAGAACCTGCGAATAAAGATTTAATGAAGAGGAAACCAATAAAACCAGGCAAAGGTATATTTACAAAAGGTTTAACGTTTAGAGTAGCTTATCAAGGTCTTATGATAGGTATAATTACTTTAATAGCATTCTTAATAGGTATAAATACACCAAATATAGGTGAACATGAGAGAATAGCAGTAGGTCAAACAATGGCATTCGCAACATTAGCATTTGCAGAATTAGTACACGTATTCAATGTAAAAAGTAATAAGGAATCAATATTTAAAGTAGGAATATTAAATAATACAAAATTATTATTAGCAATAGGTGTATCAGCATTAATGATGTTTGCAATATTATTAATACCAGCATTAAGAGATATATTTAATATAGTAGCATTACCTGTAGAAAATATATTAGAAGTTATATTATTAGTATTATCACCATTAGTAATAGTAGAAATATTTAAATTATTGAAAATAAATACAGCCAAAGATGAAGAATAAATAATGTGGAGGTAAGAGTTAAAAGAATTGAAAAATTCTTTTAACTCAAAAAATGTTATGAAAATAGAAGTAAATAATGTATATCAAAGAAAAGGTATATCTAAAATAAAAGTATGTTTAACATTAGCTTTAGTAATATTTTTAATGATAGTTTTAGTGTGGCGATTATATTATGAAAGGATTGAAACTAATACAGTTAGTAGCTTTTCGGAGTTTATAGGATATGATGAAGTTGAAAAAGAAGAATCTGATATAATAAAAGATTTGGAAAGTTCATTAAAAAATGAATTAGATAAATATATGACTACTAATAAGTATATTCCAAATTTTACAGAACAAAGTGCAAACAATATTAATTCAATATATAAGTCACAAGGTGAAGGTAAAAAAATAGTTTATTTGACATTTGATGATGGACCGTCACGAGATGTAACACCACTTATATTAGACGTATTAAAAGAAGAAAATATTTATGCAACATTTTTTGTGTTAGGAAGTAAAGTAGAACAAAACCCAGAAATTTTAAAAAGAATATATGATGAAGGACATTATATAGGGAATCATGGCTATTCTCACGTATATTCACAAATATATGAAAGTAAGGATACTGTGTTACAAGAATATAATGGGTGCGAAGAAATTATACGAAGAGCACTAGAAATTCCAAATTATTCAACACATTTATTTAGATTTCCAGGAGGCTCATCGGGTGGCCCATATGATGCTATAAAAAAGGAAAGTGTAAAAATGTTTGAAGAAAACAATGTGGGAATATTAGATTGGAATTGCTTAACTAGAGATTCTGAAGGTAATTTTCCTAAAGAAGAATTAGTTCAAAATTTTAAAGAAACATCATCAGGAAAAAATAATCTAGTAATATTAATGCATGATGCATCAGGAAAAATACTAGTACCAGAAGTTCTAAAAGAAATAATTACATATTTAAAAAATGAAGGATATATTTTTGGAAATATGAGAGAACTTGTAGAGAATCATTAAATTGGCAGAAAGTGTCAAAAGTAGTATAATTAGTATATGTAAAACCATAGGAGAAAATATGAAAAAATTGCTTTGTTTCTCAATTCTTCTTACTGTACCTTTTCTTTTCTCTGCTTGCTCATTGTGGGACTTTGGGGAAAGAGACAAGGATGAGATTATAAGACAACAGATATTGAAAGAGGAAATGATAGAGGAAAATCCTGATTTGGAGGAAGAAATATACTGGGATTATTGATGCAAAGTAATTTATAGATGTCTTAAGTGGCATCTATAAATGTGAGTAATCCCCCTACATATAATATGTGGTGGAAAAAATTTTAGCATATAGAATTTTTGCGGTTGCCGGATAATCGGTGAAATGGACTTATGTAATATTTTAATATTAACATTTTTACAATTTCTAATGCAAAGTTATTGACAAAACCGTTCAAAGATGGTAATATATATATTGTATTCGAAATGCGGGCGTGGCGGAACTGGCAGACGCGCTAGACTTAGGATCTAGTGTCTTTGACGTGGGGGTTCAAGTCCTCTCGCCCGCACCAATAACGAATCTGTTCGAATTAATGGAACAGATTATAAAGATATCATTCAGAAATGGATGGTATTTTTTGTTGGCAAATAAATCATTGTAAAAGAAAAGGTTATTAAAGACAAGCAATTTTAAAATCAGTGTATGAATTTGCAATTCGTAATAAAAAAATTACAAATCACACAATTTATATAATATCATAAAGAAAAAAATAGAACAAAGAGATGATTTGTATGTTATTAAAGAAAAACAAAAATAAAAGTACTGAAAAAGGGGCAGAGTACAGAAATAAGAGTATGAAAGCAATTTACGAATTGAAAATAGATTTGAAAAAATATTGACAAATTATGTAAATGACGTTATACTATAATAGTCGTTCGAATTTAACTGCACATTATGTGTGCAAGGAGTTAGACATGAAAGATATTAATTTTCCACCATTTGTTCATTGGGAGGTTACTCCTAAATGTAACCATAATTGTATACATTGTTACAATTACTGGAGAAAAAATCCTATAAAGGAAATGGGAGATGTTGATTGTTTAGGGACATCACATTATATTGCATTGGCAAAGAAAATATGTGAAAATAAGCCACACACGGTTGTGATAACTGGAGGAGAGCCACTGTTAGTCTTTAATAAGATAAAACCTGTTCTTTTGTATTTTTTGGAGCAAAAGGTAAACATTTCAATAAACTCTAATATAACTTTATTATCCAATGATGTATTAGAGTTTGTGAAAGAGAAAAATATTGGAATGTTTGTCTCTTTCCCATCAGGAGAAAAAGAAACTTGTGATTTTATCACGGGTGTAAAAAATTCGCTTGATAAAATCTTAAATAATCTGGACCTTTTGTACCAATATGGTGTGAAGTTCAATTTGAATATTGTGGCTTCACACATAAACATCAATCAGATATACAAAACTGTTGAAAGGTTGAAGGAGAGATATTATCTTAAAAAGATTTATATTACACGAGTTGGGAAACCCATCAATGCTACTTCTTTATTTGATCAGTATTTGCTTACAAAGGCAGATATTGAAAAGTTACAGGACATTTCTGTAAAAATCAATGAAGAGATGGACCTTGATGTTGATACAGGGTGTCCATATACTATGTGTAGTATAAATTCTCAAAAGTCTTTTAATCTATTTGCATATAAGAAGTTTTGTACAGCAGGGAAAACTAGTTATGCAGTAGATACTTTTGGGAATGTTAAGGCTTGTCCAAGAGATTCTAAAATATATGGCAATATATTGTCAGAAAATTTTGCTGAACTCTGGAGTGCAATGAATGAATGGCGTGATGACACCTTGTTACCAAAGGAATGTATAGAATGTCGTGTTAAGCGGTTCTGTGGTGGTGGATGTCGCGTTGACGCATATCCATTTACACAGGAACGCTCTTCAATGGATACAACAGCATTGCTTTCAAATTTGCCTATTAAATACGATAGGCAAATTGAAAATACAGAACCTTTTGACGAAGGTGATGTATTTATAGTACAACCACTTGTCGTTGTTGAGGAAACTTTTGGAAGCCGACTTTCTACTAGTAGGGGGTATGTATATTCCACAGAATTATTAAAAACATTCCTTATGGAAAACAGTATTTTTACTGTTCGTAGGTTCATGGAGTCTTTTTCAGTAACAAATATTAATGCTACGAATGCATTAAAGCGTTTACTGAAAAATGGATTGATTATTAAAGCAAAACAAGGAAATAGCTATGAACGAATGTAGCGAACTTTTCTTCGTAGATGTTTACAGTAATGATGGTGAAAGCTGCTTCAGTTGTGATGGCAGTTGCCATTGCGAATGTGATGGTGGTGGAGATTGTGATTGGGGGTAAAATCCTCTAATTGCATTAGGTTTTAACTTCTAAAAAGAGGCACAATAATTTGTGCCTCTTTTATGTTTTTTTCTTTAATTTTTTTTCAATAGCTAAGGTAATTATTTTAGTAATATGGTCTCTAAATTTAATATCCAAACTAGGTAATCGTTTTAAAAAATTATTCGGATTTTTTAACCAATTTATATAATCATTTTTACTATAATTTAATATCAAAAATTCCGTTATATAGTAAGAATATTGGTAGCCTTTTAATTGTGCAAATTTAATAGTATCATATATACAAAAGTCAGATAAATTTTTTAATTGATTTGCTAAATACTCATTTACAATAAGGTTAAAAGATTTTGAGGTGTTTTGTTGACTTAAATATATAGCTAAACCTTCGTCCAATACTTTTAATGGTGGCTGTTCTAATTCCATTTGATATATAATAAAATGTACTGTTTCATGTAGTGCTACTTTAACCATTCCATTCATATTATCTGAATTTGGTGTTAGTATATGAATGCTTTTTGATGTAGAGAAACCATCAAGCCATTTTGGAACATCACAATTTTTATATTGTGAGCTTGTATTTTTTACAAAAATATCGAGTTCTGTTTTTGTAACTATATATATTGGGATTTGTGGTGTACAAGTTATATCAAAAAAGCTGTTGATGTTAGAAAAATCTTTTTTAAATATATAAAAAAAATCATTTAAAACACTTTCTTCAATATTTGATGATTCATAATAGAATGTTACTTTGTTTATAATTTTTTTCATAGATAGCTCCTATATTTTAATATGATAATTATAAGATATAATTATTAGAAAATCAAGTCAATAATTAGTCAATAATTTAGGAAATTTGCAATTCGTAATAAAATACAAAAAAGTCAGTCTAATTTTTAATTTGCTACAATAACATTAGTAATTTTTCTTAACTCTTTACCATATATTCTAATATTGCTTTTGTTTGTAATATGTAAAAGTTAGTGGTCGTTTCTATATAATAATAAATTTCGCTTGGATGCATTCGTCTTATTATATTATGTTCCATAATTGCTTTCATACTCTTATTTCTGCATTCTATCCCTTTTTCAGTACTTTTATATATTATATTCTATTAATAGCATTGATATATGGCACATTATATATTGATATTTTGTACATATGTCCACTTTTTTTATATATTTTTTTCGTTTTCAAGTGTTACTACTATTCCCATAAAATTTCTTACATTTCCTTCTGTCATTATTTCTTTCTTGTTTTTTATCGCTATTCCTAATTTTTCTAATGCTACTTCTGGTTTAAATCCATCACTATGCATCCTACAATAACAAAATTTTCAGATATCATTTTAATTATGCCAAATTTTTTGTCCGTTTTTTTCTATTGCACTATCCACTACATTGGGACATATTGTTGTTGTTTCTTGTACCTGCCATTTTTTAATTTTTCTTCCACTATTTTTTTATTACGAATTGCAGTTATGGATACATTATATTTGCAAATTATGTAAAATTGTTGTATAATATATCCATAGTAGGCTTATTTTGTGGTCAGCTAGCTTCATTTATAAAAACAACAATAAGGAGAAATTATTATGGCAACAAAGGTTGCTTTTGACCATGCTTCTTCTTTCGGGGATACACTTGAGTTTCGGTTTGATGACGATACTTATACTGTAAAGGCATTCGTTAAAGGTATATTAGTTGTAGAGCCTCCGAAGGGCATTCATATCTATAATTTCGCCGAGAAAATTGCCGGATGTTTTAAAGAAGGTTCCAACCTTCGGTGGGTAAAAGCAATTTACTTTGAGTTTAATGAGGTACCTATTACGGTAACCGCCGAAAATGCGGATGCTGACAAGATTGTCAGGATGTATAATGAACTCAGCCAAAAGCTTCACAGAAAGAAGATGAGTGAAAATCAAAAAGGCTAAGTTGTTTGAGGCTAGCTGACATCAATGTAGGGTAATACCTTACCAAAAAAGAAAAATATTTCTTTTCCCCGAAAGGGGTTTCTTTTTTGTATTAAGATAAAAAGACTATACCAAAAATATGTATAGTCTTTTTAAATATTTTCTCTTTACTCTACAACTTTAGAAATACTAATAGTAATATTTTTATCATCAGTAGAAGCATATAATTTAATGCTTGAATCTAAATTATTTTTAAATTTAAAATCCATGCTACCATAAGCAACTGCAGCATCTTTTCCTAAAGGAACGTAATGAACTTCTGCACCATGATTATGTCTTTCTATAACTTCTAATTCAGGAATTTGAGCAACTGCATTATATAAAGTAGAACTTACTTGACAATTGCCGCCACCTAGACCCTTTATAGTATCACCTTCAGAATTGATAACGTTTGCTTCTTTATAACCTTTATCAGAAGTAGATTTCCCCACTAATTCAGTAAATGAAAAAGTTTCGCCAGGCTTTACAGTATGTCCATTTAAAGTATTGCAAGTTAAATGAATATTATTATTTCTATTAGGATCAGAAGTTAAAATTTCTGTAGAAAATGAACTTAATTCAACCTCGGTAGGTTCAGCAGGTTGAGTTGTGTTTTCGGAGTTTGTAGTATTAGTAGACTCTTCAGAAATTGAATTTTCAGAGATACTATTAATTATAGAGTTTGTATTATTTGTAGTATTATTATCTAAAGTAACAGTAATCCTTTCAGCAGTAGAGTTTGTAGTGCTATTTTGATTATAATTGTTTTGCGTAGAATTATTTGGAGTATATTTTATAGTTGCAATTTGGTTATTAACATCATTGCTATTATTATTCCCACAGCCCGTTAATAAAAATAAAAGAAACGGTAATAATAATATTAAATATATTTTTTTCATAATTATTTTTCAACCCTAACCTTTCTAAAAAATTTTTTCTAATAAATATAATTTGCAAAAAAATTCATAAAATACTAGTAAAAAAAGGAATAGTTTATTAGGTAAATACAATGTGATTTTAGATACTATATCCAAAACATATTGACAAATCAAAAAAAAATAGCTATAATTATAATATCGAAAACAAAAAGGAGATTATTAATATGGCAAAAATATGGAAAAAATTAGGATTATTTATTTTAATAGTTGCCTGTTTATTTAACATAATTTCAAAACTAACAACAAAAATATCATTTAATGATGAATTGCAATTGTCAGCGGATTATGTGAAAACTGTAGAAAATAATATATAAGTATAAAAAAATATTAATATAAGCTGAAAATATAGGTTTAAAATAGATATGTCACAAGTATATTGAAAATAAAATATTGAAAAGAGAGCACAAAAATGATATTGTTTAAATGACCAAAAATAAACATATCGGAGGTGCTCTCTTATGAGTAATAATATCACAGATAGATTAAAATATAAAGAGTCAGTAGTAAAATTTTCAAAAAAATATGGAGTAGCAAAAGCAGCATATAAATTTGGAGAATGCAAAAGAACAATATATAGATGGAGAAATAGATATGATGGTTCATTAAAAAGTTTAGAAGATAAATCAAGACGTCCACATTCGCATCCAAATCAGCATACAGAGGAAGAAATAAAGTTAATAAAGAATTATAAAAGAAATAATAAAGATACAGGATTAGTGGTATTATGGATAAAATTACGTAAGGCAGGATATACGAGGACAATACAAGGATTATATCATGCAATGCAAAGATTAGGGATATATGAAAAAGCACCAAGTAAAAAGAAGGAAAGCGAGCCAAATGAATGGATATCAGGAGAATACCCGGGAGAAAAAATACAAGTAGATGTTAAATATGTACCAAAGAAATGTATGAGCAAAGAATTACAAGAAAAAGGGGAAAAATTCTATCAATATACGGCAATAGATGAGTATTCAAGATTAAGATATACATGGTTTACCAATGCACACGATACATATGCATCAAGTGAATTTGTAAGAAGATTAGTAAAATACTTTCCATTCAAAGTAAAGACAATACAAACAGATAATGGATTTGAATTTACAAATAGATTAAGTTGGCAAGCTTTTTTGAAAGATAAAAAAACAAAGTTTGAAAAAACATTAGAAGAATTAGGAATAGAATACAAAGTAATAAAGCCACATACGCCAAAACAAAATGGAAGAGTAGAAAGAAGTCATAGAAAAGATCAAGAGATATTCTATTATAAAAGAGTATTTTACAGTTTAGAAGATTTAAGAAATCAAGGAAAAGAATGGAGAAAAGAATATAATAATTTTCCAATGAGACCATTAGGATGGTTGAGTCCAAGGGAATTCATAGAAAAATATAAAAGTCAAGAAGAATCGTTATTTGAAATATAGGTGCTCAAAGTATTTATTTTAAATAATTTGTGACAAATGATTGACTAACCTACAAAAAAATATTAATATAAGCTGAAAATAACTTGCAAAATAAAAAAATATATGATATTATATTATAGATAATTTTAATAAATCAAGAAAGAGGGGAAACAGATGAAAGAAAATTTACATCCAGCATATAACCAAACAACAATAACATGTGCATGTGGAAACGTATTAGAAGTTGGTTCAACAAAAAAAGATATGAAAGTTGATGTATGTTCAAAATGCCATCCATATTGGACAGGTAACTTAAAATTAAATACAACTGGTGGTAGAGCAGATAAATTCAAAAAAAAATATGGTATTGCTTAATACGTATATTAAAAGAACACATAAAAAATTAAATGTTACAATTTATAGTTTTATTATTATCTAAACATTTTATTTGATAGAAGCGCTTAAAAAATTTATATTTAAATATAATAATATAAACTAAAAAAGTAACATTTAATTTATTTTTATGTGTTTTTTCTTTAAAAACCAGTTGAAAAAAACATAAAATTATGATATAAGTATAAAGTATGAGGTAATAAATTTGAAAAGTATAAAAAATTATGATTTAGAAGATTTAAAAAAAGAATTTTCAGAGTTGAATGAAAAATCATATAGAGCAGAACAAGTTTTTAAATGGTTATATGTAGACAAAGTAAATTCATTTGATGAAATGACTAATTTATCTTTAGATTTAAGAAAAAAGTTGAAGGAACATTTTGAATTTACTATACATAAGATAAAAACAAAACAATCTTCAAAAGATGGTACAAAAAAATATTTGTTTGAGTTAAGCGATGGTAATGCAATAGAAACAGTTCTGATGGAATATAAATATGGTAAAAGTATATGTGTATCCTCACAAGTAGGTTGCAAAATGGGATGTAAATTTTGTGCATCTACAGGTTTACCTTTTATAAGAAGCTTAACCTCTGCCGAAATTGTTGAACAAATTTTAGCAGTGGAAAGAGATGAAAATATAAAAATCTCAAATGTAGTTTTTATGGGAATTGGTGAACCTTTTGATAATTACGAAAATGTAATAAATGCAATAAGAATAATAAATAATCAAAAAGGATTAAGTATAGGAGCAAGGCATATAAGTATATCAACAAGTGGATTAGTGCCATACATATATAAATTGGCGGATGAAAATATACAATGCACATTATCTATTTCATTACATTGTACTAATAATGAAAAGAGAAGTATATTAATGCCCATAAATAGAAAATATAATATAGAAGAGCTTTTAAAGGCTTGTAAATATTACATAGAAAAAACAAATCGCAGAATTTCTTTTGAATATGCGCTTATAAGAGGTGAAAATGATAACTTAGAGGATGCAAAAGGCTTAGTAAAATTATTAAAAGGAATGTTATGTCATGTCAACTTAATACCTGTAAATAAAATTGAAAATGAACCATTTAAGAAAACTAATGACAAAAATATTTTAAAATTTAGAGATTACTTGAATGATAATGGAATAGTAGCAACAGTAAGAAGAGAATTAGGCTCAGATATAGATGCAGCGTGTGGACAACTAAGAAGAAAAAGTGTTAGTGATAAATAGAAAAAGAGAGGATTCAAAAAATATATATGAATGTATTAGCTAAAACAGATATAGGGAAGGTAAGAGAAATAAACCAAGATTGTTATTATATATCTAACGAAAACGATAAATTAAATTTATATATTATTGCAGATGGTATGGGCGGTTATAGTGGAGGAGAAGTTGCTAGTAACTTAGCGGTATTAACGGTAAAAAAATATTTAGACGATAAAATTAAGAATAAGAAGAATTTAAGTGGAGAAGAAATTGCCCAAATTTTAAAAGATTCTTTTAATGTTGCTCATAATGTAATATATGAAAAAGCTAAAAAAGAAAAAGATTTAGAGGAAATGGGTACTACCCTTGATGTTTGTTTAATATATAATAATAAGGTATATATTGCACATATTGGAGATAGTAGAATATATAAATTAAATTTGTCTCATAATAATACTAGTATAGAGCAATTAACAGTAGACCATAGTTATGTACAAAAATTATTAAAAGAAGGCACAATAACTAAGGAAGAAGCATATAATCATCCTAGAAAAAATATGCTTATGAAAGCTCTAGGTGGAAATGAGGATTTTGAAGAACCAGATATTTTAGTGTTAGATTTAGAATTATGTGACACTTTAATGATGTGTACAGATGGTCTAACTAATATGTTAAGGGATAATGAAATTTTGGAAATAGTATCAAAAGATATTAATTTAGCAAACAGAAATCTAATACAAGCTGCTAATGAAAAAGGCGGTTTAGATAATATAACAGTAATTTTATTAAATACTAAAATCTTAGGAGATGGGGAGTAAAATATGGATTTAGTAGGAAAAGTATTAAATAACAGATATGAAATTATAAAGAAAATAGGCGTGGGTGGAATGGCTACAGTATATAAAGCAAGATGTAATGTTTTAAATAGATATGTAGCTGTTAAAGTATTAAGAGAAGAATTTATAACTGATGAAGAATTTATAAAAAGATTTAATGTTGAAGCACAAGCAGCGGCTAGTTTAACACACCCTAATATAGTTTCTATATACGATGTAGCAAATGATGGAAATGTATATTATATTGTAATGGAATTGATAAAAGGCAAAACATTAAAAGAAATTATAGATACAGACGGAGTTTTATCTTGGAAATGGTCTGTAAATATTGCTACACAAATAGCACAAGCTCTAGAAGTGGCGCATAGAAATAATATAATACATAGAGATATAAAGCCACATAATATAATAATAACAGAAGATGGAATTGCTAAAGTAACAGATTTTGGTATAGCAAAAGCCGTTTCAAATTCAACTATAACAGCATTTGGGGCAACTATAGGTTCTGTACATTATTTCTCACCAGAACATGCTAAAGGTGGTTATACAGACGCAAAGTCTGATATATATTCATTAGGTGTAGTTTTGTATGAAATGTTAACAGGAAAAGTACCATTTGATGCAGATACTCCAGTCTCAATAGCATTAAAACATATGCAAGAAGAAGCTATTGAACCTATAAAATTAAATCCTAATATACCACAAAGTTTAAATGATATTATAATGAAAGCTATGAAGAAAGAACCTAGCGAGCGATATATGTCTGCAACAGAAATGTTAGAAGATTTAAGAGAAGTAGTAAAGAATCCTGAAGGTGATTTTGTAAGAATGGCAGATGATGTAACTATAGCAAGAACACAAAGAGTACCTACTATTAATAGTAATACAGGAGAAACATTAAAGAAAGATGAAGAATTTAAAGAAGCCGAAGAAAAGAAATCATTTTTTAGTAAAAAAAGGGGATTAAAGATAACTTTAATAGTAGTATTAGTAATTGCATTATTTATAGGTGCAATATTCGCAGGATATAGTATACTTAATGCTTCAAAACCAAAAGAAGTTAAAATACCTAACTTAGTAGGAATGACACAAGAAGAAGCTCAATCTACTTTATTAGGATTAAATTTGAAATACAAAGTTATTGAGGAAAGATTTGATGATGAAGTAGAAGCGGATGTGATTATACAACAAAATCCTAAATATATAGAAAACTTTAATGTTTTAGAAGAAAGTACTGTTGAAGTTATAGTAAGTAAGGGAAAAGAAATTGTAGAAATGCCATCGGTAGTAGGTAAGAAACGAGAAGAGGCCGAGCAACAATTAAAAGATTTAGGTTTAAAAGTAGAAATAGTAGAAGAAAATAATGACAAAGTAGAAGCAGGATATGTAATAAAACAAGAACCTGTTGAAGGAGAAGAAATTGCGGGAAAAAGCACTGTAAAAATATATGTAAGTAAAGGTGTGAAAATGGTAACAGTTCCAAACTTAATTGGAAAATCATTAGAGGAGGCTGAAAAATTAATAAAAGAAGCTGAATTAACTTTAGAGGCCGTGATAACAGAAACAGATACAACAAAGAATGACAATACAATAATAAAACAAACATTGGAAGCTTCTAAAGGAGTGGAAGTTGGTACAGAAATAACAATAACAGTAAATAGTTTGCCACAAATAAAAACAGGAACAGTAAATATAAATGTAAAATCATTTACAGGATATGAGCCAAATAAAAATACAAATAATAATACAACAAATACAACAGAGTCAGAAAAACCTAAAAATGTAGATGTAACTGTAAAAGTAACTTCACAAGGCACAGAAGATACTGTTTATAAAAAGCAAGTGCCAGAAGATACTGAAAATGTAAGTGCTACTTTTGAAGGCATAGGAACTGTAACTGTAAAAGTATACATTTCAGGGGTATTAGAAAAAACAGAGATGCTTAATTTAAATCAAGATAATCCTGTGTTAAATATTGTGGGAAATAGATAAGTTTAAAAAATTTTTAATACAATAATTTAAAGCTTGATTTAATTCTTTTAAATTAATAACTCGGCTTGTAAAAAGATATAGAACCTCTAGAACTTATTTATGGCACCCTTCCACTAAAGTGAACTCTTTCCATAAATAATTTCAGGAGGTTCTAATATCTTCTTACTGCACATTCGTATTAATTTAAAAGAGTTAATCAAGTTTAAAGTATGAGAAGAAAGGAAGATTTTATTATGCAAATTTCAGCTTCAATATTATCCTTAGAAAAAGAAAATATAACACAAAAATTATATAATTTAGAAGTAGCAAATGTAAATTATTTTCATATAGATGTAATGGATGGAAAATTTGTTAAGAATAATACTAGTGAAGTAATGAAAGAAAATTCCCTAATATTAAAACATATATCTCAAATACCATTAGATGTACATCTAATGGTAGAGGATATAGAATACTATATTAATGAGTATTTAGATTTAAAACCGAAATATATAACATTTCATTATGAAGTTAATAAGAATAAAGAAAAATTAATAGAAAAAATAAAATATATTCAAAAATATGGAACAATGGTAGGTATTTCTATAAAACCTAATACAGAAGTTAAAGAAATTTTAGAAATATTACCATATATAAGTTTAGTATTAGTAATGTCTGTAGAACCTGGTGAAGGTGGACAAGAATTTATGGTAAATTCTATAGATAAAATAAAAGAATTGCGAGAATACATAGATAAAAATGATTTAGAAGTACAAATAGAGGTAGATGGCGGGATTAATGATAAGACTATTAAATTAATAAAAGAAGCAGGAGCAGATATTGCAGTTGTTGGAAGTTATTTGGTTAAGAGTGATGATTATAAGGAAACAGTTAAGAAGTTAAAAAATAAATGAGTTTGAAAAGATTTTCTTGATATAATGAATAAAAAAGTAGTATAATAAATATACTAGAAGAGTAATCACTTGATTACTAATAGGAAGTTCTTACCTAAAAAAGAACGTTTTGAAATTAGGTAAAGTTCAAGCCTTATAAGCGAACTGATTTAAAATTAGGTAATGCTTAAGCCTTATAAATAAGCAGTTATAATTTAGGGGGTGCATTTTAAAAAAAGTGTGCTCCCTATATATTATATGAAGAAAAGAGGAATAATGGAAGAATTATTATTTTATATTGTAGATAACACAAAAATAATTTTTTAAAAACAGTTGCCTGTGATTTTAAATTATTAGAAGAGAAATCTTTAAAACATATACAAAATTAGTGAACAAAATTTCATTTTTTATACTGAAAGTGTTGATATTTTATTAAAATTTTAGTATAATAATATTAAGAATAAGGAGAAGTTTTGCTCTCTTCATTCAAAAGTATTGATTTTAAGTAATCCCCATGTAAATAGGGAATAATGAAAAGACTAGAGGAACCATCTCTAGTCTTTTTGTTTTAGTCGAATTTCTCAAGAATTTTGAGTATAAGTACCAAAACGAAAGCTTTAAGTATTAATTTTAAGTATTCCCACATATAATCACCTCCTTTCGGAAGCTGGGAACTGATACATTATATAATAGTATATATAAATAATCAATAAAAAGTTGAGATTTTTGGGAAAATTTTTCCTTTATGATAATAGAAAAAATAGATCGTTAGCAATTTTAGGAAATATGTTAATCATATTCCCTTGACTTTTCTTTGTAATAATGCTATTATATAAAAGTAATTTTGATTTTGGAGGAAATGATAATGGTTGATGATATGCAAAAAATAGTTAATTTTTGTAAAACGAGAGGATTTATATATCCAGGTTCAGAAATATACGGAGGATTGGCTAACACTTGGGATTATGGCCCATTGGGAAGTAGATTAAAAAATAATATAAAAGATGCATGGAGAAAGAAATTTATTCAAGAAAGACCTAATAGTTATGAGTTAGATGCTGCTATTTTAATGCATCCTAGAGTATGGGAAGCTAGTGGTCACGTTGCTTCTTTTTACGACCCAAAAATGGATTGTAAAAATTGTAAAGCTAGAATTAGAGTAGATAATTTTATAACAGAAGTAAGTAAGGGTGAAGTAAATGGTGATGCACTTACTTATGAAGAGATGGAGAAATATATTAAAGATAATAATGTAAAATGTCCATTCTGTGGAAAAAGTGATTTTACAGAAGTAAGAAAATTTAGTCAGATGTTTGAGACTTATAGAGGTTCTACAGATGATGCAAAATCTATAGTTTATTTAAGACCTGAAAATGCACAAGGTGAGTATGTTAACTTTTTGAATGTTCAAAGGACAACAAGATCTAAAATACCGTTTAGCATAGGTCAAATAGGAAAAGCATTCAGAAATGAAATAACACCAGGTAACTTTACATTCAGAACAATAGAATTTGAACAAATGGAATTTCAATTATTCTGTAAAGAAGGTACAGATTCAGAATTCTATAATTATTTTAAAGAATATGCAAAAGAATATTTTATTGGTTTAGGATTAAAAGAAGAAAATTTAAGATTCCACGACCATGAAAAATTAGCACATTATGCAAAAGAGGCTTGCGATATTGAATTTAAATTCCCTTTCGGTTGGGGAGAAATAAATGGTACTCATAATAGAACAAATTATGATTTATCAAGACATCAAGAATATTCAGGCCAAAGCATGGAATATTTTGACAATGAAAGTAATGAACATTATATACCATATATAATAGAATCAACAGTAGGAGCAGATAGATGTGTATTAGCTGTAATTTGCCAAGCCTATGATGAGGAGCAATTAGAAGATGGAGATACAAGAATAGTAATGCATTTAAACCCATTATTAGCACCTTATAAAGTAGCAGTATTACCATTATCTAAAAAATTAAACGAAAAGGCACAAGAAATATATAAAGAATTATCTAAATACTTTATGTGTGATTATGATGAGGCAGGAAGTATAGGAAAGAGATATCGTAGACAAGATGAAACAGGAACACCATATTGTATTACTGTAGATTTTGACACAGAAAATGATAATACAGTAACTATAAGAGATAGAGACACAATGGAACAAGTTAGAGTTAATGTAAATGATTTAAGAAAATGGTTGAATGAAAAAATATATGATATAAAATAAAAATTTGATTTATATGTTAAGAAGTGGTATAATCAAATTAAGGTTTTTTTATTAACACTTTAAAACGGAGAGAAAGCTTGTGAAGAGTTGTTTTAAGGCGACGTTGTGTTATGCCATCTTGGTGATGGTAGTATTAGTGTTGATGTTAGCCGTGCTTTATGGTTGGGCTGTATATGAAAACACCCAGGTTAGTTTTGTGCCTTTCCTTTTTGAAAGCTCTTTTATGGGAGAGATGCTTATCCTTCTTTGCTTGATGGTAGTTTCCTTTTTCGGAGGATATGCTATTGCAGAAGGTAGGAAGAATAGGTAGAGGTATGCTCCTTTGAAGTGTGAACGTGCGGCGAGTAATTGCCGCACGTTTTTGGTTTTTATATAATTTTTCTATTTCAATTCCACAATAGTAACACCCATTTCACCTTCACCAAAAGAGCCGTTTCTAAAACTTTTTACATGTTTATTACTTTTTAAAAAACTTTGTATGCCTTTCCTTAAAATACCTGTACCTTTGCCATGTACAATTCTAACTGCATTTAATGAAGAGAGGGAAGCCGTGTCTAAATATTTATCTACTGCCCAAATTGCATCTTCTAAGTTATATCCTATAACATTAATTTCATTAGATACATTATTACTTGTAGAAATATTATGAGTAACTTTTGAAACTAATTTTCCTTTATGGAGTACAGTTTCTTTTATTTTAGTAATTTCATTAAGTTTTACTTTAGTCTTTATATTTCCTACAGTTATTAAAACTTCATTTGATTTATTAGGTAATGAATTTATAATTCCTGTATCATTAAATTTTGGTACGAAAACTTCCATTCCTAAATTTATTAAATCCGCGTCATTTTCAAATGTATCAGAGTTTTGGACTTTATTATCTATATTATTAATTATTTCTAAATCTTGTATATTTTTATTTAATTTATTTCTTAGCTCATTGGCTTCTTTCAAACTTAGAGTATTTTCATTCATTTTTTTTATAATAGAGTTAACTAATTCTTTTGTATTTAATAGTAGTTCACGTGATTCTATTTTAGCATTATTTAATATTTTCTCTGCTTTCATTTCCTTATCTTTCTTTTCAGTAAGTAATTCGTGTTTTAAATTTTCTACTTCTTTTGATGTTTTTAAAATCTTATCCTTTTCTGTTTCTATTAAAAGTTTGTCATTATATAATTCCTTTAACATATTTTCAAAATCAATATTGTTAGAATCTATTAAAGCATATGCATTGTTTAAAATTTCTTCTTTTAATCCAAGTTTTTTACTGATGTCAAAAGCATTACTTTTTCCAGGAATACCAATTAAAAGTTTATACGTTGGTGTTAATGTTTCGATATCGAAATCTGAACAAGCATTTTCAAAGCCTTCATCTGTTAAAGCAAATGTTTTCAGTTCTGTATAGTGGGTAGTAGCTATAGTTAATGCTTTTAAATTAAATAAGTATTTTAAAATACTTATAGCAAGTGCAGAGCCTTCTATTGGGTCTGTACCTGAGCCTAGTTCGTCGAATAATACTAAACTATTTTCAGTTGCATTATTACATACTTCTATAATATTAGTCATATGAGAAGAAAAAGTACTTAAAGATTCTTGAATATTTTGGTTATCTCCAATATCTGCAAAAATATTATCAAAAATATATATACTACTATTTTCGTTAGCAGGAATAAAAAGTCCACTCATAGCCATAGCCACTAGAAGCCCAGTAGTTTTTAAAGATACTGTTTTTCCACCTGTATTTGGTCCAGTTATTATTAAAGTATTAAAATTTTTTCCTAAATTTATATTAATAGGAACTACAATATCTTTAGAAATTAAAGGGTGTCTAGCATTTATCAAATCTATATAATGTTCATTATTTATTTTAGGTTCATAAGCATTTATTGAAATAGCATATTTAGCTTTGGCGAATATAAAATCGATTTTAGCGATTAATGTTAAGTTATTGTGTAAGTAATTTACAATGCTTTTTAACATTTTAGAATAATCAGATAATATTTTTTCTATCTCTAAACTTTCCTTTAATTTCAAATCGTTCAATTCATTATTTAAATCAAAAACTTGAGTTGGTTCTACAAAAACAGTAGCACCACTAGTAGAGATATCTTGTATAAATCCTTTAACTTCACTTCTATATTCTTGTTTTATAGGAATTACATATCTGTTATTTCTAATAGTAACAATAGGCTCTTGAACGTATTTAGAAGAAAGCATAGAGTTTAATTTATTATGGATTGCTTCGTCTATTTTTCCTTGCTTTTTGCGAATAGAATATAGCTCTGGAGAAGCATGGTCATCGAGAGTATTTTCATCTATTATATTTTTAAATATTTTTTCTTCAATATCTATATTTGTATAAAGATTAATAAAGTACTTATTTAAGCATACTGAAAAATCTATTTTAATTTCATCTTTATATAAAGCAAAATATTCTTTTAATTCACGGCTCATTCTTAATACATTAGTAACATCTAAAATTTGTTTAATAGAAAGTATAGAATCAAATTCTAGCATTCTCAAATCTGTATCTATATTATTGCTTATTTCATAAATAGGTAAATTTCCTTTTTGGAAAATTAGCGAATATGCATTAGCAGTTTCTTCTAATTCTTTTTTCACCAAATTTTCTTTATAATATGGTAAGAGGTTTAAAGCTAAATTTTTTCCTATATGTGTTACACAAAAATTTTTTAAAGTATCTATAATTTTAAAATATTCTAATTTTTCTAAGTATTTAGTTGTCATAAAAATTTCCTTTCTTCAATATTTATATAAAATAATACTATATTGAATATATAATTGCAGGGAGAAGAACTAACTATATTAATCTATAAAAAGCATCTTTAGCTTTAAATACACAAGGTGAGTTGCATTTCCAGTTTGAAAATGTACATCTAGGACCTTTGCTATATGGTAAAAGGTAATTATAAATTATTGGGTTATTTTCTTTTGTTTCTTCTAAATATTTATTTAAAGTAATTCTAGTTTGTTCCATTATTTCAAGTTGGGCAGCACCACATAGCCTTTCAGTACATTTTAAAATAAAGTTTTCTACAGTTCCTCTTTCATTTACTTGAAGAAGCATTCCTTGAGGATAATTCTCACCAAGTTCTGTTATATCATCTAACCATTCTTTTTCGTAATTTGTACTTCTTATAATTGGAGGTATATAAAACTCTTTTTCATTTGAAAATTCAGTATTATTTGAAATACCAGGAATATATGCTTCAAAATTTAAAGTTCTATGTCTCATTTCTTGAGCTAATCCTGTAAATGTCATTTTATAGTTTGTACAAAAGTTTTCATCAAAACTTTCTTTTCTTTTCCTTTCGGCAAAAAGAGATAATTTTCTATTCTTCAAATTAGAATTTAACCCTTCTACTTCTACATCTGGCATTGCTTCTAAAAATTCTTTTAAAGAAATTTTTAATTTATCATTAAAAGCGTTAGAAGGAGCCTTATTTATATAATCTCTAATCCAATTTATTAAGTAATTTAATTGCCCAAAACTTACTGTATATTCCATTGTGGTTGAAGGAGTAAATACACTTATTAGATATCTTGCGTTTTCTAATGCTAATTTATTTATTTGTTTATCTGTAAAATCAGGATACTTTTCTTTAATTTTTTCAGTAAATATATGTATCCATTTATTATAATATTCTAATTCTTTACCTTCTGATTTCATAACAGTATAGCGACCTGATTTTTCAGACGTATTGTACACTTTTTCATTATTTAATATCATAGCAATTATTTTTGGCACATCTGTTAATAGTAAGTTATATGTAACGTGAGTAAAAACGCTATGGTGTCCAGAAGCTATTGTAGATTTTACTCGTTTTTCTGTTTTTTCAATAGGTTCATTAAATAAAGTTTCTGTATCTAGAGGCAAGTAGCAAATACCTGCCGCTTTTCCTGAAAAATTAAGTGCTTCTTCTTTTGTTAAAATATAATTTGGTTTAGTTGATGCATTTATTTCTATCTCCATTTTTTCATACTCCTTATAAAAGATTTTATGAACAAATAATATCATAATGGATGTGTAAATGCAATATAAAAGTTGTAAAAATTTTAATAGAAAAAATTTAAAAAAATTGTTATAATATTTGGAAAATATGGTAATACTTATAGTAAAATATATAGAAGGAGTGTTAAATATGTATTTAAATGAAAATTTGATAAAATTTTTAGAAAGCAGTGCAGAAATAAGTAAAACAACCATATACGTTTCAGATATAAAAAAAATAAGGATTGTAACTGTACCAAATAAATCAGCGAAAAAGATAGATAAATTAATAAGCAGAGAACTTTTAGAAAGTTTACTTATAATAGGTACTGGTATTGAACAAGATAGGTATATTGTAAATTCTAAAAATCATATAATACCATTATTAGAAGATGGAACAGAAGAAATTAACTTTACATCACAAATTATACTTCCAATATGGGCTGATAATGAATTGCAAGGTAGTTTAGTATTAACGTCTGATAATAGAATTCTAGACGACTATGATTTAGAATTGGCAAGAAGCATCCAAATGTTCATAGAAGAATCTATTATAAATGATATTAACGAAGAATATTTAAGTAAAACAGAAAAAAAGAAAATAAAGACAGTCTTAAAAAAAGATAAAGAATTAAAAGAGGAAGCTTTAATTGATAATGTTTCAGAAGAAAATGATATGTAAATGAACTTTAAGTTTTACTCTTAAAGTTCATTCCTTTATTTCATTCGACAATTTCTTTATAGCCTTAGTCTCTATTCTAGATACGTATGAACGACTAATTCCCATCATTTTAGCAATTTGATTTTGCGTTTTAGGTTTTTTTCCATTAAGACCAAATCTCATTTCTAGAATAGATTTTTCTCTATCTAATAATATATCTTTCATTTTTTCATATAATAATTTTATTTTCATTTTTAAATCAATTTGTTCTTCAATAGTTCTTTCATTATTTTCCAAAATATCTATTAGAGTTATTTCGTTATCATCTTTATCTTTACCTATAGGCTCGTTTAAATATACTTCGGCTTGAGTTTTTTTAGATGAACGTAAATACATTAAAACTTCGTTATCTATGCATTTTGCGACATAAGTAGCAAGCCTCACACCCTTCTTAGAATTATAGCTATTTATGCCTTTTATTAATCCTATTGTTCCTATAGAAATCAAATCATCCTTGCTAACAGTAGTTGAAGAATACTTTTTGGCAATATGTGCTACTAATCTTAAATTTCTTTCAATCAAGATGTTTCTTGCTTCTTCATCGCCTTCTTCATATTTCTTTATATACTCAATCTCTTCTTCCATTGTTAGAGGTTCTGGAAATAAAGAATTATTAGTAACATAACCGGTCATAAAAACTGTAGATTGTAAAAAATACATTAATCCTGATAACGAAAGTGCAAACATAAAACTACCTCCAATAATAACATTATTAGATTATATGATTTGAATTTTTATAAAGTGCCTGTATATATAAAATTATATGTTTTTCTTACTGAATTGTAACAAATTTATTTTAGATGAAATCGAACATACTTTCGCTTCTTGACAAATCTAAAATTTGTGATATACTTATGTGAGTAAAAATTAAATATGTATCCGTTATTAAAAAGCAAAGTAAAATAATTGAAAATATATTTAAAGAGAAAATAGTTCATAGGCTGGAAAACTATTAATATATAATTATTTGAAATTTCACTTTTGAGGACTTTTTTTGAAATCTTATAGAGTGTAGGAAAAAGCGGTTGTTACGATATAACAAAATGAGTTTAGTTAAAATACTAATAAAATTAGGTGGTACCACGATATAAATTTCGTCCTATGTTTTCATAGGACTTTTTTATTTTGTGTGTGATTAAAATATGAAAGGAATGAAATGTGTATGAAAGAACAAATTCAACAAATTAAGGAAAATGCTATAAAAGAAATTGAATTAGCAGAAGACTTAAAATCCTTAGACGATGTAAGAGTAAAATACTCAGGTAAAAAAGGTGAACTTACATTACTATTAAGAGGAATGGGGGCGTTAACTCTAGAAGAAAGACCAGTAATTGGTGCAATGGTAAATGAAGTAAGAGACGAATTAGAAAGTTTAATAATAGAAAGAGAAAAAGAGTTAAAAAAAGCGGAAATTGAAAAAAAACTTTTAACTGAAAATATTGATATTACTATGCCAAGTAATAGACAAAAAATAGGTTCTTTACATCCAATTATGCAAATAATAGATGAAGTAGAAGAAATTTTTTTAGGTATGGGGTATCAAATAGCAGATGGACCAGAAGTAGAAAAGGCAATATATAATTTTGACAAATTAAATACTCCAAAGGATCACCCAGCAAGAGATGTTCAAGATACATTTTATATAAACGACGATATTGTTTTAAGAAGTCAAACTTCTCCAGTTCAAGCAAGAGTTATGGAAAATGTAAAGCCACCAATCAAGATAATATGCCCAGGAAAAGTTTATCGTTCAGATGCAGTAGACCCAACACATTCGCCAGTATTTCACCAAATAGAAGGATTAGTAGTAGATAAGAATATATCAATGGCAGATTTAAAAGGAACATTAGAAATGTTTGCTAAAAAATGTTTAGGAAAGAATACAAAAATAAGATTTAGACCACATCATTTCCCATTTACAGAACCTTCAGCAGAAGCGGATGTATCATGTTTCGTATGTGGAGGTAAAGGTTGTAGAGTATGTAAAAACGAAGGTTGGATAGAATTATTAGGTTGCGGTGTTGTACACCCAAATGTTTTAGAAAATTGTGGTATAGATTCTAAAATATATTCAGGATTTGCTTTCGGATTTGGTGTAGAGAGAATAGCAATGGCAAAATTTGGAATAGATGATATGCGTTTATTATATGAGAATGATGTTAGATTTTTAAAACAATTTTAATTTTTTAAATATAATCATCATTATACGTCGTTAAAATTTAGATAAAAAAGGAGTTTGAGAAAATTATGAAAACAAGTGTAGAATGGTTAAAAGAGTATGCCGATATAAATGTTTCTAACAAAGAGTTAGCTGATATTTTAACTCTTACAGGTTCTAAAGTAGAAACTGTAGAAGAAAAAGGTGAAGATATTAAAAATGTAGTAGTAGGTAAGATTTTAAGTATAGAAAAACATCCAAATGCCGATAAGTTAGTTGTAACTAAAGTGGATGTTAAAACAGAAATTTTACAAATAGTAACAGGTGCTAATAATATTAAAGTTGGAGATATAGTTCCTATTGCGAAAGACGGTTCAGAATTACCAGGTGGAGTGAAAATTAAAAAAGGTGCTTTAAGAGGCATAGATTCTTGTGGTATGATGTGTTCTGTAGGAGAATTAAATCTAAATATAGAAAATTATCCAGGACAAATTGAACATGGTATTATGATATTGGGCGAAAAATATGCAGATAGATTAGGTGAAGATATTAGAGATGTTTTAAACCTAAGAGAATGTATTATAGATTTTGAAATAACATCTAATAGACCAGATTGCTTTTCAATAGAAGGTTTAGGACGTGAAACAGCGGTGTCTTTGAAAACTAAATTTAAAGCACCACATAAACACTTAGAAAATATTAATATTGAAAATGTAGATAATATCGATGGTTTAACAGTAAAGATTGAAGAACCGAATTTATGTTATAGATATATAGCAAGGGTGGTTAAAAATGTAAAAATAGGAGAATCACCAGAGTGGTTAAAAAGAAGATTAATAGCTTGTGATATTAGACCTATAAATAACATTG
Organism: uncultured Clostridia bacterium; assembly: GCA_934182605.1. Classification (GTDB taxonomy): domain Bacteria; phylum Bacillota; class Clostridia; order TANB77; family CAG-508; genus CALXUC01. The sequence continues at coordinate 56,113 of CAKPRQ010000006.1, read as the reverse complement.
TAGATATCACAAATTACGTTATGCTAGAATTAGGGCAACCTATGCATGCTTTTGATATAAATTCAATAGAAGGTAAATCTATAATTGTAAGAACTGCTAATGAAAATGAAAAAATAACAACTTTAGATGGTGTTGAAAGAGTTTTAGATAAAAATATGTTAGTTATTGCAGATAAAAATAAACCTGTTGCAGTAGCTGGTGTAATGGGAGGAGAAAATTCGGAAATAGAAGATACAACAACAACGGTAGTTTTTGAATCAGCAGTATTTAATGGCCCAAGTGTAAGAATTACAGCTAAAAAATTAGGATTAAGAACATCTGCCTCAAGTTTATATGAAAAATGTTTAGCAAGTGAGCACGCAGAAAAAGCTATAAATAGAGCTGTAGAATTAGTAGAACTTTTAAATATTGGAGAACCTGTAAATAGTAAAATAGATGTATATCCAAATAAACAAGAATTACCAGTTATAGATTTAGATGTAGATAGAATAAATGTATTATTAGGTACTAATATATCTAAAGAAGAAATGGTAGATATATTAGAACGATTAGAAATGAAAGTAGAAGATAATAAAGTTTATCCTCCATACTTTAGACAAGATATTCAATTATTAAATGATGTTGCAGAAGAAGTGATAAGATTTTATGGCTATGATAAATTAGAATCTACTTTAGTAAGTTCGGGGGATACAATAGGAGAAAGAAATAAATTACAAAAAATAGAAAAATTATATAGAACTGTTTTATCATATACAGGTTTAAGTGAAATTTGTACTTATGGATTTATAAATAAAAAAGATTTAGAAAATGCAAATATTTCTTATGAAGAAATAGAAAAAGAAATTATAAAAATAAAAAATCCATTAAGCGAAGATTATACAATAATGAGACCATCAACTGTACCTAGCATGATGAAATCTTTAAGTATTAATAATTTTAAGAAAAATGAAAATGTACAGTTATTTGATATTTCAAGAAGATATAGAGACATAAGGCAAGATATACAAAAAGGAGAAGTACCTACTGAAGAAAGTATATTAACAATAGGCTTATATGGGGAAAATTACGATTTTTACTATTTAAAAGGTATTGTAGAAAATCTTTTAGAAGTAGTTGGGCTTACGATGTATGATATAGTAAAAGAAAGTAATAATAAAATATATCATCCAGGAAGATGTGCTAATTTAAAAGTTGGCAATGATGTATTTGTTACTTTAGGAGAGATACATCCAATAGTATTAGAAAATTTTGATATGCAAAAAAGAGCATTAGTTGCAGAAATTAATTTAGATAAAGTACAAAAATATGCAAAACAAAATAAAAAATATACACCAATTCCAAAATTCCCAGCAGTAGAAAGAGATTTGGCTGTAGTAGTAGATGAAAATATTGAAGTAGGACAAATAGAAAAAATAATTAAGAAAAAAGCTAAAAAAGTATTAGAAACAGTTGAATTATTCGATATTTTTAGAAACACAGAAAAATTGGGAGAAAATAAAAAGAGTGTAGCATATGCTTTAAAATTCAGAATTGCTGAAAGAACTTTAACTGATGATGATATAAATCCTGTTATGAAAGAAATTTTAGAAGAATTAGAAAAAGGTGTAGGAGCTAAGATAAGGGAGTAAATGCAATTTGACTCATAGAATATAAGTTGTAGCTCGTTATTAAAGTATATTATTTTTGAAGAATCTTGATATACAATTATTTTAAAATCAAGACATAGTTTGTTAATTCAGCTATATTTTGATTAAAATAGATATATATCAAGATTAATTTTTTATTATAACAAAACATTTTATATTAAAGATATAAATAAATATTAACTGAAGAAATTAGTAAAATATTTGTAATACAATTGTAATATAAAATTAATATAATTGTAACAATTCGTTGAAAACTAGTAACTTACATGTATAAGCAAGCGATTAAAGTAAAAAGTATATTTACAATTATAAAAGAGAATGATATAATAAATATAATTTAATATCGTCAGAAGAAAAAAGTAAGATATAATTAGTATATAGTTATATTTAAAAATTTAGGAGGAATATAAAATGTTAAAATATATAATTAGAAAATTTTATTGTTATATAGGTGAAAAAGAAAAAAATAAGGGAATAACTTTAATAACATTAGTAATAACTGTAATAATAATGTTGATTTTAGCAGGAGTAGCTATTAGTTTTATTTTTGGAGACAATAATTTTTTTGATAGAATAAATGCTGCATCAGAAAAATATACACAAGCTGCTCAAAATGAGGCTGATTATATTAATAATTTGTTAGCTAATGATGATATAAATGGTGGAGATATATCAGATGATGAATTGCGAAATATAGTAAATGATTTGATTTCAAGAGTAGAGGAGCTAGAGAATCAAGGAATGGGAGATATATTGCAAGCTTATCCCGTGGGTTCAATTTATTTAGGTACAATTGAAACAAATCCAGCAGATTTGTTCGGAGGTACTTGGGAAGCTTATGGACAAGGTAGAACTCTAGTTGGAGTTGGAATTGGTGAAGATACAAGAGGAGAACAGTTGGAATTTATAATAAATCAAACAGGTGGTGAATATAATCATTTATTAACTGTTCAAGAAATGCCTGCACATAGTCATACATTAACTGCTGTTACAGGCACATCATCAACAAGAGGCGTAAAGTCTGTATCTACAGGGTTAGGAGCTACATATACCAATTTTTTAACTACTGCATCTTCATCATCTAAAACAACTAGTTCGGTTGGAAGTTCTGCTGCACATAACAATATACAACCATATATAACATGCTATATGTGGAAAAGAATTAGTTAAAATAACTAAACAGTAAAAATGGCAATAGAGTTTCTTTGCTATTTTTATTTTTTCATGAATAAGATTAATAATAACTAGAGCTTTATTTATAAAGTTACACTGAACTGTAATTTTAAAGATTAAAAACAATTCAAGGTACTTTATTTTTTATGTAAAGTATGCTACAATATATATAAATTTTTTAACAATTTATCAAGGAGTTCTTAAATGAAACCGGCAACCAGCAACCTTATTGCTGTCATAAGTATTTTCGTCCTAGTTGTTGCTATTTGTAGTTTCCTTCACTATGTGGAGGAAAATTCTAAGAAAAAAGCACAATGGACGGAGTTGTTGGAAAGTACAGAGATTTCCGAAAACGTCAGAAATAATAAAATTGTTAGTATTGTGGTCAATTCCAAAAGTAAAATATGGAAAAAAGAAAATGATATGTTGAGGTATCATTATACTCTGGAGTTTACCGTTTATAAATATGACGAGGAGGGGATAAGTGAAATTTTGTTAGGCTTTTGGCCTAAGAAAGAATTAACCTTGTACAAAGACGTGGAGGAAATGATAGATGTATCGATGGCGATAATTTATGAATACATACAGAAAGATGCTGGTAAAAGCGGTTTTTCTGTTCGGTTTAACGATAGTGAAAAAAACAGGTAAGAGCACTTTGAAATAAACTGAAAGGAATTGAAGGTCCCTAAATAGGGACCTTCTTTAAACTATTGTTGTCATCACAGTTTAGACTTTTCTGTTACTGTTCACTAAATATTTTACAAAATCGTGATATATAGCTATTTTAGTCAAAACATATCTAGGGTGACACAATCCAGGTCTTGACTTACAAATAGCTATATATCACGATTTTGTAAAAGTTATATGTTTTCTTATTAAACTGTAACACTTTTTTTAAAAACTTTCCAAATTTTGCTTGACATTCAAATAAAAACCATGTATAATATTAGAGTATGTGATTAGATTTGCGTTGAAGCAAGATGTAGCTACGTTGAAGTTTTGAAGCAACGGAGGGAACTCTTGTGGAGTATGTCTTTGGCTATGACCAGGCGGATAAGTTTCAAAAAAGCACTTATTCCAAGAATACAATTAGATATTACTTGGATTTTAGTATGTTTATAATAAAAACACTAGGGTGCGTTGATAACTGCCGGTAAAATTTTTATTAAGGAGGGAAATTTTAATATGGCAACATCAAAACAAACTGTAGGGAGTGAAAAAATTAGAATTAGACTAAAAGCTTATGATCATCTTATTTTAGAACAGTCTGCTGAAAAAATAGTAGAAACAGCTAAAAGAACAGGTGCAAAAGTTTCAGGACCAATTCCACTTCCAACAAAGAAAGAAATCGTAACAATTTTACGTTCTCCACACAAACATAAAGATTCAAGGGAACAATTTGAAATGAGAACACATAAAAGAGTTATAGATATTCTTTACCCAACACAAAAAACAGTTGAAAATCTTAAAAAATTAGATTTACCAGCTGGTGTTGATATAGAAATTAAATTATAATTTCTAAAAGATTAAACAAGTACTGTTCATACTTAAAAAGAACAAAATAAAAAACCAAGCTGAAAAATTCAGCCAATAGTTAGGAGGATATAGAATAATGAATAAAGGTTTAATCGCAAAAAAATTAGGAATGACACAAATTTTTGATGAAAATGGAGCAGTTATTCCAGTTACAGTTTTAGAAGCTGGACCTTGTACAGTAGTACAAATAAAAAATGAAGAAACAGATGGATACAAAGCAGTGCAATTAGGTTTTGGAAATGTTAAAGAAAAGAAAGTTATAGAACCAATTAAAGGACATTTCAATAAAGCAAAACTTGCACCAAAAAAACATTTAAGAGAATTTAGACTTGATGATATAGAAGGTTTTAAAGTAGGTAACGAAATAAAAGCGGACATATTCAAAGCAGAAGATATAGTAGATATACAAGGTGTATCTAAAGGAAAAGGTTTCCAAGGTGTTATAAAACGTCATGGACAACAAAGAGGACCAATGGGACATGGTTCTATGTATCACAGAAGACCAGGTTCAATGGGTGCTTGTGCAACTCCAGGTAGAGTATTTAAAGGTAAAAAATTACCAGGACATATGGGACATGTAACAGTAACAATACAAAACTTAAAAGTTGTAAGAGTAGATTTAGATAAAAATGTTATATTAGTTAAAGGTAGCGTGCCTGGACCTAAAGGAGCAATCTTAAAAGTAAAAAACGCAGTTAAAAAAGGTTAATTTGAAAGAAGGAGGAAGTAGAAAATGCCTAAAGTAGACGTATATAATATAGACGGTAAAAAGGTTAGCGAAGTTGAATTAAAAGAAGAAATCTTTGGAATTATACCAAATGAAAATGTAGTACATGCAGTATTAGTAAATTACTTAGCTAATCAAAGACAAGGTACTCAAAGTACTAAAACTAGAGCAGAAGTACGTGGTGGTGGTAAAAAGCCATGGAGACAAAAAGGTACTGGTAGAGCTAGACAAGGTAGTATAAGAGCACCACAATGGATTAAGGGAGGTATTGCATTAGGACCAAAACCTCGTAGCTATAAATATAGAGTTAATAAAAAAGAAAGAAGATTAGCTTTAAAATCAGTATTAAGTTCTAAAGTAATTGAAAATCAATTAATAGTAGTTGATACATTACCATTAAAAGAAATAAAAACAAAATCAATGGTAAGTGCATTGAATAATTTAAAAGTAGAAGGAAAAACTTTAATAGTTTTACCAGAAAAAAATGAAAATGTACAAAAATCAGCAAGAAATATAGAAAATGTTAAAACTTCTTTAGTAAACACAATAAATGTGTATGATTTATTAAAATATAATAAATTAATTTTAACATTAGATGCTGTTAAAAAAATCGAGGAGGTGTACGCATAAATGAAGCCAGAAGATATTATAGTAAGACCAATAATTACAGAAAAAAGTAATATGGATATTCAATTTGGAAAATATACTTTTGAAGTAAATAGAAATGCAACAAAGGTTCAAATAGCGCACGCTGTTGAGATGCTTTTTGATGTTAAAGTATTAAAAGTTAACACAATAAGTGTTAAAGGTAAAGCAAAAAGAGTGGGAGTACACAGAGGTATGACAAGTGACTGGAAAAAAGCTATTGTAACAATAGATACCAATCCAGAAACTAGAACATACTTAACTAAAGGTGGAAAATCTGTAAAAGAAGATAGAAAATACAAAGAATCTATCGATGAATTTATGGGAGCTTAAGTATAAGCAAATAAAATATCTGTTGCGGAGCAGGAAAAAAATCCGTTATAGAAAGAAAGGGAGAGAACTTAAAATGGGAATTAAACATTATAAACCAATTACTCCATCAACAAGAAATATGACTGTATCTTCTTTCGAAGAAATTACAAAGAAGACTCCTGAAAAATCTTTACTTGCTACAAAAAAGAAAAATGCAGGTAGAAATTCTTATGGTAGAATTACAGTAAGACATCAAGGTGGAGGAAGTAGAAGAAAATATAGAATAATCGATTTTAAACGTAATAAAGACAATATGGTAGCTACAGTTATAGGAATCGAATATGATCCAAACCGTAGTAGTAATATAGCTTTAATCCAATATGAAGATGGAGAAAAAGCATATATATTAGCACCAGTTGGATTAACTGAAGGAGATAAAGTAGTATCAGGTTCAAATGCTGATATAAAAGTTGGAAATTGTTTACCAATAGCAAATATACCAGTAGGTACAATGATTCATAATGTTGAGTTAAGACCTGGTCAAGGTGGTAAATTAGTAAGAGCTGCTGGCCAAGAAGCTCAATTAATGGCTAAAGAAGGTAGATATGCACACTTAAGATTACCTTCAGGAGAAATGAGACTTATATTAGTTACTTGTAGAGCAACAATAGGCACTGTAGGTAATACAGATCATGAAAACATTAAATTAGGAAAAGCTGGAAAGAGCAGACATTTAGGAATCAGACCTACTGTAAGAGGTAGCGTAATGAACCCTAATGATCACCCACATGGTGGTGGAGAAGGTAGAGCACCAATAGGACACGCAGGTCCATTAACTCCTTGGGGTAAACCAGCTTTAGGATATAAGACAAGAAATAATAAGAAACAATCAAGTAAGTTTATTGTTAAAAGGAGGAAATAAGCGTTATGAGTAGATCAAGTAAAAAAGCACCATTTGTAGCACCAGAATTAATGAAAAGAATAACAGCATTAAATGAGCAAAACAAAAAAGAAGTATTAAAAACATGGTCAAGAGCATCTACAATATACCCACAAATGGTTGGTCATACAATAGCTGTTCATGATGGGAGAAAACATGTTCCTGTATATATAACAGAAGAAATGATTGGACATAAGTTAGGTGAATTCGCACCAACAAGAACTTTTAAAGGTCATGCAGGAGAAAAAGCATCAGCTGTTAAGTAAAATAAAAATTAGGAGGTAAAGAAAGTGCCAGAACAATTAGAAAATCAAGTTAAAGAAGCTAGAGCAGAATTGCGTTATGCTAGAATTTCAGCTAGAAAAGTAAAGATAGTTGCTGACTTAATTAGAGGGAAAAGCGTAAATGAAGCATTAGCAATCGTAAAATTTGCACCTAAAGCTTCAGCAGAAATAATAGAAAAATTATTAAAATCAGCATTAGCAAATGCAGAAAATAATAATCATATGACTAGAAATAACTTAGTAGTTAGTGAAATATATGCTAATCAAGGACCTACATTAAAAAGAATAAGACCAGCTGCAAAAGGTTCAGCAGTAAGAATTAGAAAAAGAACAAGTCATATAACAATAGTATTAAGAGAGATTGCATAAAGAAAGAGAGGAGGATTTTAAGATGGGGCAAAAAATGCATCCACATGGAATGAGAGTAGGAATAATCAAAGATTGGAGTTCAAAATGGTACGCAGACTCAAAAAACTTTGGAGACTACTTAGTAGAAGACGTTAAAATACGTAAATTTGTAAAAAGCAAATTATATGCAAGTGGAATTTCAAAAATAGAAATCGAAAGAACAGCCAAAATGGTAAAAGTAAATGTTTTCACAGCAAAACCAGGTTTAGTAATTGGAAAAGGTGGAAACTTAGCAGAAAGCTTAAAAGCAGAATTAGTTAAAATGATAGGTAAAGATGTAAACTTAAATATTGTAGAGGTTAAAGATGTAGATATAAATGCTCAATTAGTAGCAGAAAATGTTGCTGGACAATTAGAAAGAAGAATTTCTTTTAGAAAAGCAATGAAATCTGTAATGCAAAAAGCAATGAAAGCAGGAGCATTAGGAATAAAAACATCTGTATCTGGTAGATTAGGTGGAGCTGATATGGCAAGAACAGAATTCTACAAAGAAGGAACTATTCCTCTTCAAACTTTGAGAGCTGATATAGATTATGGATTTGCAGAAGCAAATACAACATATGGAAAAATCGGTGTTAAAGTTTGGATATATAAAGGTGAAGTTCTTCCTGAAAAACCTAAAAAAGAGAGTAAAGAAGGAGGAGAAGACTAATGCCAGTAATGCCAAAAAAGACTAAATATAGAAAGATGCAAAAAGGTAGAAATAGAGGAAAAGCTACAAGAGGAAATAAAGTTACTGAAGGACAATATGGACTACAAGCTTTAGAAGCTGGATTAATAACAGCAAATCAAATAGAAGCTGCTCGTATAGCTATGACTCGTTTCATAAAAAGAGGTGGAAAAGTTTGGATAAAATTATTTCCAGACAAACCGATATCTACTAAACCTATTGGAACTCGTATGGGTAAAGGTAAAGGTGCTGTAGAATATTGGGTAGCGGTAGTTAAACCAGGAAGAGTAATGTTTGAAATAGAAGGTATTTCTGAAGATATAGCAAAAGAAGCATTAAGACTTGCTGCACATAAACTACCAATTAAAACTAAATTTATAGCAAGAGAAAATGAAGTAGGTGGTGATAGTGATGAAGATTAATAAAATTAAAGAAATGTCTTCACCAGAACTAGAAAAAGAAATAGGAGAATTAAAACAAGAGTTATTTAAATTAAGATTTAAATTAGCTACAAATGGATTAGATAATCCTATGAGAATAAAAGAAGTAAAAAAAGATATAGCAAGAATGAAAACTGTTTTAAGACAAAGAGAATTAGAAGTAAAATAGTTTTGGAAAGGAGGCAATTTCAAATGGAAGAAAGAAATCTTCGTAAAGTATTAATTGGTACAGTAAAATCTGATAAAATGGATAAAACTGTAGTTGTAGCCGTACAAACTAATGTAAAACACCCAGTATATGGAAAAATAGTAAAAAGAACTTATAACTTAAAAGCTCATGATGAAGAAAATAAATGTCAAATTGGTGATAAAGTTAAAGTTATGGAAACAAGACCTTTATCTAAAGATAAAAGATGGAGAGTTGTTGAAATAGTTGAAAAGGCTATAATAAAATAGAATTAAAATAAGGAGGAATAAGACTCATGGTACAACAACAAACAATATTAAAAGTAGCTGATAATACTGGTGCAAAAGAAATTATGTGTATCAGATGCTTAGGCGGATCACATAGAAAATATGCAGGTATAGGTGATGTAATAATAGCTTCTGTAAAATCAGCAACACCAGGAGGCGTTGTTAATAAAGGTGATGTCGTAAAAGCTGTTGTAGTTAGAACAAAAAGACCAATAAGAAGAGAAGACGGCTCATATTTAAGATTTGATGAAAATGCTGCTGTTATAATTCGTGATGATAAAACACCTAAAGGTACTCGTATATTTGGACCTATAGCTAGAGAATTAAGAGATCACGATTATATGAAAATATTATCATTAGCTCCAGAAGTATTATAATAAGCTAGGTAATATAAAAATATTTTTTAAAGAGGTGAAAACTGTGAAAATAAAGAAAGGCGATACAGTTCAAGTTTTAGCTGGAAATGATAAAGGAAAAAAAGGAGAAGTACTTCAAGTTTTACCTAAAGTTGAAAAGGTTATAGTAAAAGGTGTTAATGTGAGGAAAAAACACACAAAACCTAGAAAACAAGGTCAAGAAGGCGGAATAATTCCAGTAGAATGTCCAATACATAGCGCAAAGCTAGGTGTTGTATGTCCAAAATGTAATAAACCAGTAAAAGTTGGATATAAAATAGAAAAAGAAAATAAAGTAAGAGTTTGCAGAAAATGTGGTGCAGAACTAAAATAATAAAAAAAGGAGGTAAAACTTATAATGGAAAAGTTAAAAGAAGTATATGATAAAGAAGTAAAACAAGCTATGATGAAAAAATTTGGTTATACTTCAGAAATGCAAGTCCCAAAATTAGAAAAAATCGTTATAAATATGGGATTAGGCGATATAAAAGATACACCTAAAGTTTTAGAGAATGCAGTTAATGACTTAACATTAATTACAGGTCAAAAACCAGTTGTAACAAAATCTAAAAAAGCTATAGCTGCTTTTAAATTAAGAGAAGGTGTAAGTGTTGGATGTAAGGTAACATTAAGAGCTGGTAAAATGTATGATTTTGTTTATAAATTATTTAATGTTGCACTTCCAAGAGTTAGAGATTTTAGAGGTGTTTCTGTTAATTCATTTGATGGAAGAGGAAATTACTCTATGGGTATAAAAGAACAGTTAATATTCCCAGAAATAGAATATGATAAAATAGATAAATTAAGAGGTATGGATATAATATTTGTTACTACTGCTAAGACAGATGAAGAAGCAAAAGAATTATTAACATTATTAGGAATGCCTTTTAGCAAATAAAATATAACCTTAAAGGAGGTAATTTAATCAAATGGCTAAAAAATCAATGAAAGTAAAACAACAAAGACCACAAAAATATAAAACAAGAGAATATAATAGATGTAAATTATGTGGTAGACCACATGCATATATTAGAAAATATGGTATATGCCGTGTATGTTTTAGAGAATTAGCACATAAAGGTGAAATACCAGGAGTTAAAAAAGCTAGCTGGTAATAAATCTAATAGATTTGTAAAACTTAAAAGGAGGTAAATAAAAATATGAATACTACTGATCCAATAGCTGATATGTTAACAAGAATTAGAAATGGAAATAAATCTAAAGCAAAAATCGTAGATATTCCAAAATCAAAAATGAAGTTAGCAATAGCTGAAATCTTATATAATGAAGGATATATAACATCATATGAAGAACTTGAAAACGACACACAAGGTGTTATAAGAGTTACTTTAAAGTATGATGAAAAAGGAAATAAAGTTATAGCTGGATTGAAAAGAATAAGTAAACCTGGGTTAAGAATTTATGCTTCAAAAGAAGAATTACCAAAAGTTCTTAACGGATTAGGAATAGCTATAATATCAACACCAAAAGGAATTATGACAGATAAAGATGCAAGAAAAAATAATGTTGGTGGAGAAGTTTTAGCATATGTTTGGTAATATTTAAGAAAGGAGTTAATAAATAATGTCAAGAATAGGAAATAAACCAATAGCAATTCCAGAAGGAGTAGAAGTAAAAATAGATGGAAATGTTGTTACAGTTAAAGGCCCTAAAGGAACAATGACAAAAGAAATGCATAAAGATATGAAAATTGAGGTTAAAGATAATACTGTAACAGTTGCTAGACCAAATGACTTAAAAGAAAATAGAAGTTTACACGGTTTAACAAGAACATTAATAAATAATATGATATTAGGTGTAACTAATGAATTTTCAAAAACATTAGAAGTTAATGGTGTAGGTTATAGAGCACAAAAACAAGGCAAAAAATTAGTTCTTAACTTAGGCTATTCACATCCAGTAGAAATGGAAGAACCAGAAGGAATTAAATTTGAGGTTCCAACACCTAACCAAATAATAGTAAAAGGAATTGATAAAGAATTAGTAGGTCAAACTGCTGCTGTTATTAGAACAAAAAGATTACCTGAAGTATATAGAGGTAAAGGTATTAAATACGATTATGAAGTTATTCGTAGAAAAGAAGGTAAGACAGGTAAGAAATAAAGTTTAGAAGAGGTGAAAATTAAATGATTACAAAAATAGATAGAAAGTCTGAAAGAGAAAGAAGACATGCTAGAGTTCGTAATAAAGTATCAGGTACTACAGAGCGTCCAAGACTTTGTGTTTTTAGAAGTAATACAAATTTGTATGCACAAGTAATTGATGATACAAAAGGTGTAACATTAGTAAGCGCATCTACATTAGATAAAGAGATAAAAGAAAAACACTCTAATGTTGCTGCTGCTAAAGAAATAGGTGCTTTAATTGCTAAAAGAGCAATGGAAAAAAATATAAAGACTATAGTATTTGATAGAAGTGGATATATTTATCATGGAGTAGTTAAAGCATTAGCAGAATCTGCAAGAGAAGCAGGCTTAGAATTTTAAAAAATTTAAGGAAGGAGGATTTCGAATTCAATGGAATCAAATAATGAAGTTCAAGAATTAAAAGAAAAAGTAGTTGCAATTAATAGAGTTGCAAAAGTTGTAAAAGGTGGTAGAACTTTTAGATTTAGTGCTGTAGTTGTAGTTGGAGATGGTAATGGACATATTGGTGTAGGAAATGGTAAAGCAGCTGAAGTACCAGATGCAATAAAAAAAGCTATAGACGAAGCTAAAAAGAATTTAATAGAAGTTCCAATTGTAGGAACAACAATACCTCACGAATATTTAGGCAAATTTGGTAGTGCAACTGTATTATTAAAACCAGGTGCTGAAGGTTCAGGATTAATTGCAGGTGGTAGCGTAAGACCAGTATTAGAATTAGCTGGATATAGAGATATAAAAACTAAAGTTATTGGAACAAATAATCCAAGAAACGTAGTGTTTGCTACTATAAATGCATTACAAAATATGAACACAATAGAACAAGTTGCCAAAAAAAGAGGCAAAAGAGTTGAAGATATATTATAATTTAAAATAATTTAAAATTAAATATTGGAGGTGAATTTACGATGCAATTAGGCGAAATTAAAAGTGCTACAAAAAGAGTATCAAGAAAAAGAGTAGGTAGAGGTTCAAGTTCAGGACTTGGAAAAACTTCAGGACGTGGTCAAAAAGGACAAAAGGCTAGATCAGGTGGTGGAGTAAGAAGAGGATTTGAAGGTGGCCAAACACCATTATATAGAAGATTACCAAAAAGAGGATTTACTAATATCCATGCTTTAACATATACAGAAGTTACTTTAACAATGTTAAATAAATCTAAAGCAAAAGAAGTAACAGCTGAAACTTTATTAGCAGAAGGAATTATATCTAAAATAAATGATGGTATTGTTATTTTAGGAACAGGCAATATAGAAAAAGCATTAACAGTAAAAGCTGTTAAATGTACAAAAGGTGCTCAAGAAAAAATTGAAGCAGCTGGAGGAAAGGTTGAGGTGAATAAATAATGTTTAAAACTATTATGAACGCGATAAAAACTCCAGCAGTAAGAAAAAAACTTTTATATACATTAGTTTTAATCGTAGTTTTTAGAATTGGTTGTTATATAACAGCACCTGGTGTAGATGTTATAGCATTAGCAGATGCTATGGCTAATTCTTCTCAAAGTCTAGTAGGACTTATAGATTTAATATCAGGGGGCGCTTTTTCAAGATTCTCATTATTTGCAATGTCTATTACACCTTATATTACAGCATCGATTATAATGCAGTTATTGCAAATGGTAATACCTTCTTTGGATAAGTTAGCTAAAGAAGGCGGAGAAATGGGAAGAGCTAAAATAAATAAAATAACTAAAATAGTTACAATAGTTTTAGCAACAGTAGAAGCTATAGGAATTTATATTTCATATAGTGCAAGTGGAATATTCTTAGACAATGGATTTATTACAGCGTTAACAGTTATTATATCATTAGTAACTGGTACATCAATATTAATGTGGCTTGGAGAACAAATTACTAAGAAAGGTATTGGTAACGGTATATCTATGATTATATTTGTAGGTATAATCGCAGGTTTACCAACATTATTAACTACAATATGGGGCTTATTATTTACAACAGCAGGTTTTGATTCTGTTGGATTAATAAAATCTTTAGGAATATTAGTAGGTGCATTAATTCTTGTAGCAGCAGTTGTATTTGTACAAAAAGCTGAAAGAAGAATTCCTGTACAATATGCTAAAAAAGTAGTAGGAAGAAAAATGTATGGAGGACAAAATACACATATACCATTAAAATTAGCAATGGCAGGTGTTATTCCAATAATTTTTGCTTCATCATTTATGACATTCCCTGCTTTAATAATACAAATATTTAATCCTAATATTGCTTCAGAATCAGGATTTTTAAATGTATTATATAATTTTTCATTAGCAACATCATCTTCAGATGTAGCTATTGGGTATGTAATTGCTAATGCAATAGTATATTTATTATTAATAGTTGGATTTACATTTTTCTATACTTATGCAGTATTCAATCCAGCTGAAGTATCAAGCAACATTAAGAAAAATGGTGGCTTCATACCAGGAATAAGAGCTGGAAAACCTACAACAGATTATTTAACATCAGTAATGAGTAAATTAACTGTATTTGGAGGTATATATTTAGGTGTAGTAGCTATATTACCTATGTTCATGAAATTTACAGGATTAAATATAGCATTTGGTGGAACATCAATATTAATTGTTGTTGGTGTAGTTATAGAAATTATTCAACAGTTAGAATCTCAATTAGTTATGAGACATTATAAAGGATTTTTAGAATAATAAAGAAAAGAGATTGTGAGTATATATATGTATATAATTATGTTAGGAACGCCACGGAAGTGGTAAAGGTACTGTAGGAAATATGGTGGCTAAGGATTTAGGACTAGTACATATTTCCACAGGAGATATATTTAGAGAATATATTAAAGAAGGTAATGAGTTAGGAAAAGAATTAGCCAAATATGTTAATAATGGCTTATTAGTACCTGACGAATTAACAATAAAAATTATATATGATAGGTTACAGAAAGACGATGTAAAAAACGGGGCATTATTAGATGGATATCCAAGAACAAAAACTCAAGCTATTAAATTAGATGAATTTTTAAAAGAAAATAATACTAAAATAGATTATGTTTTATATCTAAATGTTGAAGAACAAATTATTTTAGATAGAATTTTAAAAAGAAGAATTTGTAGTAATGATTCTTGTAGGGAAATATATAATTTAGAATTTAAAAAACCTTCTAAAGAAAATATATGTGATAAATGTGGAAGTAAATTAATACAAAGACCTGATGATAATGAGGCGGTTTTTAAAGAAAGATTAGAAGTTTATAAAAAAACTAGTCCAGAAATAATTAATTATTATAAGGAAACAGGTGTATTAGTAGAAAAACAAATTACTTTAGAAAATCATAAAACATCTATAGATGTTGCTAATGAATTTGTTGAGTATGCTAAGAAAAATAATTAGTTATTTATTACTTATAATATGTTTTTAAATATAATTTTTGCAAAGTTAAACTATTCATAATAAAACAGAGCTAGAAGTTCTTAATATTTTTTATGGAAAGCGTTCAAGTTTACCTTGGAAGGGTGCCATAGAAAATGTTTAGAAATTCTGTGAATGTTTTATTTGATAGTTTACTTAAAAAAATTATATTTAAAAACTATTATTAAATTAACAAAATAATAATTATAAGTTTTTTAGAAAGTAAGTGTTTTAAATTGGTAACAATAAAATCTAAAAAAGAAATAGAAATAATGAAGGAAGCTTGCAGAATTGCAAATGAGACTCAAAAAATAGTAGAAAAAGCAATAAAACCAGGAATATCAACACTGGAATTAGATAAAATTGCAGAAAAATATATATTATCTCAAAATGCAATTCCAGCTCAAAAAAATTATCCAAATTATTATAAAGATATGCCACCATTTCCAGGAACATTATGTATTTCTATAAATGATGTGCTTATACATGGAGTACCATCAGATAAGATAATAATTAAAGATGGAGACATCGTAAGTATAGACTTAGTAGTCTTAAAAAATGGATATCATGGAGATTGTGCAAGAACCTATTTAGTGGGAAATGTATCTAAAGAAGCTCAAGAATTAGTTGCAGTAACTAAACAAGCCTTTTTCGAAGGAATTAAATTTGCTAAAAAAGGAAATCGTTTAGGAGATATATCATCAACAATAGGAAATTATGTAAAAGAACATGGATATTCTGTTGTAAAAGAATTTCAAGGTCATGGAATAGGGAAAGAAATGCATGAAGATCCAGGAATTCCAAATTATGGAAAACCAGGAAAAGGTATAAGATTAATGCCGGGGATGACATTAGCAATAGAACCCATGGTTATAATGGGAAAAGAAGGTATTCTTGAACTAGATGATGGCTGGACAATCGTTTCAGAAGATGGAACATTAACAGCGCATTACGAAAATACAGTTTTAATTACAGAAAATGAACCCCAAATATTGACATTATAGGAAATTTAGTGTATAATATAATAGTTATTGGAAAAATATTTAATTTTTTATAATATGGAGGTAATAAATATGTCTAAAGAAGATGTTATAGAGGTAGAAGGTGTAGTAACTGACTCTTTGCCAAATACAGTGTTTAAAGTAAAATTAGAAAATGGACATGAAGTATTGGCACATATCTCTGGTAAATTAAGAATGAATTATATTAAGATATTACCAGGAGACAAAGTAAAATTAGAACTTTCTCCATATGATTTAACTAAAGGTCGTATAACATGGAGAGCAAAATAATGTATTGCTTGAAACATGTTTATTAAAACATATTATTATAAAATAAGAGGTGAATAAGATGAAGGTAAGACCATCAGTAAAAAAAATGTGTGAAAAATGCAAAGTAATTAAAAGAAAAGGTGTTGTTAGGGTAATCTGTGAAAACCCAAAACATAAACAAAGACAAGGTTAATTTTAGTTTAGATATCAACACAATTAAGTAGCGGCTGATAAATTTAATTGTGTTTATATAAATTTTAAAAATATTCTTTGTCGTTTTTTCTATGTAAAAAACGATTACAATCCCAGGAATAATTTTTAATAAAGAAAAAATATGGAGGTGCTAAAAATTATGGCTCGTATAGCAGGAGTAGATTTACCTAGGGAAAAAAGAGTTGAAATAGGACTTACTTATATTTATGGTATAGGAAGAACAAGTTCAAATAAAATTCTTGCAGAGGCTGGAGTTAATCCAGATACTAGAGTAAAAGATTTATCAGATGAGGATGTTAATAAAATAAGAAAAGCTATGGAAGATTACAAAGTAGAAGGTGATTTAAGAAGAGAAGTAGCTTTAAATATTAAAAGATTAACAGAAATCGGATGTTATAGAGGCTTAAGACATAGAAGAGGACTACCTGTAAGAGGACAAAGAACAAAAACTAATGCCCGTACAAGAAAAGGTCCTAGAAAATTAGTTAGTAAAAGTAAAAAGAGTGTTTAAGGAGGATAATCTATAATGGCTAAAGCAGTAACAAAAAAGACTGTTTCAAGAAGAAACAGAAAAAATATAGATAAAGGTCAAGCACATATACATTCAAGTTTTAATAATACTATTGTTACTATAACAGATTCACAAGGTAATACATTATCTTGGGCTAGTGCTGGCGAATTAGGATTTAAAGGTTCAAGAAAAAGTACACCATTTGCAGCAGGAAATGCAGCTGAAACTGCAGCTAAAGCAGCAATGGAGCATGGATTAAAAACAGTAGAAGTATATGTAAAAGGACCAGGAGCAGGACGTGAAGCTGCAATAAGATCATTACAAGCTACAGGTCTTGAAATTAGTATGATAAAAGACGTTACACCAATTCCACATAATGGTTGTAGACCACCAAAAAGAAGAAGAGTGTAGAAAATATCTTATAAAATAGAGAGGTGAAAATAAATGTCAGTAAAAAGAGATCCAATTCTTAAAAGATGTAGAACATTAGGTATTGAACCTATGGTTTTAGGAATTGATAAAAAATCAAATAAAAAACCAAAAAAGGCTAATAAAAAAGTTAGTGAGTATGGAATGCAACTTACAGAAAAACAAAAAGTAAAATTTATTTATGGTGTAGGTGAAAGACAATTTAGAAAATACTTTGAAATAGCATCTAGCAAAAAAGGTATTACTGGTGAAAATTTACTTACATTATTAGAAAGTAGATTAGACAATGTTGTTTTTAGAATGGGGTTTGCAAAAACAAGAGCACAAGCTAGACAATATGTAAACCATGGACAATTTACAGTAAATGGTAAAAAAGTAGATATAGCATCATACATAGTAAAAGCTGGTGATGTTATAGCTGTAAAAGAAAATAAAAAAGACAATAAAACAATAAAAGAAAATATTGAATTAAGTGCAGGTAGAGCAATGGCACCTTGGGTAGAAGTTGATGGTAAAAATATGTCTGGTAAAATTGTAAGATTAGCATCAAGAGAAGACATTGATTATGATGTAGCAGAGCATTTAATTGTTGAATTATATTCAAAATAATAATTATACTTATATATTTAAAATTAAATTTAGAAATTTGATATTTAAAATTGGGGATATTAATATAAAATTAATATTTCAAGGAGGGTAATAATGATAGAGTTTGAAAAACCAAACATTGAATGCTTAATAATGAATGATGCAGAAAATTATGGAAAATTTGTATGCGAACCATTAGAAAGAGGTTATGGTATCACATTAGGTAATTCTTTAAGAAGAATTTTACGTTCTTCATTACCAGGTGCAGCTATAACAAGTATAAAAATAGATGGCGTAGTTCATGAATTTTCAACAATTCCAGGAGTTGTAGAAGACGTACCAGAAATAATCTTAAATTTAAAGAATGTAAGATTAAAACTTCATGATATGCAAGAAAAAATAGTAACTATTGATTTTAAAGGTGAAGGAGAAGTAACAGCTGGAGATATAATTACAGATGGAACAGTAGAAATATTAAATCCTGATCTTCATATTGCTACAGTAGCAGAAGGTGAAACTTTAAAAATAGAAATGACAGTTGAAAGAGGAAGAGGATATAACACTGCTGAGAATAATAAAAAATCAAATCAAGCATTAAATGTTTTACCAATAGACTCAATTTTTACACCTGTTAAAAAAGTAAATTACACTGTTGAAACAGCTAGAGTTGGTCAAATGATGGATTTTGATAAATTAACAGTAGAAGTATGGACGGATGGAAGTTTAAAACCATTTGAAGCATTAAGCTTAGCTGCAAAAATAATGACAGGTCACTTAGAATTATTTGTAGATTTATCAGAAGTAGCAAAAAATACACAAGTTATGATTGAAAAAGAAGAAACTAAGAAAGAACGTGTCTTAGAAATGCCAATAGAAGAATTAGAATTATCTGTAAGATCATATAATTGTTTAAAAAGAGCTGGTATATTTACAGTTGAAGACTTAACAAATAAAACTGAATCTCATTTAATGAAAGTGAGAAATTTAGGTAGAAAATCTTTAGAAGAAGTTATAAATAAAGTAAAATCTTTAGGATTAACTTTTAAAGATGAAGATGAATAGAAAATATTACAAAAAGAGGTGAATATAAAATGGCAACTGATAGAAAATTAGGCAGAAAGACTGATATAAGATTAGCAATGCTTAAATCTCAAACAACAGATTTAATTTTACATGGTAAAATAGAAACAACTTTAGCAAGAGCTAAAGAAGTAAAAGCCATTGCTGATAGTATAATTTCTTTAGCAGTAAAAGAAGCTAAAAACTTTGAAGAAGTAGAAGTTAAAGTAGTAAAAGCAAAATTAGATGCTAATGGAAATAAAGAAACAGAAAAAGTAACAAGTAAAAATGGTAAAGAATATCTTAGAGTCGTTAAAGAAGAAAAAATGGAAAAAAGACAAAAAGATATGCCTTCAAGATTAAATGCTAGAAGAAAAATAATGAGAAAATTAAATAAAGTATCTGATTCTGGAGGAAATAAAGTAGATTTACCATCAAAATTATTTAATGAAATAGCACCTAAATATGAAGGAAGAATAGGTGGTTATACAAAAATAGTTAGAATAGGTAAAAGATTTGGCGATGGAGCTGAAAAAGTAATATTACAATTAGTTTAATTATTTAGGAAACACTTAAGGGAAACTTTAGGTGTTTTTCTTTTTGAAATTCCTTGATATTTTTGGCTTTTTATAGTAAAATATGTAAGTAATGTTAGATTTATATTAAGGAGATAATAAATGTATCTATTAATCCATTAATGATTTTATTATCAATTTGATTTTAACTATAATTCGTTATGAAAAAAAGAAACTTGTATAATAAAAATTTATTATTTAGAAAGGAATAAATATGAAAGATAACTTAGATAACATTTTACAACCAAGTCTTCAAAATCAGTCAGAAGAGATAATAGAAACTTCATTAAGACCTAGATTTTTAAATGAATATATAGGTCAGAATAAGGTAAAAGATAGTATAAAAATATATATAGAAGCAGCTAAGAAAAGAAATGAACCTTTAGATCATGTATTATTATATGGTCCTCCTGGGCTAGGAAAAACTACATTATCAAATATAATAGCTAATGAGATGAATTCTAATATTAAAATAACATCCGGCCCTGCTATAGAAAAACCTGGGGATTTAGCTGCATTATTAACAAATTTATCTGAAAACGATGTTTTGTTCATAGATGAAATACATAGATTAAATAAGAGTGTAGAAGAAATTTTATATCCTGCTTTAGAAGATTATAGTTTAGATATTATAATTGGAAAAGGCCCAAGTGCTAGATCTATTAGGCTTGATTTGCCTAAATTTACTTTAATAGGAGCTACTACAAAAGCAGGTTCTTTAACTACGCCATTAAGAGACAGGTTTGGTATTATTAGTAGATTGGAATTATATAATACAGAAGATTTAACAACGATAGTAAAACGTTCTGCAGATATTTTAAAAGTAACAATAGATAATGAAGGTGCTGTTGAGATAGCAAGACGTTCTCGTGGTACTCCTAGAATAGCAAATAGATTATTAAAAAGAGTAAGAGATTATGCAAGTGTATTAGGAGATGGAGAAATTACAAAAGAAATAGCTAAAATAGCGTTAAATAGATTAGATATAGATGATTTAGGGTTAGATGAAATAGATAGAAAATTATTAAAAACAATAATAGTAAATTATGCTGGAGGGCCTGTTGGTTTAGAAGCTATAGCAGTAACTATTGGAGAAGAAACTGAAACTATAGAAGATGTATATGAGCCATATTTGATTCAGATAGGTTTTTTAGTAAGAACTCCAAGAGGTAGAGAGGTAACTCCATTAGCATATAAACATTTGGGAATTAATTTAGATTAAAATGTATTAGAAAAAGTATAGTAAGGAGGTAATATGAAAGTATTAATGCATACTTGTTGTGCACCTTGTAGTGTTTATTGTATACAAGTTTTACAAGAAGAAAATATAGATATAACAACATATTGGTATAATCCTAATATACATCCATATACAGAATATAAAGCAAGAAGAGATTGTTTTAAAAGCTATATGGAAAGTATTAATATACCGTATGTTATCAATGAAAATTATGGCCTAAGAGAATTTACGAAAAATATTATAAGCGATTTAGAAAATAGATGTGTAAATTATTGTTACAAATCACGTATTGAAGTAGCAGTAAAATATGCAAAAAAGCAAGGTTATGATGCTTTTACTTCAACACTTTTTGTAAGTCCTTATCAAAAACATGATGAATTAAAGAAAATATGTGAAGAATTATCTGAAAAATATGGTATAGAATTTTTGTATAGAGATTTCAGAGTTGGTTTTAGAGAAGGACAAAATAAGGCTAGAGAACTTGGACTATATATGCAAAAATATTGTGGGTGTATATTTTCAGAGGAGGATAGGTATAGTAAACAAATAGAAAGGGATAAAAATTTTTAAAATTTATAGATTTTTTGAATAGAAAATAGTATAATAATGATATCAATTTATTTATTTAAGGAATATATCTACAAAAATATTAAAATTAACAGGAGATGTGTATGAAAAAGATATCAGTAGTTATACATATGTTAAAATTATGGGAAGCGGGTAATGAAGTAATTTATGCAAAAAGAAAAGTAAGAAAAAGGTATTTTTTCAATAATAATATCTTTTATGGTTTTAGT
The DNA here is from genome assembly GCA_934182605.1 of uncultured Clostridia bacterium. Classification (GTDB taxonomy): domain Bacteria; phylum Bacillota; class Clostridia; order TANB77; family CAG-508; genus CALXUC01. The sequence goes on along the minus strand of CAKPRQ010000006.1, from coordinate 34,232 downwards.
ATATTCTATATTATCTTATTATTAAAAGAACAGTATCATTTAAACTGGCAAACACCTCTAGAAGTAATTAATTATATAAAAGAAAATTATAATAAGTTAAATTCGATTTATATATTTGATGTATATAGTAAATAATAATATGTATGTTATTTAATAGAAGATAAGGAGATTTAAGGTTGAAAAATAATTACAATTTTGACGTTGTCAAAATTTAATTCTTTTCCAACCAGATTTGGCCTTAGGAAGGAATGATATTAATTATGTTAAATAAGAGAGTCATATCAATTTTAGTTGTATTAATTATTATATTTGTAATAATTATTATTTGGTTTGTAAAAAATGGTGAAAAGGAAAATAATCAAATTATAAATAATAATATAGATAATACAGAAGTGTTAGTAAATTCTGATTTTAAATTAAATACTAGATCAAAAATAGATTTGGAAAAATTAAAATCATATAATTTGCCAATTATAATAGATTTTGGAGCAGATGGTTGTGGACCTTGTAAAGAAATGGAACCTGCTTTAGAAGAATTAAATGAAGAATTACAAGGTAAGGCAATTATAAAATTTATAGATGTTTGGAAATATCCTACTTTGGCTAATGAATATCCTATACAGTTAATACCAACACAAATTCTTTTTAATAGTGATGGAACACCTTATGCTCCTGCTAATGCTACTGAATTAGGTTTAGAGTTTATAGAAGATGAAAATGGAGAACATATATATACAACACATGTTGGAATATTAACTAAAGAACAAATGTTAAATATGTTAAGGGAGATGGGATTAAATGAATGAACTACTTGAAATAATGTCTGAAGTTATAAGAAATAATTTTTGGATAGCACCATTAGTAGCTTTTTTATCAGGTGTTTTAACAGCATTTATGCCTTGTTCTTTATCTACTGTACCATTAATAATAGGATGTGTTGGTGGTACAGGCGTAAATAATCCCAAAAAAGCATTTAAATTATCGGTAATATTTGCAATAGGGATGGCTATTACTTTTACTATTTTTGGAGCAGTAGCATCATTTTTAGGAAAGTTTATGCAAACAGGTGGTTCGTGGTGGTTTATATTATTAGGAATTTTAATGGTATTAATGTCATTACAGATGTTTGAAATATTTACTTTCGTAAAACCCACAACTTTTCAATCAAAAAATAGTAAAAAAGGTTATTTAGGAGTCTTAATAGCAGGAATACTTGGAGGAATATTTTCCTCTCCTTGCTCTACGCCTGTACTTATAGTATTATTAGCCTTGGTGGCTAATAGTGGAAATATAATTTGGGGAACATTACTATTATTATTATATTCAATAGGAAATAGTATTTTAGTTATAATAACAGGGACTTCTTTAGGATTTATACAAAGAATAACAAGTAGTAATAAATATGGTAAAATAAGTAATATTTTAAGGTATGTAATGGGAATAATTATTTTATTTATTGGATTTTATATGTTCTATTTAGGTTTCTAAATTAAATATATTGGGGGCAAAAGAAAGAGGTATATTATAAAAGTTTTTAAAATTCAAAACAAACAATTTCCAGAAAATTTAAAAAGAATTTACAATCCTCCAACAAGTTTATATTGTATAGGGAATATAAACTTGCTAAATACGCCTATTATAGGAGTTATAGGAGCGAGGCAATGTAGTACATATGGTAAGAGTATGGCAAAACAAATTGCTAAAGAATTAGCAGAAAATAAAATTACAGTTATAAGTGGATTAGCAACAGGTATTGATACTTATGCTCATATTGGTGGAATAAAACAAACAATAGCAGTTTTAGGCTCAGGATTTAATAATATTTATCCCAAAACAAATATTGATTTAGCAAAAGATATTATAAAAAATAATGGTTTACTAATAAGTGAATATTCAATAAATGAAGTAGCTAAACCTCAAAATTTTCCAGCAAGAAATAGAATAATTAGTGCTTTATCATCAGGTATAATAGTAGTAGAAGCTAAAATGAAGAGTGGTACATTTATAACTGTAGATTTTGCTTTAGAAGAAGGAAAAACGGTATACGCAGTCCCTCGGGAATGTAAATAGTATCTTTTCCGAAGGAACAAATGAATTAATTAAAGAAGGTGCTAAGTTGTATACAAATATAAATGATTTGTAACTACTCAGGTTCTAATCTTTGAAAAGCTTGATATACAGCTATTTGCAAGTCAAGACCCTGATTGTTAACCACAGATATGTTTTGACTAAAAATAGCTATATAGCAAGCTTTAGTCAAATACCTACTGAGTTGTTACAATGATTTAGAAAAATTTACTAATTAATAGTTGTAATTTCACAAAATATGTAATATAATAAATAGGATATATTTTTAAAATTTGGAGGAAATAATGGTAGAAAAAAATAATTCTAAAAAAAGCAATAAAAAAAGTAGAAGCGCAGTTTCAAAAGATAAAAATATAAAGCAAGCAAATAAAGAACTAAAAAAAGATATAAAAAAGATGGATTCAAAAGGTGGAAAAAAGGGCAAAAAAGGAAAAGCTAAGAAAATTATTTTAATTACAATTTTAGTGATAATATTATTAGGTATTATTGCTGCTGGCGTTGTAATAGGAATGGTTTTTAGTGAATTTGGCGACGATTGGAAAATGAGTAAAGAGGACTTAGTTATGGGGGACGCAAATTCTCAAGTATATGATATTGACGGTGAACTTTTAGCTACATTGTCTGGCGACGAAACTAGACAACCAGTAACTTTAGACGAAATGGCAGAGTATTTACCTAAAGCATATGTAGCGATGGAAGATGAAAGATTCTATGAACATAGTGGTGTAGATATTAAAAGAACTCTAGGAGCTATTTTCAAATACTTAACAGGTAATTCATCATATGGAGGAAGTACTATTACACAACAAGTAGTTAAAAATTTAACTAAAGAAGATGAAAGAGATATAACTAGAAAGATTAAAGAATGGGGAAGAGCATATAATGTAGAACAACTTATTTCTAAAGATGAAATATTACAGTTGTATTTAAATTTAATTTATGTAGGTGGTCCTACAGGTCAAAGTAGACACGGTGTTGAGATAGGTGCAAAATACTACTTTAATAAATCCGCTAAAGATTTGAGCTTAGCAGAATGTGCATATATGGCAGGGATAAATAGTTCACCAAATGCATATAGTCCTTTCGAAGATTTAGACGAAGAAGGAAATATGCCTGAAGAAATGCAAGAAAAAATTAAGAAGAGAGTAAAAGTAGTTTTAAATAAAATGAAAGAAGTAGGTGCTATTACAAGTGAGGAAGACTATAATAACGCGATTGCAGAAGCAGATGCTGGCTTAAAATTTGAAAAAGGTGATACTACTATGAATGTACTTTCATTCCATACAGAATTAGCTATCGAACAAGTGATTGAAGATTATATGGAAGAGAAAGAGTGTACTAGAGATTTCGCTAAGAACTATGTATATAGTGGTGGTTTGAAAATATATACAACACAAGATACATCTATACAAGAAGCTATAGAATATGATTATATGAATGACATTAAGGTTATTAATTCTAAAGAAACTAAAGATAAGAATGGAAATTATGTAACATCACAATCAGCAATGGTAATTATAGACCATACTACTGGTAATGTAGTGGGCTGTGTAGGGCAAATAGGAGAAAAAACTACTAACTTTAATTTAAATAGAGTAACTTCTACAAGGCAAACAGGTTCATCTATGAAACCATTAGCAGTAATAGTTCCAGGATTGGAAGAAGGGTTAATAACAGCAGCATCTGTTTATGATGATGTACCAACCGATTTTGGTGGAGGAGCAACAGTTAAAAATTATTATGGATATTATAAAGGATTATCTACAATAAGAAGTGTTATAGAAGTATCACAAAATGTAATACCCGCTAAAATAATTACACAATTAACTCCTAAAAAATCTATGGAATACTTAGAAAAGATGGGAATTACTACTATTGATGAAGAACAAGATAATAACTATTCTTTAGCTTTAGGTGGTATTACACATGGAGTTAGTCCATTAGAAATGGCGGGGGCTTATGCAACTATTGCTAATAATGGTGTGTATATTGAGCCAACATTTTATACTAAAGTAGAAGATAGTAATGGAGTCATATTAGAACCGAATCAAGAATCACATCGTGTATTATCTGAAGGTAATGCTTACATAGCACAAAGTATATTAACACAACCTGTTGTAGGGGGAGATGGAACTGCTAGAGCATGTAAAGTAACTGGAATTGAGACAGCCGCTAAAACAGGTACGACGGATAAAGATAAGGACAGATGGTTATGTGGATTTACACCATATTATACAGCAGCAATTTGGTACGGTTTTGATCAACCAGAAACAATAATTACGGACTCTAATCCAGGTTCGCAAGTGTTCAAGAGGGTTATGAATAAAATACACGAAGAATTGCCAGATAAAGATTTTGATGTCCCAGATAATATAGTTAGAGTTGCAGTTTGTAAAGATTCAGGATTATTGCCAGGAGAACATTGCAAAGAAACTGTAAATGGTAATAGAGTATATACAGAAGTATTTGTAAAAGGTACTGAACCTAAAAAAACTTGTGACGTTCACGTAACAACTAAAGTATGTCCAGTAGATGGGCAAGAAGGTGTATATGAATTAGCAAATGATAATTGTCCTGATGCCGTAGAACGTACTTTTATAACTAGACCAAATAGTGATACAAATACGGCTTGGAAAAGTGCAAGTGATGCCAAATTTATGTTGCCAACAAAAGTTTGTGAAAGACATAAAGAAGCTCCAGATAAAGAAGCTCCTGTTATAACTTTAAAGGGTAAAGAAAAGATTACCATCAAAGTTGGAGACACATATAAAGATGAGGGAGCTACAGCTAAAGATAATAAAGATGGTGACTTAACAAGCAAAATAGTAGTTACAGGTAAGGTAGATACTTCTAAGAAAGGAGTATATGTTATAACTTATACAGTAGAAGATGCAGCAAAAAATAAAGCAACCAAAACACGTACAGTAACTGTCGAGGGAAAAAAGGATCCTGGAAATAAACCAGGAGATAACGCAAATAATGTAGTAGTTCCAGATGACAACACTGTAACCCCACCAATAACAGATCCAGAGGAACCGGTGGATAATGAAGTTGATAAGCCAGGTAATAATATAAACACAAATACTACAAATACAAGGACAACGAATGTAAAAGAGTAAAATATTGTAACAACTCAGCTCTAAGCTTTAGACAAATACCTGTTGAGTTGTTACAAAATATTTATTTATAGAAAGGAGTTTTATAAAAAAGTGGAACTTAAATTGTATAATACATTAACTCATAAAAAAGATGAATTTAAACCCATAGATGAATCTGAGGTTAAAATATATACATGTGGTCCAACAGTATATAATTATGCCCATATAGGGAATTTAAGAGCATATATTTTTATGGATACATTAAGAAGAATTTTAAAATATAATGGCTATGGATTAAAGCATGTAATGAATATTACAGATGTAGGACACTTAGAATCTGATGCGGATGAAGGTGAGGATAAGATGCTTAAAGCATCTAAAAGAGAAAATAAAAATCCATATGAAATAGCAGAATATTATACAAAATGTTTCTTAAGAGATTTGGGAAGATTAAATATAGACAAACCGGAAATAATATGTAAAGCTACAGATAATATAAAAGAAATGATTTCATATGTAGAAGAAATTTTAAAAAATGGATATGCATATGAAACAAGCAAAGGTATATATTTTGATATTTCTAAATTAAATAAGTATCCAGAATTATCAAATAGAAATATAGAAGAACAAATAGCAGGTGCAAGAGTTGATGTGGATCCTGAAAAAAGAAATCCATACGATTTTGCTCTATTTATAAAAGCTCCAAAAGAGCATATTATGAAATGGGAAACTCCTTGGGGATTATGTTATCCAGGTTGGCACATAGAGTGTTCAACGATGAGCAGAAAATATTTAGGAGAAATATTTGATATCCATACAGGTGGGATAGACCATATACCTACTCATCATGAAAATGAGATCGCACAATGTAAAGGTGCAACAGGAAAAATACCAGCACATTATTGGATGCATTGTGAATTTATAACTATAGATAATGGAAAAATGTCTAAAAGTTTAGGAAATACTTATACTTTAGACGATTTAGAAAAAAGGCAAATATCGCCATTAGATTATAAAATGTTTTGTTATTCTTCTCATTATAGAAATAAATTAAACTTTACATTTGAAAATGTAGAAGGTGCTAAAATAGCTTTAAGTAGATTAAAAGAAGGATATCAAAGACATTTAAATGGAACAGAGAAAGCAAATCCTTTAGAAATATTAGATTGTAAAAATAAGTTTCTGGAAGCAATAAATGATGACTTAAATATACCAATGGCTATGGGAATAGTATGGGAAGTAATAAAAAATCCAACAAAGTCTAAAGAATATGCAGAGCTTATATTAGAATTTGATAAAGTATTAGGTTTAGAAATAGATAAAATTGATAAAAATATAGAATTACCAGAAGAAATAGTAGAATTAATAAATTTAAGAAAAGAAGCAAGAAAAAACAAAAATTGGATAGAATCAGATAGATTAAGAGATGAAATAATTTCTAAGGGCTATACAGTAAAAGATACAAAAGATGCTATGATAGTAGAAAAGAATTAATTATAATATAATATTTTCTAATAATTAGGAGAATATAATAATGAAAGTATTAGAAATAAATAAAGAAGATTTATTACATAATATAAATGTAATAAAGAAATTGAATAAAGTTGAAGAGGGTTTGAAATCCCCAGAAATAATCGCAGTTGTAAAAGGAAATGCTTATGGTTTGGGGTTAGTAGAAATTTCTAAAGTTTTAATTGAACAAGGTATAGAATTTTTGGCTGTTGCTACAGTAGAAGAAGCATTAGAATTGAGACAAAATAATATAAAATCTAAAATTTTAATGCTTTCTTCTACAGGTGTAGAGGAAGATATCAGGAATCTAATAGATAATGATATTATCTTAACAGTAGGTTCAAAAGAAGTTTTAGAAGCTGTGGATATGGAAGCAAAAACTAGAAATATGAAAGTAAAAGTTCACTTAAAAATAGATACTGGATTTGGCAGATATGGTTTTGTTTATAATGAACCTTTAAAAATAGTAGAAGCTATTAGTGGAGTTGAAAATGTGGAAATTATAGGAACTTTTTCACACTTTTCTGAGAGTTATTCTAAAGATTCAAAGTGGACAAGCACGCAGTATGAGAGATTTTTAGATGTAGTAGAAAATTTGCAATTGAACAAAATAGATACTGGAATGCTTCATATTTGTAACACTTCAGCTTTTTTAAAATATCCATATATGAGATTAAATGCAGTAAGAATTGGCTCAGCTTTTTCGGGAAGAATTATAATTCCTAATATATATGGGTTGAAGAAAATAGGGATTTTGAAAACTAAAGTAAGCGAAGTAAAAAAATTGCCTAAAAATTTTAATATTGGGTATTCTAATACGTATAAGACAAAAAAAGAAATGAAAGTTGCAATCTTACCAGTTGGTTATCAAGATGGAATTATAATGACAACTAAAGATGACTGTTTTAGAATGATAGATCATTTAAGATATATATATAATGATGTAAAAAATATCTTTAGAGATAATAGTTTTTATGTAAGAATTAAGGATAAAAAATATAAGGCATTAGGAAGAATAGGGATGTATAATATAGTTGTAGATGTGGGGAATGATGATATAAATATAGGTGATGAAGTTTTTATAGATACTAAAATTATGTATATTGATTCTAAAATAAGAAGGGAGTATATTTAAAAATGGATAAAAAGATAGGATTTTTTAAAAGTTTTTGGTATGCAATAACTAATTTTGAAAAATATAAAGAATTTGCTTTTAATAATTCCTTTAATGTATTTAAATATGTAGCTATACTACTGATATTATTTTCAATAATAATAACTTTTTCATTAGTAGTACCAATAATAAATACCTTTAATAATGGAATGGATTATTTTAAAAATGAATTTCCAAATTTAACCTATAGTGAAGGAAAATTAACTGTAGATTCAGACGAACCAATATACTTAGAAGATAAAGATTTAGACGCTGTACTTCTAGTTGACACCAATGCAACAGAAGAAGAAAAGAATAAGTATATAGAAGAGCAAAAAGGGCACGCTACTTCAATACTTGTTTTTTCAGATAAATTAATTGTAAAAACTGCAGCACTAACTGCATATTCAATATATGAATATAATCAATTAGATAATAGTCTTGGAGTAGATACATTTAATAAACAAGACATATTAAATAATTTTAGTGGAAGCGGAAGTTATAAAGTATATATTTCCATGTATTTATTCTTGTTTGTATTTATACTTTTAACTTATACTGTAATGTTATTTATAGATGTAGTAATATTATCTATTTTAGCATTTTTAATATCTAAAATATATAAAGTAACCTTAAGATATAGTAATTGTATAAAAATATCTGTATATGCATTAACATTGCCATTGTTGTTACAATTAATCTATGTTTTTGTAAATACGTTTACAGGATTTACAATACAATACTTCTCAATAATGTATGATATAATTTCATATATTTATGTAATAACTGCTATATTAATAATAAAAAATGATTTAGCAAAACAAGAAATTGGATTAATTGGAGAAGTAAAAATAGAAAATGTAGATGATAGTGAAGAAATCATTACTAATGATGAAGTGGAAAAACAAAAACAAGAAAAGAGAAAGAAGGAAGAAAAGAATAAAAAGGGAAAAGAAGCACCTGGTGCCGAACCAAATAATGCGTAATATATTATTTTAAAGAAAGGATAGAATTTTAAAATGGAAAATAAAAATAATAATAATTCTAAAAAAGATAAAAAGAATAAAATGTATTATATTATTTTAGGAATTGTTGCGATTTTATTATTATCAGTTATTATTATATTTAGTATTAATAATAATAAAAACAGCGAAGAAAAAGAAATTGCATATACTGAATTAATTAAAATGATTGATAATAATGAAATCGAAAAAATCGAAATGACAGTTGGTAGTACTACTCTTAAAGTAACTTTAGTAGGTGAAGAAGAGGAAGGTGAACATACTACTATAATTCCTAGTACAGAAGCTTTTATGGAATTAATTAATCAAAAAGTACAAGAGGGTAAAGAAATTAATCTTGAACAAAAGAGTATAAATCCTATTGTTACTTTTTCAGGTACACTTTTCTCAATGTTACCAACATTATTATTAATAGCTTTAATTGTAATGTTATTTAAAATGCAAGGGTTAGGAGATAAAGGTAAAGTTTATAGCCCAGATACTGATAATAGAACAAATGTTACTTTTGCAGATGTAGCAGGCCTTGACGAGGAAAAAGAAGAGTTACAAGAAATTGTAGATTTCCTAAAGAAACCTGATAAATATAAAAGAATGGGAGCTAAAATACCTAGAGGTGTGTTATTATGTGGTAAACCAGGTACAGGAAAAACACTTATAGCAAAAGCTATAGCTGGTGAGGCCAGTGTGCCATTTATTTCAATGAGTGGTTCTGAATTTATTGAAATGTTTGCAGGATTAGGTGCTTCTAGAGTTAGAAAATTATTTGAAAGAGCTAAAAAAATTGCACCATGTATAATATTTATAGATGAGATAGATGCAATAGGTGCTAGAAGAACTAGTGGCGGTGGTGCTGAGACAGAAAATAACCAAACTTTAAACCAATTATTAGTTGAAATGGACGGATTTGAAACTAATGAGACTATTATAGTTTTAGCAGCTACAAATAGACCTGAAATGTTAGATAAAGCATTATTAAGACCTGGTAGGTTTGATAGACAAATAACGGTAGCTTCTCCAGATATTAAGGGAAGAGAAGCAATTTTAAAAATACATGCTAAAGGTAAAACATTAGCACCAAACATCGATTTAAAAGAAATTGCAGGAGATACAGCAGGATTTACAGGAGCAGAATTAAGCAATATTTTAAACGAAGCTGCTATATTAGCAACAAGGTATGGACATCAAGCTATAGAGCAAATAGATATAGAAAATGCTGTAAAAAAAGTAACAGTAGGTATAGAGAAAAATAGTAGAGTAATTTCAGATAAAGATAAAAAATTAACAGCATATCATGAAGCAGGCCATGCAATAGTAAGTAAATTCTTAGAAACAGCAGAAGATGTAAAAGAAGTATCTATAATACCAAGAGGTGTAGCAGGTGGTTACACAATGTATAAAACTATAGAGGACAAATATTATATTTCAAAACGTGAAATGGAAGAAAGACTTGTTACATTACTAGGTGGTAGAGCAGGAGAAAAAGTAGCATTAGATGATATATCAACAGGTGCAAGCAATGATATAGAAGTAGCAACAAAAATAGCACGTGATATGATTACAGTTTATGGAATGGATGAAAAAATAGGCCCAATATCATTAAAGAAGGATGAACCTTATGAAGATTTAATGATGGGCGAAGATATTGAAAATGTAATAGGTGAAGAAGTTAAGAAAATGGTAAGTTTAGCATACGTAGCTGCACAAAAAATATTATTAGAAAATATGGATATACTTCACGCTGTTGCTCAAACTTTAATTGAAAAGGAAAAGATTTCAGGAGAAGAATTTGAAAGCTTTTTTGTAAATAGAGAGAATAATTTATAGTAATTATTTTATATTTAAAATAATAAATAATTATAAAAAAGGAATATTTAATATATGAAAAAAAATATTAGAAATTTTAGTATAATAGCACACATAGACCACGGAAAGTCTACTTTAGCAGATAGATTAATAGAAAAAACAGGAGTATTATCAGAAAGAGAAATGGAAAGCCAAGTTCTTGATAATATGGATATTGAACGTGAAAGAGGTATTACGATAAAAGCACAAGCTGTGCGTATGAAATATACTGCAAAAGATGGCAAAGAGTATATATTAAATTTAATAGACACTCCAGGTCACGTTGATTTTAATTATGAAGTTTCTAAAAGTTTAGCTGCTTGTGAAGGTGCTATTTTAGTAGTAGATGCGAGCCAAGGGATAGAAGCACAAACTTTAGCTAATGTTTATTTAGCTATGGAAAATAATTTAGATATAATGCCAGTTATAAATAAAGTAGACCTACCTAATGCAAGACCTGAGGAAGTAAAAAAAGAGATTGAAGATGTTATTGGTATACCTGCAGAAGATGCACCTTGCATTTCTGCTAAAACTGGTTTAAATATAGATGAAGTTTTAGAAAGAATAGTCACAGATTTTAGAGAGCCAGAGCAAGATATAGATAAGCCTCTAAGGTGTTTAATATTCGACTCCTTTTATGACAATTACAAAGGAGCATTGAGTTATGTAAGAGTAAAAGAAGGCTCTGTAAAAGTTGGAGACGAAATAATATTTATGGCAGTAAATAAACGTTTTGTAGTAAATGAAGTAGGATATTTTGGCGCGGGTGAATATATTCCTACAGATAAGTTAGATGCAGGTGAAGTAGGTTATATATCTGCTAGCGTAAAAACAATTTCTGAAATTCACGTAGGTGATACTATAACAACTGTAGAAAATCCTGCAAAAGAGCCATTACCAGGATATAAAAAGGCAAATTCTATGGTATATTGTGGTATGTATCCATTAGATGGAAGCGAATATGAAAATTTAAAAACTGCTTTAGAAAAGTTAAAATTAAATGACGCAGCATTAGAATATGAGCCAGAAACTTCAATAGCATTAGGATTTGGATTTAGATGTGGTTTTCTAGGATTATTACATATGGAAATTGTAACAGAAAGATTAGATAGAGAATTCAATTTGGGATTAATAACAACAGCACCATCTGTTATATATAAAGTCCATAAAACTAATGGAGAAGTTATAGATTTATATAATCCAACAGAATTACCTAAAGCTCAAGAAGTATCTTTTATAGAAGAACCAATAGTAAATGCAGAAATAATGTTACCTAAAGAGTATGTAGGAAATATAATGAAAGTTTGTCAAGAACGTAGAGGCAATTATATTGATATGAAATATTTAGACGAAAATCGCGTTATATTGATTTATGAAATGCCATTAAATGAAATAATATATGACTTTTTTGATACATTAAAATCTAAAACTAAAGGATATGCTTCATTTGATTATAATTTTAAAGAATATAGAAGATCAAAATTAGTAAAATTAGATATTCATATAAATAATGAGCCTGTAGATGCCTTATCATTTATAGTATATGCAGATAATGCATATACACGTGGTAGAAAAATGATAGAAAAATTAAAGAAAGAAATTCCAAGACAATTATTTGAAATACCAATTCAAGCAGTAATAGGTGGAAAAATAATAGCAAGAGAAACTATTTCTGCTATGAGAAAAGACGTTTTAGCTAAGTGTTATGGTGGAGATGTTACTAGGAAGAAAAAACTTCTTGAAAAACAGAAAAGAGGTAAGAAAAGAATGCGTTCTATAGGTAGTGTAGAAGTACCACAAGAAGTATTCTTATCAGTTTTGAAATTAGATGATGAGGAATAATTAAATAGAAATAAGGAAGGTTTATATTAAATATGAAAGATTTTCAAAATAAAGATTATCAAGATATTGTAGAAGGACGTAATGCTGTTACTGAGTTATTAAAATCAGATAAGGATATTAATAAAATATTTGTACAACGAGGTGAAAAACACGGCTCTATTAATCAAATTATAAGTTTAGCAAAGTCTAAAAAAATAGTAATTGTAGAGGTAGATAAAAGTAAGTTAGATTTAATGTCTCAAACTAAAAATCATCAAGGTATTATTGCTGTAGTTCCGCCTTTTGAATATTCTGATATTGATGAAATTTTAGAATATGCTAAAAGTAAAAATGAAGATCCTTTTATTGTAATATTAGATGGTATTGAAGATGTTCATAATTTAGGCTCTATTATAAGAACTGCTGAAACAGCAGGTGTTCACGGAATAATAATACCTAAAAGAAGGGGAGCTTTAGTAAATGCAACAGTAAGTAAAACGTCAGCAGGAGCAGTACAATATATGAAAATAGCTAGAGTAAATAATTTAAATGATGCTATAAAGGAGTTAAAAGATAAAGGTCTTTGGATTTATGGTACAGATATGGATGCAAAAAATTATTATTATGAAGAAAAATTATTAGGACCAATAGCTTTAGTAATAGGTAGCGAAGGATTTGGTATGAGTAATTTGGTAAAGAAAAATTGTGATGTTTTAATTAAAATTCCTATGAAAGGAAAAGTTACATCTCTTAATGCTTCTGTATCTGCCGGAATTACAATGTATGAAGTTGTAAAACAAAGGCTTAATGGTAGATTATAATCTTATTGTAGCTTCATATATAACTAAAATGTGATAATATTGCAAAAAAAGTTTGCAAAAGTGTGATAAAAACATACAAAACGATTGCAAAAACGTGATATGAGTAGTATAATCAATATATTTAATTATACAAAGTAAGTTATGGTAAGGAAAAAATTTGCCCAAGCAAATTTTGCTTGGGGCATATTTTTTTATATTTTACTTTTCTCTTTCTCATACAATTTTGTGGCCTCATACATACCTTCTAAATCTTTAATAGGAGCAAATTCTTTATTTTTTGCAACTCTAAGCAATAACATTTTATCAAAGTGTTCAAATGCATCAAAAATAAATTTTTCAAACTTAAAAGAATTAGGAGATTCTGGAATTTGTTTCATGCCTTCTTCATTAACAAAAGTATTTTTTTTGTATGCTCTGTGATAAGGAAGTTCTAAAGTTGTACATTTTTCAAGAGCATTAATATTATATAAATGGCATAATGCGTTAGTTTCTCTATATAAATAATTATCATCTGAATCTTTTAAATTGTTCATTTCTTCAGTTATTTCGTCTAACATTAAAATAGAAGGTTTACCATTCCTATTTGCAAACACCGCTTCTTTTCCATTTGGATCTTCTTTAAATATTGATTTTGATGCTATCTCATAATTCTTAGCAATGGTTAACCCTAAAAATAATGTGTCTACAGGATTTACTAAAACATTATCAATACCACAAATAAAAATCCATTTAATTCCTTGTTTTTTTAAATCTTCAATTATATTGTTTCTCTTAATTGAACTATATATGTCTCCATTTCCATTAGAAGCTTCATTTATTCTATATAACTCGTTTAACATTAATTTTCCATTCTCATTTACAACAGGAAGTTTGTTTTGTGTAAAAAAATGTATATTTTTATTTGGATAATTAAAATAATTATTTTCTTCAAAAAAATCTATAGTAGCTTGATTATTATTTTCGCTAGTCATTATATACCATGGAATACTTATGTTATATAAGTAATTAACTACTTTTAAACTGTCACACAAAATTTCAAAAAGAGATTTTTTGGTATGAGCTAATTTAAGTTCAAACGTACCTTTAGGACCAGTATGTCCAAGTCTACTTCCTTGACCACCAGCTAAAGTAATAACTGCAAATTCGTGACTTTTAATAGCTTCAATTCCTATTTTGTTATAATATTTAAATTCTTTATTACTTAGTTTAGTTTTATCCACATATGGTAGAGGTGTAATAGTATCGTGTTTCTTAAGTTCTATATATGAGTTTTTATATAAATTGCAAATTTGTTCAAAATTTATTCTTAAAATTTGGTCTAATAATAATTCTCTTTTCTCACCATTTAAAATATCGTAAAAACTCAACAAGTGTTTTTGGTCATATTTTTCTAAAATATCTTTACATTTATTATATTTCATCGTAAGATTCATAATTAATTATAATCCTTTCTATTAATATATTATTGTGAATTTAAGTTACTGTTCATATTTATTAAATTAATTTTTATTAATCACTTCATAAATAGGTGTGGCTGTCTTTAAATTATGAATAACTGTATCTATATTTGTCATATTACTTTTTCTTAAATCTTCAATTTCTTTTTCTATGTTGTAAGGAATTCTTATTAAATTAAAAGAAATTTCATCTAAATCTTTAGAATCTAATTTTCCCTCTAAAATCATATAAGAAGCTAAAGTTGAAAATTTATTATTAGGATCATTTACATTTGTATTAGACATTTCTATAGGAACACCAACACTTCCAGGATTAAAAATAGTCTTATTTTTAAATCTAAACAGATTAGGTGTGTGTATATGTCCATATCCCACTATATCTGGAACAGGTTCATCACTATTTTTACCTAAGAATTCTGTATTCAAAAACATTTCTTCTGGAGATTTTATTTCTTTATCTCTATATCTAGTATTAGCATTTGAAAACATTGGATTATATACATGTTCTAAACTATATGGAGAAGCGTGAAATAATCTTATTAAATGGCCACTTAAGTAAAATTCATAAGATACTGGTAAAGAATCTAAATATTCTAAACGTTCTTTTCCAATTTTATTCCTAGACCAAGAGTAGTTTGTATTTTTGCATATTAAATCATCACAATTACCTTTAATTACTACATCTGCTTTTTTACGTATTAAATCAATTACTAAATCAGGATTAGCACATTTAGTAACTAAGTCTCCTAAACATATGAGTTTATCTACATTTTTTTCTTTCATATCATTTAAAACTTCTTGTAGAGCAGTGTAATTTCCATGTATATCTGATATAATTGCAATTTTATCCATTTTTATATCATCCTTTCGTTTTTCTATATTAATTCTTTATATTTTAAAATAATATTTATTATATAACAATTCTTTTGAAAATACAACTGAAATTGTAAAAATACTTGAAAACACTATAAAAATATGGTATAATTTAGTTATGTTTTTTATAACCTTTAATTAGGAGGCTCTATGAGCAACGAACTGGAAAAGGTGGCTGAGGATATGCTGGGAGGAGGTAATTCGTCGCATCTCCCGAATAAGTTGCATATCACGAGCGAAGATATCTTGGTTCTCGTTCTGGGGGTCAAGCTCTTCGGCAACGAGACGACTCTTGTTGGAGTAGCGGAGCTTATTGAACGGAAAAGCTTCGTTGAAACCAGTGCTTCTTACCAGGAATTGGAAGCATTCATTCTGAAGTTCCTCAAGGAACTTCGGAGATTGACTTCCAAGAACATTTTGGTGGAATTCCCGAATGGGCGCAATGCCAAGGAGTGGAATGCCTTCTTCAGGTTTAAAAATGGCAACTTCGTTTGCCGGCAGGATAAGTTGGGGGACATTTACAACAGATATATTGGACTACAAGAGCTTTATCCTTTCCCCGCGGTGAGGCGTTGCGTTAACGGCTAAGCACGTAAGTACGCCCGACCACATTCCAGGAAAAACTAGAAGTCCCTGTGCGTTTGACTAAACGTGCAGGGGCTTTTAGCTTTTACTTAAATTTTGTTACAATTTAGTAAGGGAACATATAGTTTTAGTAAAATCGTGATATATAGCTATTTTTAGTCAAAACATAGCTAGGGATACATATCACGATTTTATAAAATAATTACTGAATTGTAACTAAATTTTACACATTTTTTTATAAAACACTTTATTTTTTATATTTTTTTGTGTATAATAGTACCATAAAAAATAGAGGAATGGAGAGAAAAAAATGAATTTACCAAACAAATTAACAATATTTAGAATAATATTAGTACCAATAATGGTTATAATACCATTTTTTAATATACAAGGAGATTATTTAGGCATTCCAATAACAATGTGGCTTGTAAATTTAATATTTATTATAGCATCTATAACAGATAAATTGGATGGTACAATAGCTAGGAAAAATAATCAAATAACAACATTTGGAAAATTTTTAGACCCTATAGCTGATAAAATTTTAGTAATAGCAGCAATGACAATGCTTGTAGAAATGGCTAAATTACCAGCATGGATTCCAATTATAGTTATTGCTAGAGAATTTATAGTTTCAGGTTATAGGTTAGTAGCAGTAGAAAAAGGTGGAAAAGTAATAGCAGCAAGCATATGGGGAAAATTAAAAACAGTTACACAAATGATTGCTATAATACTTGCATTTATTGATGTAAATGCATATGGTGATTTTTTGACAAAAGATTTAACAGGATTTTCATTAATTTTAAATATATTAGCAACAGTATTAATGTTTATTTCTGTAATTGCAACTATCTTTTCAGGATGGGATTACGTTAAAAATGGTAAAGATTTGTTAAAAGATTAATAATATTTTAAACTTAAAAGAAAGCGAGAAGTTTAATGAATAAAAAACAAGCAGAAAAAAGAATAAAAGAATTAAGAGCTATTTTAGATTATCATGCTAAAAAATATTATGATGAAGATTCACCAGAAATAAGTGATTTTGAATATGATATGCTTATGAATGAGTTAAAAAATTTGGAAAGAGAATTTCCAGAATTTATTACTAAAGATTCTTTAACTCAAAAAGTAGGTGGGAATGTTAAAGAGGGCTTTGAAAAGGTAGAGCATGAAGTGCCTTTGCAAAGTCTTCAAGATGTGTTCTCTTATGATGAATTACGCGATTTTGATATGAGAGTTAGAAAAGAAGTTACACCTAAGTACGTTGTAGAAACAAAAATAGATGGCTTATCTGTAGCTTTAGAGTATAAAAGTGGAATATTTGTAAGAGGAGCAACTCGTGGCAACGGTCAAGTTGGTGAAGATATTACAGAAAATTTGAAAACAATAAGGACGATACCACAAAAATTAAAAGAAAATATAGATATTATTGTTCGTGGAGAAGTTTTTATATCTACTAAAGATTTTGAATTATTAAACGAAGAACAAGAAATTTTAGAAAAACCTCTTTTTGCAAATGCAAGGAATGCCGCAGCAGGTTCTTTAAGACAACTAGATAGTAAAATAACAGCTAGTAGACCATTAAGCATATATATTTTTAATGTTCAAAAATCAGATACTATAAAATTCACATCACATTATGAAAGTTTAATATATCTAGAAAAACTAGGTTTTACAGTAAATCCAGTAAAAGTATTGTGTAAGAATATAAATGAGGCTATTAAAGAAATTGAAAAAATAGGAGAAAATAGAGAAAATTTATCTTTTGGAATAGATGGAGCAGTTGTTAAAGTAGATAATTTAGCACAAAGAGAAGTGTTAGGAGAAACTTTTAAAACTCCTAAATGGGCTATTGCATATAAATATCCACCTGAACAAAAAGAAACTATTTTAAAAGATATCATATGTCAAGTAGGACGTACTGGTGCTATTACTCCAATGGCTATATTAGAACCTATAAAATTGCAAGGTTCTACAATATCTAAAACAACACTTCATAATGAAGACTTTATTAAAGAAAAAGATTTAAAAATTGGAGATACAATATTAATACAAAAAGCTGGTGACGTAATACCAGAAGTTGTTTCTGTTGTTAAAGAAAAAAGAACTGGTGAGGAAAAAGAATTTGTAATGCCTAGAACTTGTCCTGTATGTGGTAGTATTGCTGTAAGAGAGGAAGGAGAAGCAGTACTTCGCTGTATAGGTATCGAATGTCCAGCAAGACTTTTTAGAAGTATAGTACATTTTGCTTCTAAAAGTGCTATGAATATAGATGGATTAGGATTTTCAATAACTAAAGAACTTTTAAACAGAAATTTAATAAAAAATATAGCAGATATATATTATTTGAAATTGGAAGACGTAGCTTCTTTAAAGAAAAACGGAAAAAAATTTGCATCTAATTTAATAAATGCGATAGAAGCAAGTAAAAATAATGATTTATCTCAACTTATAAATGCATTAGGAATAAGACATGTTGGAACTAAAACTGCAAAAACATTAGCAGATAAATTTAGAAATATAGATAATTTAATGAATGCAACTCTTTTTGAATTAGCAGAAACGGAAGATGTTGGAGAAATAATAGCTTTAAGTATAAAAAAATTCTTTGAACAAGAACAAACATTAGATATTATTGACAAATTAAAAAAAGCTGGAGTTAATACAGAAAAAATAGTAGAAGAACTTATAGATAATAGATTTGAAGGACAAACTTTTGTATTAACAGGAACTTTAGAAAAATATTCAAGAGATGAAGCAAGTAAAATAATAGAACGATTTGGTGGTAAAACCGCTTCTAGTGTATCTAAAAAAACATCTTATGTACTAGCAGGTAGCGAAGCAGGTTCAAAGCTAGATAAAGCAAGAAGTTTAGGGGTAAACGTAATAACAGAAGAAGATTTTGAAGAAATGATAAAATAATTTTTTTATATTATTATGATTAAAGGTAACTACTCAGGTTCTAATCTTAAAAAAGCTTAGTATATAGCTATTTTTAGTCAAAACATAGCTAAAGTGACACAATCCGGGTCTTGACTTGCAAATAGCTATATACTAAGTTTTAGACAAATTCTCCCTGAGTTGTTACTATTAAAATATTTAATAAGGATGATAAAATGATGGAAGTAGATAAGAGTAATTATAAATTTGAAGACTTTTGGGATGATTTAGACCAAGGTTTTCAAATATATTATACGTATATGAACAATAGGTATTTAATATATAAAGTGCATAATAATTGTTATAGAGAGGAATTAATAAATAGAGTAGAAAAAAGTCCACACCCTAAATTTAGTATGGTAACTTTAAAAAAAGTAAAAGAGTTATTTGAATTTATGAGTGATTTTGAATATAAAATTAATTAATTATAATTTCTAAAATATTTACTGTTTATAGACTGCAAATCTTGATATATAGCTATTTTAAATCAAAACATAGCTAGGGTGCCATAATCCGGGTCTTGATTCTCAAATAGCTATATATCAAGATTTATACTTAAAAATAAGAATAAATATCAAAATTATAGAAAGGGAATTAGAATGAATGACAAGATTATAATTAAAGGTGCTAAGGAGCATAATCTAAAGAATATAGATATAGAGATACCAAGAGATAAATTAGTAGTTATAACTGGGCTTTCAGGTTCGCGGAAAGTCTTCTTTAGCATTTGATACAATATACGCAGAAGGTCAAAGAAGATATGTAGAAAGTTTATCTGCTTATGCAAGGCAATTCTTAGGTATGATGGAAAAGCCAAATGTAGAATCTATAGATGGATTATCTCCTGCAATATCTATTGACCAAAAAACAACATCTAAAAACCCAAGGTCAACAGTTGGAACTGTAACTGAAATTTATGATTATATTCGTCTGTTGTATGCAAATATAGGTGTACCATATTGTCCAAAATGTGGAAAGAAAATAGAAAAGCAAAGTATAGATCAAATTATAGATAATATTTTAGAATTACCGGAAGGTACGAGAATACAAGTATTATCTCCAGTTATAAGGGGAAGAAAAGGTGAGTTTGTAAAATTATTAGAAGATTTCCAAAAAGAAGGTTTTGTGAGAGTTAAGATTGATGGTGAACAATTTGAAATTTCTGATGATATACAAATTGATAGGAAAAAGAAACATGATGTAGACATAGTTATAGATAGAATAATAATAAGAGATGATATACGTTCAAGACTTACAGAGTCTGTTGAAGTGGCTTTAAAATATGCTAATAATTTAGTTAAAATTGAAATAATAAATAATAAAACTTCAGATGACGGAACTTTGGAAAATGGTGGAGGAGTAACTTTAAAATCTAAAAAGAAGAATAAAAATGAAGAAAGGTTATATAGTCAAAATTATGCTTGCCCAGATTGTGATATAAGTTTTGAAGAATTAACTCCTAGAATGTTTTCTTTTAATAATCCTTATGGAGCATGCCCTGAGTGTTTAGGTATAGGATATTTAATGAAAATAGATGAGGATTTAGTAATTCCAGATAAAGAAAAAACTCTATATGATGGAATAAAAGCATTTGGTGCTAGTACTATGAAAAAAGGCGATACTATGGCTAAAATGTATTTTGAAAGTATTGCAAGGCATTACGGTGTTGATATAAAAAATAAAAAGATAAAGGATTTACCAAGAGATTTTATGGAAAAAATCTTATATGGAACTGGTAAAGAAATTATAGATTTTGAATATCATTCTCCATCAGGTAGAAGAGTTTTTTCTACACCTTTTGAAGGTATTATTCCTACATTGCAAAGAAGGTATAAAGAAACTAAATCTGAGGGAATGAGGAAATTTTATGAATTATATATGTCTTATAGTCATTGTGAGGCGTGTAATGGCGCTAGATTAAAACCAGAGAGTTTGGCTGTAAAAGTAGGAAGTAAAAATATAAAAGAGTTAACCGATATGTCTATAGTAAATATAAAGGAATATTTAAATTCACTTAAATTAACTGAAAAAGAAGAAATAATTGCAGACCAAATTATGAAGGAATTAAATAAAAGATTACAATTTTTATTAGATGTAGGATTAGAATATTTGACATTATCTAGGGCAGCAGGAACCTTGTCAGGTGGAGAAGCACAAAGAATAAGACTTGCAACTCAAATTGGTTCTGGCCTTACAGGTGTATTATATATATTAGATGAGCCTAGTATTGGACTTCATCAAAGAGATAATGAACGTTTAATAGCAACATTAAAGAAATTAAGAGATTTAGGTAATACTGTAATAGTAGTAGAACATGATGAAGATACTATGTATGCTGCAGACCAAATTATAGATATAGGACCTGCCGCCGGAATGCATGGTGGTTATGTTATGGCACAAGGAACAGCCGAAGAGATTAAGAAAATAGATTCCTCTATAACTGGACAGTATTTAAGTGGTAAAAAGAAAATAGAAGTCCCAGCTGTTAGAAGAAAAGCAAATTTAAAAAAATGTATAGAAATACAAGGGGCAGAAGAAAATAATTTAGAAAGCATAAATGTAAAAATTCCATTAGGAGTATTTACTTGTGTTACAGGAGTATCAGGTTCAGGTAAAAGTACATTAGTAAATGAAGTTTTATATAAAAATATAGCAAAAGAATTAAACGGTTCAAATGAAAAACCAGGTAAATGTAAAGCTATAAAAGGAATTGATAATATAGATAAAATAATAAATATAGATCAATCACCTATAGGAAGAACTCCAAGGTCAAATCCCGCTACTTACACAGGTGTTTTCGACTTTATAAGAGATATATTTGCAGAAACTAATGAAGCTAAAATGAGAGGATATTCTAAGGGAAGATTTAGTTTCAACGTAAGTGGAGGAAGGTGTGAATCTTGCCAAGGAGATGGAATTATAAAAATAGAAATGCATTTCTTATCTGATGTATATGTACCTTGTGAAGTTTGTAAAGGAAAGAGATATAATAAAGAGACTTTAGAGGTTAAATACAAAGGTAAAAGTATATCAGATGTATTAAATATGACAGTTGAAGAAGCATTAGAATTTTTTAAAAACGTTCCTAAAATAAAGCAAAAATTACAAACATTATATGATGTGGGTTTAAGTTATATAAAATTAGGACAATCTTCTACTACTTTATCAGGTGGAGAAGCACAAAGAGTAAAACTTGCTACAGAATTATCTAAAAGAGCAACAGGAAAGACATTATATATATTAGATGAACCTACAACAGGTCTTCATATAGACGATGTTTCAAGGTTAATTTTAATTTTGCAAAGATTAGTAGATGCTGGTAATACTATAGTAGTAATAGAACATAATTTAGATTTAATAAAAACAGCTGATTATATAATAGACTTAGGCCCTGAAGGTGGAGAAAGAGGCGGAAATATAATCGCTACAGGTACACCAGAAGAAGTTGCCGGAAATGAAAATTCTTATACTGGAAAGTTTTTGAAAAAGTATCAATAAGGATGGAGGATTTTGTATGATTAATAAAGAAGAGTTAATAGAAGAATTTTCTATGGAATTAGCTATAGAAAATCTTATGTATGAACTTTCAGATAAAATAAATTCGAGTGATGAAATTAAAAATAGTAATTCTAAAAGTGAAATTATGCAATTAATCAATGATAGAGAAGAAATTTATAGTGGAAATCAAGATGTAATTAGAAAATATGCTAAAAAGGAGACTAGAAAATGTTAGAAGAATTATCAAAAATTTATACTTTAGCAGATGAAGATTATCAAAAATATAAAATAAATGCTCAAGCAGTTGTTACTGGAGGAAAAGTGCCATCAGACCCTCCAACTGCTATTATTGTAGGTGGACAAATAGGAGCGGGTAAATCAAGATTAATACCAGTAGCCAAAAGAGATTTGAAGAATAATGTGGTAACAGTAGATTTTGATGAATTAAGAATATTACATCCAAATCATAGAGAAGTAAGAGCAAAGTATCCAGAATCAGTATATCAAATATTACTTACAGATACAGAGAGGCTAAAAGATGATTTACAAGAGGATATTATAAAAAAAAGATTGAATGTCGTATATGAAGGAGCATTAAGAAATCCAACAGGATTTTGTAATTTGGCAAGAAAATTCAGAGAAAGTAATTATAATGTTGAATTATATTTAATGGCTGTTCCTCAATTAGAAAGTTACGTTTCTACAGTCTTAAGATACTCATTAGATTTAATTGATGATGCAAATCCTAGATGGATAGAAAAATGTATTCATGACCAATCTTTTGATGGCGTTATTACAACTACAAAAGAACTTTTATCACAAGATTTATTAACAAATGTAAAAGTTTTTAAAAGAGGAAGAGGTTTAGATGAACCTATAGAAATTTATTCTTCTGAAAATAGGCAATTTGAAACTCCTATACATGCCATAGAGTATGGAAGAAGAACAGAAAAAGTAGGAGCTATAAAAAGATTCCCAGAAAAATACGAAACGATTTGCCAAATATTAAGAAGTAATAGACCAGAGTTGCTAGAAAAGATAGTAGACTTGAAAGAATTATATGAGGCAGAAACAAAAGCTTTTACAGAAGGTCTCATGAGAGGAGAATAATTTTATATGATAGATTTGCATATTCATACAACGTATTCAGATGGTGCTGATACTGTAATAGAGGTATTAAAAAATGCAGAAAAATTAAAATTAGAATATATTTCAATAACTGACCATGATAATTGTAATGTATATAAGGAATTAGAATCTTTAGATATTAAAGATTATTTTTCTGGTAAAATAATACCAGGAATTGAAATAAAATGTGCCTATAAAGGTAGATTGATGGAAGTTTTAGGATATAAAATAAATCCTAAAAAAATGCAAGCGTGGGCAGATGAATATTATAAAAATAAGACAAGAAGTACGTTGCAACAAAAATATTTTAATATGACTTATGATAATTGTATAAAGCACGGTTTTTATCTAGATAAAAAAGAAAATATAAAATTTGACGCAAATAAGGATTGGGCTACAGTGAGCATGTATAAGGAACTAATAAAAGATGAGAGAAATAGAAAAATAGGTGAACCTGATTTATTAAATGACTTTAATAATTTTTCTAAAAAATATTGTGGAAATCCAGGCCATTTTTTATATATAGATAAAAGCAAAGATTATCCAACTGTAGAAGAAACAATAAATGCTATAAAAAATAGTGATGGTTTAGTATTTCTACCACATGTCTTTATATATAGATGGGCAGAGGATAAAAAGAAATTTCTAGAAGAAATTTTAAGTAATTATAAGGTTGACGGAATTGAATGTATGCATAGTGAATTTTCAGAAGAGGAAATTGATTATTTGTTAGACTTTTGTGATAAAAACAATTATTACAAAAGTGGTGGAAGTGATTATCATGGAAAGAATAAAGTAGGTATAGAATTAGCAGTTGGAAAAGGTAACTTGAAAATTGGCAAGAAATTGATAGAAGATTGGGTAGAATAAATTTGTAGATGTTTAAAGGTTACTGTTCAGTAACTATTTTATAAAATCGTGATATATATCTATTTTTAGTCAAAACATAGCTAGGGTGACACAATCGGGGTCTTGACTCTCAAATAGCTATATATCACGATTTTGCTAAAACTATATGTTCCTTTACTGAATTGTAACGTTTAATGGTGTAAAATATATGTGAAAGGATTGAAGATTTTATTATGTCTAAAGTAATTTGGAAAGCAGGAACCTTTATATATCCATTACCAGCAGTTTTAATAACATCTGGTACAATGGAAAAATCAAATATAATGACAGTAGCTTGGACAGGTATTTTAAACACTAATCCTGCTATAGTATATATATCAGTTAGACCTGAAAGATATTCATATAATTTAATAAAAGAAAATATGGAATTTGCAATTAATTTAACAAATGAAAAATTAGTTTATGCTACAGATTGGTGTGGTGTAAGAAGCGGTGCTAAATTTGATAAATTCAAGGAAATGCATTTAACTAAAGAAAAAGCTAAATTTGTAAAATGTCCTCTTATAAAGGAAAGTCCAGTTTCTGTAGAATGTAAAGTGATAGATATTAAAGAATTAGGGAGTCATCATATGTTTATGGCAGAAGTACTTTCTATAGATGCTGATGAGCAATATATAGATGAAAAAGGTGCTTTTGATATTAGTAAGTGTAATCTTATAAGTTATGCAAATGGAGGGTATTATACTCAAGGTAAAAAAATAGGAACGTTTGGTTATTCTGTAAGAAAGAAGAAATAGTTTAAGTTGATTATAACAAAATCAGGAAAAGCGTATAATAAATAATGTGAAAAGTGTATAATGAAACTATTGAAAAGTGTATAATACTGTGCTATAATATGTAATGAGGTGATTATATGAGTTTAGTAAGAAAAGATTATAAAAAAAGATTAATAGATGATAAGATAACTAGATATTTAAATATATTTGGGGCTATTTCTATTCAAGGACCAAAATGGTGTGGAAAAACTTGGACATCGTTAAACCACGCAAATAGTGTCATATATATGACAGAAAAAGGTTCTAGAGATTTAGCAATGGTAGACCCAAAATATATTTTTAAAGAAGAACGCCCTCAACTTATAGATGAATGGCAATTAGTTCCTAGTATTTGGGATTCTGTGAGACATGAATGTGATATGGATCACAATAAAGGAAAATTTATTCTAACTGGCTCAACTACATTAGCAAAACAGGATGAAGAAGAAGAAATATTTCATACAGGAACAGGAAGAATTGCAATTATGCAAATGAACACAATGAGTTTATATGAATCTGGAGATTCTTCTGGAGACGTTTCAATAACAGATATGTTACTAGGAAATGTAAATGGTAAATACATTAGAAAAGTTGAACTTGATGAATTAGCAAAATATATTGTAAGAGGTGGTTGGCCTGAAAATATAGATAAAAATATAGCGGATATTGATGTTATACCTAGAAATTATATAGAATCTATAATTAATAAAGATATAAACGAAAGAAAAGATAAAAAAAGAGATTCAAATAAAATGAGAATGTTAATAAGGTCACTTTCGCGAAACGAATCAAGTATAGTAGGAAATGACACAATTGTAAAAGATATTGAAGAATATGAAAGGGAAGAAGATTTGTTAGAAAGTAGGATAACAGTAGCTGATTATATAAACGTTTTAGATAGTTTATATTTAACAGCAAACCAAGAAGCATTTAGTGTCAACTATCGTTCTTCAAAAAGAATTGGAAAATCACCAAAAAGACATTTAGTAGATCCATCACTTTCTTGTGCAAGTTTAGGATTAACTGTAGAAAAATTATTACATGATTTTAATACATTTGGTTTAATGTTTGAGGCCCTTGTTGAAAGAGATTTGAGAATATATATGAATTATTTAGATGGGCAACTGTTTCATTTTAGAGATAATTCTTCTGGAGATGAAGTAGATGCAATATTAGAATTTAAAGACGGGGAATACGCGGCAGTAGAAATCAAATTAAGTGAAAGAGGAGTAGAAGAAGCTAAAAAAAGTCTCTTAAAATTTTATAATAATGTTAGTAGAAAGCCAAAATTTATGTGTATTGTTGTGGGACATTATGAAGCTGTAGTTCAAGACAAAGAAACAGGAATATATATTGTTCCAATAACGTCTTTAAGACCATAATAAAAGATAGGATTAATTCAAAAAAATTAGAAAAAATGAAGGATTTTGATATACGATTTTTCTTGACATAATGCAGTGCTTGTGGTATTATTTTAGCATAAATCATTTATAAGTTTAGTACTAAATTATAATAAAAATTTTAAAAATAATAAAATGCTACCTTACCAAAGACAGATTTAATATTTAGAAATATGGCAGTCAAAAAGAATTTTAATTTAGAAGAAGCAATAAGACAGTATGAAGAGCTTTCTAGCATACCAGAAGTTGTAGAAACAAGTTTCAGAAGACAAATGGCAGAAATGGATAGAAAGGCAAATGAAAGATATGCAAAAGAAAAGGGTTTGGCAGAAGGAAGGGCGGAAGGTAGAATAGAAAGCAAAAAAGAAATAGCCCAAAATTTATTAAAACAAAAAATTAGTATTCATTTCAAACTAAACAAATAGCAAGAAATATTTCTTGCTATTTATTATATTATATAGTAAAATATACAAAGAAAAATAAAAAAGTGGAGAATAAGAATTTATGAAGTGGACTAAAAATCAATTAGAAGCAATAGAAACGAAAAATAGAAACATATTAGTAGCAGCTGCCGCTGGAAGTGGTAAGACAGCTGTGTTAGTAGAAAGAATTATTCAAAAAATAATAAAAGATAAAGTAGATATAGATAAATTATTAGTGGTAACATTTACAAATGCTGCTGCTTCTGAAATACGTGAGAGGATATTAGATGCAATTAATAAGAAATTAGAAGAAGAACCGAATAATGAAGATTTGCAAAAACAAATTATATTACTTAATAAATCAAATATATCAACTATACATTCTTTCTGTTTAAGTGTTATTAAAAATAATTTCTTTGAAATAGGAATATCACCTGACTTTAGAATAGGAGATTCTTCAGAATTAGAACTTTTAAAGCTAGAAGTGATAGACGATTTATTTGAAGAATTGTATGAAGAAAATAATGAGGACTTTATTAAATTAACAGAAATATATACTGGATATAGAGGAGATGAAAAGTTAAAAGAAATTATATTAAAAATATATAATTTTATACAAAGTTCTCCTTTCCCAGAAGAATGGTTAAAAGATAATGTAAATAAATTTAATTTAGAAGATAAATTAGATATAGATTTTAGTAAAACTGAATGGGGAAATATAATATTAAATTATATTAAAGAGAATATAGAGAGAAATATAGCGGAATTACGAGTAGTTTTAAATGCTTTAGATCAAGATGAAGATTTAAAAAAGTATTATGATACTGTTTTATTAGATATAGATGAATATGAAAGAGGTTTAAAAGCTTTAGCTTCTTGGGATTTAGCATATAATATTTTACCAACATTAGACTTTAAGCGTTGGCCTACTGATAAGAAAATAGAAAGCGATATTAAAGAAAATTCTAAAATTATAAGGTCGAACATAAATACAGGATATAAAGATTTAATAAAAAAATTAATAGTTACAGATTCTAAAAATGCTAATAAAGATATTAATGAAATGCATAATATTTTAATATATTTGCAAGAAGTGATTTTAAAATTTATGGAAATTTTAAAAAATAAGAAACAAAGCAAAAATATTATAGATTTTAATGATATTGAGCATTATGCACTACAAATATTAGTAAAGAAAGATAAAGAAACAGGTAAATATATTCCAACAGAAGCGGCAAATAAGTATAAAGAGAAATTTCAAGAAATTGCAATAGACGAATACCAAGATAGTAATTCAGTTCAAGAATGTATTTTATCCGCTATATCAAATGGCCAAAATATGTTTATGGTAGGAGATGTTAAGCAAAGTATATATCGTTTTAGACAAGCAAGACCAGAATTATTTTTAGAAAAATACAATACTTTTAAATTACAAGAAGATATAAATGAAAACGATTTGAATCAAAAAATTCAGTTGTTCAATAATTTTAGAAGTAGAGAATTAGTATTAGAATTTGCAAATTTAGTTTTTAAAAATATTATGAGTAAACAAGTTGGAAATATAGATTATACTAAGGATGAATATTTAAACTTTACTGCATCATTTGAAACACCAGAGAGTGAAGTTGATTATGCAGGTAAAATGATTTTGGAAATTATAGATACTAAAGATATAGAGGTTGAAGAAGATGAAGATATAAATGAATATGAAGAGGAAGAAACAGAAGATAGTATAAGTAATATTGTAGAAGATATTCAAGAAAATTTGGAAAAAATAGAGATAGAAGCTAGATATGTAGCTTTTAGAATTAAAGAGATTATAGATAGTAGATATAATGTATGGGATAAGGAATTAAAAAAATATAGACCTGTAACTTATAAAGATTTCGTAATATTATTGCGTTCTACTAGTAGTGTAGCACCTATTTTTGAAAAAGAAATTTTTAAATTAAATATACCTGTTTTTAGTGATAATTCACAAAAATATTTAGAAAGCATAGAAATAGAAACTGTTTTAAATTTATTAAAAATAATAGATAATCCTATGCAAGACATACCTTTAGTAAGTGTTTTAAGAAGTTATATAGGCGATTTTGATGATAATGAATTGTTAGAAATAAGATTAGGTAATATAAAGACTACTTTTTATGAGAGTATGAAAGAGTTTAAAAACGATGGTAAACCAGAGCTGGAAAATAAAGTAATAAATTTCTTAAATAAATTACAAAATTGGCAAGATGTAGTGAGATATATTCCATTAGATGAATTTATATGGAAACTATATATGGATACAGGTTATTATAATTATGTAAGTATGATGAATGATGGAGCGTTAAAAGTTGCTAATTTAAAAATGTTATTTGAAAGAGCAAAACAGTATGAAAAAGCAAGTTTTAAAGGATTATATAATTTTATTAAATTTATAGATAAGTTGAAAAAAAATGAAGGCGAATTAGAAAATGCTAAATTAATTGGTGAAAATGATAATGTAGTAAGAATTATGAGTATTCATAAAAGTAAGGGATTAGAATTTCCTATAGTATTTTTAAGTGGTACAGGTAAAAAATTTAATTTAAAGGATTTAAATGATAATATATTATTACATCAAGATTTAGGTATAGGTCCTAAATATATAAATTATGATAGAAAAATAGAGTATAGTACATTGGCAAAAGAGGCTTTAAAAATAAGATTAAAAGATGATAGTTTATCTGAAGAAATGAGAATATTATATGTGGCATTAACAAGACCTAAAGAGAGGTTGATTATAACAGGTGCTACAAAAGACGCCAAGAAAAAATTAGAAGAAAAGAAATTATTATTAGAAATGTCAAAAGGAGAAAATATAAATAGTTTGTTATTAAAAAAATATACTAATTTTCTTGATTGGTTAGAGCTTGCATACTTAAATGATACAGAAAACATGAATAATTCTATAGATATTGTTTTTTTAGATTTAAATAAAATTGTAAGTAAGTATAAAAATTTTAATACAGAAATAGAAGAAAGTAATAGTAATATAAAGGAATTTTTAAAAACATATAAATTTAATAAAGACGATTATGAGAAAATAGAGAAATTATTATTATATAAATATAAAAGGGAAAGATTGACAACTATACAAAGTAAAATATCTGTAACAACTTTAAAAGAATTATTAAAAGAAAATATGAATAATAAAGAAAATAATGATAATATTGAAAATCAAGATTTTAATAGTAATTTAGATAAGAAGGAATATTTTATAACAAATAAATTTACATTAGAAAAACCTAAATTTATGAATACAGAAAGTAAATTTACAAAAGCTGAAATTGGAAGTGTAACTCATTTACTGTTTCAAAAATTAGATTTTAGAAAAGATTATACGATAGAAAGTTTAGAAGAAGAAATAGAAAATTATATAAAACAAGAAATTATAACTAAAGAACAAGCAGAAGTAATAGATATTCAAAAGATATATAGATTTATAAATTCTGACTTTGCCAAAAGAATAAGAAATGCTAAAAAAATTTATACTGAAACACCATTTTATATGAACATAGATGTTAAGAAAATATATAAAGATATAAAAGATTTAGATGAAAATATACTGGTGCAAGGAATTATAGATTTATATTTTGAAGAAGCGGATGGCAAGTTAGTTTTAGTAGATTATAAGACTGATAATGTGAAAATAGGCGAAGAAGAAACTTTAATAAACAGACATAGAGAACAATTGTTTTTGTATAAAGAAGCGCTAGAAGCGGGGACTAAAAAAGAAGTAAAAGAAATTTATTTGTACTCTACTTGTTTGAATAGAGAATTGCTATTAAGTGCAGAATAAAAAAACTTAAAGAGGTAATATAAAAATGAAGATTGAAGAATTAACAAATTACTGTTTAAATTGTAAAAATAAACCTTGTGTAAAGGATTGTCCATTAGAAAATAATATTCCAGATATAATAAATTTTGTTAAACAAGAAAAATATATTGAAGCTTATAATGAATTAAGTAAAACTACTATTATGCCATCTATATGTGGAAGAATATGTCCACACAGTAAACAATGTGAAGGTAATTGTACTAGAGGTATTAAAGGAGAACCAGTACAAATTGGAAAAATTGAAGCATTTATTGGAGATTTTGCATTAAAGAATAATATTAAATATGAGAAAAAAGATGATTATAATAATTATTCTGTTGCAATTATTGGAGCTGGTCCTGCTGGACTTACTGCTACAACTTTTTTAGCTCGTGAGGGAATTAATGTTACTATATTTGAGAAAGAAAATTATTTAGGTGGCTTACTTGTTCATGGTATTCCTGAATTTAGATTAGATAAAAATATAGTTAAAAATGTAATACAAAATATATTAGATTTAGGAGTTAAAATAGAAAATAAATCATTCATTCCAAATATAAATAACTATAATGCAATTTTACTCTCTACTGGTGCAAATGAACCAATTAAATTAAATATAGAAGGCGAAGATTTAGAATATGTATATCAAGCTAATACATTGTTAAAAGAAAATAATCATCCAAAATATATAGATAAAACTGTTGTTATTATTGGCGGTGGGAATGTTGCAATGGATGCTGCTAGAACTATTAAAAAATTAGATGCTAAAGAGGTAATTGTTTTATATAGAAGAAGTGAAAATGAAATGCCTGCTGAAAAAAATGAAATTGAAGAAGCTAAAAACGAAGGGATTAAATTTATTTTTAATACAAAACCACTTAAAATTTGTAATAATAAAATTGAGTGTATAAAAACTGAAACAGACGAAAATAGAACTTTAAAAGATATTCCAAATAGTAATTATAGTATTAATGCTGATTATATTGTTTCTGCAATTGGTTCTAAAATTGATAAAACTTTTATACAAGATTTTGAATTAGAGTTGAATGAAAAGGGATATGTAAAAGTAGATGAAAATAATATGACTTCTAAAAAAGGAATATTTGCATGTGGAGATTTAATTGGTACTAAAGCCACAGTTGCTTTTGCTTGTCGTTCTGGTAGAGATACGGCTGAAAATATATTGAATTTTTTAAATGATTAATAGATGGTTTACTTGGAAATGATTTGAAACGTATGGTAAAATTATGTAGTATATTAATAAAAATGGAGGATTTTTATATGAAAAAGTGGTTTGTTGTGATAATTATTGCTGTTATAATATTACTTATATATTTTTTTATAAATACAATATATTTAAATAAAGAAGAAGCAAATATAGATATAAATGATCCTAATTCACTAATAGTATATGATGAGGAAGGAAGAGTCCTTGCTGATCTTTCAAAAACTAGAAATACGTTATTAAATAATGAATTGGAATATAATGAAAAGGGCAATGTAGTGGCTAAAAAAGTTGTTAGAATAAATGATTTAAACGGAAATGATTTAAGTACTATTAGTGAAGATAGTGTTCTTGTAATAGAAAAAAACGAATATCCATTTATAAATATTGAAAGTTTAAAAGGAGTTTTGAAAACGAATATTGTTGTATTATTAAAATATGAAAATCTAGAAGAAGACGTACAATTTTTTATGAATAATGGCATTAAGGGAAATAATTATAATTTAGAAAGAGACGATATG
This sequence comes from uncultured Clostridia bacterium, assembly GCA_934182605.1. Lineage (GTDB taxonomy): Bacteria > Bacillota > Clostridia > TANB77 > CAG-508 > CALXUC01. The sequence goes on along the minus strand of CAKPRQ010000006.1, from coordinate 1,318 downwards.
CAAAAATATAAGAATGATGGATACATTAATTTAGAAATAGGAGAAATGGATAAACTTTTATTAGGTTCTTACATGCTTAAATCCGAGACTGATGAAAATTTATTAAAGTATGTAAATATGTCTATAAAAATGGGTTACTAGTAAGTTTGAGTAGAAAAATAGTAAGTTGTCACTTAGATTAAAAAACATTATGTAAAAATTTTTTTCATCAATTTATGTAAAAGTATTGACAAAGATACTCGTTTTATCATAAAATACAAACAATAGTTCTGCTACAAACAAATGTAATTAATTATACAGAAACATATATAATAAGAGCTAAATATTTATATAAAAGGATGTGTTATTATGGACGAAAAAAAGAATGAAATTATTTTGTTTGAAAATCAAGGGGTAAAGTTAGAAGTTAATTTAAAAGATGAGACTGTATGGCTTATACAAGCACAGATGGAAGAATTATTTGGAGTGAAACATGCAACAATAAGTGAACATATCAATAATATTTTTAAAGAAGGAGAACTTGATGAAAAAACTTCTGTCGGAATTTCCGACAAAAGTACAGGTGGAAGAAAATCAAAAATATATAACTTAGATGTTATAATATCTGTTGGATATAGGGTTAAATCAAAAAATGGCGTGATTTTCAGACAATGGGCAAATAAAATCTTAAAAGATTATATGTTAAAAGGATATGCAATTTGAAATTCAATTTACAAAAGGAGCCATTAGATTTTCTATGGAACGAATGAATGAAATTCAAATCTATAAATCCGGTGAAAATGGTTTTTCGACTGTTATTTCGGACAAACAAGGTTGGTTTTGTATTGGATATGAAGAATTAAAAACATTGGATGCTCAAGTAATGTTAAATAATATAAAAAATAAAACATGTCCTGATACTGATTTTCGTTTTGCTACCAAAATCGACTATGTTATTGAAAGTGTATTGGAGTCAGCAATTAAAAAGACATGGATAAATGTTAAATCCTATTCTTTATAACAAATAGAATAGTATTAGAGCAAAAGAATAAGGAAAATTTATAGAAAAGATTAACTATTATAAAATAATAGTTGGGTATTTTACTTTAAATGCTATAAATTTCAAAGAAAAAATAGACTTTGACTGAGAGGAATAATTCAATTATTTAAAGAAAAACTATTATTATGATTGGAAATTTTGAAAATATAGTTTTCTAAGATACAATTTATTTGTATAATATTAAATAAGAAAAACTAAACAGTGTCAATATTTTTTGAATATTTCACTAAAAAATATCTTTATTTTATTAGCGAATATTTCACCTATGTATAATCTTGT
>CAKPRQ010000005.1 GCA_934182605.1 uncultured Clostridia bacterium | reverse complement strand
AAGAAAAATTTGACAAAAAAATTAAGCATTTTAAATGCTTATATCAATTTCGATGTTATGCAACTGTCAAATTCCCGCATTCCTATTATATTAGTTATCATTTTAGTTTTTGGTTTATATAAAGTAGGGCAAAGTTTTTACCAAGAAAATCTAGATAAGTGGACTTCTAAAAGAAATTGTCAATTTCCCTGCAGGAGAAAACACATCAAATGAATGGTTAGAACCTCTGTCAGCTGAACAATATAATAGTTTATAATAAAAATAAATTATAATTCCTAGAATCACTTTATATAAAAATATAGAGTGATTTTTTTTTTCAAAAACACTTGACAATTGAATGTAAATTAAATTATAATAATTAAAGTTGAATATTTATTCAATTTTGAAATGATATTTTTAATAATACATAAAAGGATGGCGAAATATGAATAAAGAATATATTTGTGACTGCAACTCTATACATAATGAAGCCGTTGAAATGGCACAAAATAAAATGATTGACGAAGATACATTTGATAAATTAATAGAGTTCTATAAAGTAATAGCAGATAGTACGAGAAGTAAAATATTATTTGTATTAGAAAAACATGAAATGTGTGTATGTGATATTGCATACTCTTTAGGAATGAGTAAATCACTAATTTCGCATCAATTGAAAATACTAAAAGAAAAGAATATTGTCTCGTACAGAAAAGAAGGTAAAGAAGTATACTATACTCTAGCTGATGAACATATTAGAGATATATTTAATATCGGACTAGAACATATAGAAGAATTTATTTAAAAATCATAAATTATATTAGGAGGTTTTAAAAGTGAAAACAGAAAAAAACATTTTATTTGCGTTTATATTAAATTTGGCATTTTCAATTTTTGAATTTTTTGGGGGAATACTTACAAATTCAGTAGCAATATTATCAGATGCTATACATGATATGGGAGATGCTCTGAGTATAGGAATATCGTTTTTTCTAGAAAAGAAAAGTAAAAAGAAACCTGATAATAATTATACTTATGGTTATGTTAGATACTCAGTACTTGGGGGATTAATAACAACTGTAATTTTATTAGTTGGTTCAATTTTAGTTATTTATAATGCAATAGGGAGAATTATAAATCCAGTAGAAGTCAATTATAAAGGAATGATAATATTTGCTATTATTGGTGTAGTAATGAATTTTATTGCAGCATATTTAACAAGAGAAGGAGACTCAATAAATCAAAAATCTGTGAATCTTCATATGTTAGAAGATGTACTAGGCTGGGTAGTTGTTTTAATAGGGGCTATAGTAATGAATTTTACAGATATAAAAATTATTGACCCAATAATGAGTATAGGTGTAGCATTGTTTATTTTAATAAATACTTTAAAGAATCTAAAACAAATTTTAGATTTATTTTTGGAAAAGACACCACAAAATATTAATATTGAAAAATTAAAAGAACATTTGCAAGAAATTGATGGAGTAAATGATATACATCATATACATGTATGGAGTATGGATGGCTATAATAATTATGCAACAATGCATATAGTTACAAAATCTAATAATATAAAAAAAATAAAAGAAGAAATAAGAGAAGAGTTAGCAGAACATGGAATTTGTCATGCAATACTTGAAACAGAAGATGAAGCTTGTGAAGATGTTGAGTGTAATCCAAATTTACATATTGAAGAAGGACATCATCACCATCATCATTAAAAAGTGTAATATATAAGTAAATTAATAATAATAAGTTGTCTCGCAGGTTACAAATTTTATAAAAATAGTTTGAAAAGTAATAATAATAAGGGTGGTAATAGTAGTTATGAAAATAGGTGAATTAAATTCTGAGTACGATAAATTGCAATTACAGTATGGTGCCAAGGAATTAACATCTATATATAATGGAGGTTGTACTAATAATCCAGATTTTTGTTTTGTTTTTATGAATCCTACAGGAAAGAATATTGCATCAGATCCAAAATGGAAAGGTAGGAGATCTCCATGGATTGGAACTAAGAATATATGGAAATTGTTTTATAGAATAGGATTACTTGATGAAGAAATATATAATGATATTATGTCAAAAAAACCACAAGAATGGAGTGAAGAGTTTGCAGATATAGTATATGCTGATGTGGAAAAACACAAATATTTTATAACAAATCTAGGAAAATGTACACAAGTAGATGCTAGAGTATTGCCAAATTCAGTTTATAGTCAATATTTAGATTTATTATGCAAAGAAATAGAAATAATTAATCCTAACATAATTATAACACTTGGAAATCAAGTAAGTTCTATTGTATTGGATAAAAATATATCAGTATCTCAATGTAGAAAACAAAATTTTTTAAAGAATATTGCTGGTATGGAATATAAAGTATACCCAGTTTATTATCCTATTGGAAATGGAATGATGAATATAGACAAAGCAATTGAAGACTTGAATTTTATTATAAAAACAAATACAAAAAGCAAAAAAGATATTGATGATTTTGAAAGGTAACCTAAGCGACAAAATACAATATGTGTAGCAGATAGTTAGTTGCTAATTATCTGCTTTTGTAGTATTATAGACATATCGAAATAGTAAGTTGTAGAGGAGATAATTATGAAGCGTATATGTATAATTGGTGGTAGTGGTACAGGAAAAACAACATTAGCGAATAACTTGGGAAAGCAATTAAAATTACCTGTTTATCATATTGATGGAATACATTACTTGAAAGATTGGGAAGTACGTAATAAAGATGAGAGAGATAGAATTATTTTAGAAAAAATTGATGAAGATAAATGGATTACAGATGGAACTTATAACTCAACATTAAAACAACGTTTAGAAAAAGCAGATTTCATAATATATCTAGATTATTCTTCTATTGCACAAATAAAAGGGGTTTTAGGAAGATTTATAAGAAATCATGGAAAGGAAAAACAAGAAATACCAGGCTGTAATGAAAAAATGAGTTGGAAATTTTTTTTGTGGGTAGTCAATTGGAGAAAAAATAAAAGAAAAACAATTATTGAAAATATAAAAGAGGTAGATAATGATAAAATTTATATTTTTAAAACAAGACGCCAACTTAATAAATGGTATAAAAATAAATTTAATAGGAAAATAGAAAGTTAACGCATAGTGATAAAATACAAGTTATATGGCAGATAATTATTGAAAGTTATCTGCTTTTATGATATTATAATTTTGATAGAAAAATAGTAAGTTTTAGGAGAGAGAAAAAATGAATAATGAAATTGTTTTTGTAACACATAATACTGGAAAAATAAAATCAGCTGAAAAATATTTTAAAAGTTTAAAATTTATAACATTTAATTATGAATTAGATGAACCTAGAAGTGATGATATAAAAGAAATAGCAACATCTAAAGTAAAACAAGCTTATGAAATAGTAAAAAGACCCTGCATAGCACTTGATACTGATTTTAGAATTAATGAGTTAAATGGTTTTCCAAGAGCATTTGTAAATTTTGCATTGGATACTATAGGCATAGAAGGGATTTTAAAGTTAATGGAAGGTAAAAAAAATAGAGAATGTGCTTTTAATGAATGTTTGGCATATCATGATGGAAAAAAGATACATTATTTTTATGGAAAACATCCACGGAATTTTGTCAGATAAAATGCAAGGATTAAATAGAGAAGAAAAATGGTCTGATTTATGGTATATTTTTAAACCGAAAGGATTTGATAAAACATTAGCTCAAATGGATGAGGAAGAAAGGGAAAGTAGAATAAAAATTGATGAATCTGTACAAGCTATGCAAGAATTTGCAAAATGGTACGAAAAAAGAGAATGCCAATAGGGACGGAGGATTTTGGCAATTAAAATTTTTCGAAATATTTATTAAAATAATAATTATGAGGTGGAACATATGAATTCAGTAGGAACAAAAGAATTATATACAGAAAGATTAATTTTAAGAAGATTTAAAGAAAGTGATGCAGAAGAATTATTTTTGGGATATATTAATCAAGAAAATTTTTTGTATTATGCTAATAAAGAAAAAAGAACATTAGAAGAAGAAAAACAATCATTGATAAGGATTAATGAAAAATATAAAAATAATGATTATTATAATTGGTTGATTACATTAAAAGAAAATAATGCGATTATTGGAAGCATTAATCTTACTGTAAATCTTAGAAATGATTCTGTAGAATTTAATTATGTAATAGATAATAGCATTAATAGATTTCAAGGTGGTTGTTGTGTAGAAAATATGGCTTCAAAAAGAGTAATGGAAAAATGCAATATGAAATGTGAGGGAGTATTAGAAAAATATATAAAATTAAAGGATGGATATCATGATATGTATATGTTTTCAATAGTAAAGTGATTTAATATATAATATAAGTTGATATTAAAATTAATTTTTTTAATATATCTATATTTTTTTCTACAAATCTGTTATAATATAAGTATGTGTTCATAATTATTTAATATATAAAATGGAGATAAAAATATATAAAAGGAAGTAATATAAAAATGGGCAAAATAAATATAGTAATGGTAGAACCAGAAATACCACAAAATACAGGAAACATAGCTAGAACTTGTGCTGCAACAGGTGCAAAATTACATTTAGTAAAACCTTTAGGATTTGAAATAACAGATAAATATTTAAAAAGAGCGGGACTTGACTATTGGGACAAATTAGAAATAGAAGAGCATGAAAACTTAGAGGAATTTTTTAAAAAATATGGTATAATAAATAATAATATGTTTTTAGTAACAACTAAAGGAGACAATTGTTATTCCGATATAAATTATTCAGATTTAGATGAAATATTTCTTTTATTTGGTAAAGAAACAAAAGGCTTGCCAGAAGATTTATTAAAAACGAATTTAGAAAAAACTATAAGAATACCAATGAAAGAACATTTACGTTCGTTAAATTTATCAAATTCTGTTGCAATAGTGTTATATGAAGTTTTAAGACAACAAAATTTTAGTAATTTGCAAGAACGAAGTAATTATTTTTTTTAAAGAGGTATATAAATGAAAATTCTAAAAAAAATAAGTCTAGTATTTATAATATATTTTATACTTAATATATATAGTGTGTATGCAGAAGATTTACCACAAAAATTTGATTTAAGAGATCATATTAAAATAGAAGTAAGAAATCAGCAAGAGACAAATATATGTTGGGCTTTTACAGCAACTAGTTTGTTATCAACACATTTAGCATATACTGAAAATGAATATTATACATTTTCTCCAAGGCATATGGAATATGTAATGTCTAATAATTCTTTAATAGGAAAAGAAAATAAATACTCAAATGCTGATAAAGGATTAGAGGAAGGTGGAAATGTTGATATAATTAAACAGTATTTTGCACAAGGTACGGGTCCGATATTAGAAAAAAATATGCCTTTTGAAAATAATGGGAACCCTATAAATGAAGAAGATTTGCCTTTGGATTTAACATATAAACAAGTTTCAGAGGCTTCTCATATATTACCAATGTATAAAGAGTGGAATAATGGTGAATTAATATATAAAGATTATGCTCAAAATGTGATGAGTAAAGATAAAGTAACAGAATATAGAAATGATGTAAAAGAAGCCATAAAAAAATATGGTGGAGTATATGCAACAATAGCGTATGATGTTAATAGTTTTAATAATAGTAATGGCAGTTTTAATACTAAAACAGGAAATAATAATTGGCATACAATTTTATTAATTGGTTGGGATGATACATATAGTAAAAATAATTTTAAAGAAAATGTAAGACCATCAACTGATGGAGCATATATTGCATTAAATTCGTGGGGAAATGAAACAGGTGACAATGGATATATATATGTATCTTATGAGGATTATTCTGTAGACTTGATTTCAAAGATGTATATAAAAGATGTAGATGATGTAGATTACGATAATGTATATAGTAGCGAAGATTTAAATATAGCAAAAAACAATAATGAAACTTTGACGGAATTCTCTATAACAGTGGATGCAAAAATAACAGGAAGTGTAAAAGGAAATTTAAAAGTAGATGGTGAATATGTATTAGAAAACTTTTTAATAAATGATTGCTTAGAAAATTATGAAATAAGAACACCTGTAAAATTAAATAGTAATGGTAAAATTGAATTAGAGATTAAAGTAGATGATAAATATAAAGCATATTTTCATCCATATTATTATACTGTAACAGATAAAAGTCAATTTGAAGTTTCAAAAATAAAGAATAATATTATTGATATGAATAATTCTTCAAAAGAAATATATTTGTACACTAAACATAATACAATTGATAATGGAAAAACTGTTAAAGTAGAAATATTAAAAAATGGAAAAGATTATACTTCTAATTTCAATATTTCTGGGAATGATATAAAAAATAATCAAACTAGTATAAGTATAACACCTAGAAATGTTATGAATGGTGATTATGAATTAAAATTAATATATGGAGACAAAGAGATATCAAAACAAATTAGAGTGATAAATAGTACATATATTGAACTAGATAATAATAACAGCCTAAAAGGAGATGTTTCTTTAGACGGAAAGATAAGTGTTACAGATGTATCACAATTAAAGTTGGCTATAGTAAAAATTAGAGAATTAACAGAAGAACAAAAAAAATATGCAGATATGAATAGTGATGGTAAAATATCAGTTGTAGATCTTTCTATATTAAAAGGAGTTTTAGTTAACAAGATAAGTTTGTAATTAAATATTAAAAAAATTTAACTCCATTTTTTTATGAATAGTTTTATTCTTTAAATTTTATATTTTAAATTCAAAAGTAATGATAATCATATTATCATTACTTTTTTTGGAAAAAATTACAAATTACTTTTTTATAAAAACATAAATAAAAAAACAATAATAGCAAAAAATAAAATCAATAATAGTAAAAATAATCTAAGAAAGATTATTAAAATGCTATAATAATTTTATAGGAGGTTTAATAATGAACAGTAAGGTTAAATTTGCAGTGCTTTTTATACTAGTAATAGCGGTTTTATTAATAGTTCCAAACATTAGTAATGCTGCTACAACAGCAAAAGATGAAGAATCTTTAAATAGTGCAATACAAAGTGTTGAAGAAGGAGGAACAGTTGAATTACAGGGCAACATTACAGTAACAAAACCTATTGTAATACAAAAAAAACTTACAATAGATGGTAAAGGTTATACTGTATCGGGCTCTAGTGATTGGACATCTACATCAGGAAACCAAACTATGTTTACAGCACAACTTGAAGCTGGTAAATTAACATTAAAGGATATTGATTTAAATAATGGGCCTAAATATGGTGTTCAATCATACAATGGAGCAAGTGTAATACTAAACAACGTATCAATAACTGGTTTTAGATATGGTGGTGTGTTAGTAAACGGAGGATATGTTGAGATTATAGATTTACATTTGGGCGAAAATGGTACAGGTGCTAATAATGGTATAGAAATTGACCAAGGTGCTTCTGTTACTAAAAGTCCTACGTTAGTAATGAATGGAACATTAACATCAGATTCTACAGAAAACGTAGTTCGTGCAGCTGAAAACGGAAATCTTACAAGTTTTATAATATCTAATACAGAAAGTACAACAAATAAAATATTTTTAGCTGGAGATTCGCTAGTATTAACAGACGAAAATAATAATATTATATCTGAAACAACTGTACCGGATAAGGCTACTGGAACAACTACAGGGAAAAAACAAGTTATAATAACAATAATTAATGGAGATGAAAATAATAGAATAACTGTAAATGAAGGTGAAAGCATAACAGAAGATATGATAAAATCTAATATAACAGTAAAAGAGGGATACCAAATAGATGGCTATTTTACAGATGAAAGTTTTACAAATTCATTTGATTTTAATAGCAAGTTAGATGCAAATACAACTATCTATGTTAGAACTTCAAAAATACCTGTAACTCCTGAACCTGAACCAGAAGAAGAAGAAAAAGACGAAGTACCAAATACAGGTATACAGGACTATACAGGAATAGCTGTATTAACTACATTATTTGCATTAAGTTCTATGATAATAATAAGTAGAAAAAAGTAAAAAACTAAAAAGAATAGGCGAAAGTCTATTCTTTTACATAAAAATTATTTTTATAATAATTATAAATATTTATGAGGATTAGAATGAGAAAAAAATTAAAAAAACATAGAAAACGTTTATATCTTTTCATATATATTTTTTGTACTATAATAGTTATACTATCATTAATATATATTTTAAATGATAAGAGATTAGAATATGAAGATATAAAAGAGAAAGCCCTTTTAAGTACGGTGGATTTAAATAAAATAGAAAACAAGATATTTACAGAAAATGTTGTAGAGAATGAATTAATAACTGGAGATGCATTAGTTAAAGAAAAAGTAATACAAGAAACAGAAAGAATGTTAAAAGTAAAAGAATTAAAAAAAGAAAATCCAGATATTATAGGTTGGATAGAAATAGAAGAAACTAATATAAATTACCCAGTTTTGCAAGGAGAAGATGACGATTATTATTTAACACATAATTATAAAAGAGAGAAAACAAAGAATGGTGCAATATTTTTAACATCAAAATATAATTGGAATATAAGTAATAATAATTATATAATATATGGTCACAATAAAATGTCTAGTGACCAAATGTTTAGTGATTTATTAAAATACGCAGATGAAGAATTTTATAATAATCATTCTATTATTAGATTTACTACAGAAGAAGATGATAAAGAATACAACATAATTTCTGTATTTAAAGCTAGAGTATATTATAAATCAGAAAAAAATGTATTTAGATATTATAATTTCATAAACTATGAATCAGAAGAAGAATATAATAGTTTCATAAATGAAGCAAAAAAAGTTTCATTATATAATATAGAAGAAACACCTAAGTTTGGACAAGAATTACTTACTTTAATAACTTGTTCGTATCATACAGAAGATGGTAGATTTGTTGTAATAGCAAGTGAAAAAAATCTTTTTTAAAGTGTTGATTTTTCTTTTTTTATTAAGTATAATTATCTAATAAAAGTATAAAAAAAGAAACAAGAAAGGTGGATGAAAATGAAATATTTTAAAAAATTATTAGGAGATAGAATATATTTATCGCCTAGAAACAGTGAAGATGCAGAAAAGTTCACAGAATGGTTAAATGATTTTAATACAACAGATTATATAGGGAAAAGTGGAGAACTCACAACATTAGAGGCTGAAAGGAAATTCTTGACGGAAAATATTACACCAGAAGCGGTTTTTGTAATTGTAACAATAGAAGATAACAAAATGATTGGTACAATTTCATTAGAAAAAATAAACTGGATTAATAGGATAGCTACTTTAGGTATCTTTATTGGAGATGAAGAATATAGAAGTAAAGGATATGGAACAGAAGCCATAAAATTGATTTTAGAATATGGATTTAAGTATTTAAATTTATATAATATAAATCTGGATTTAATGGAATTTAGCATAAGAGCATTAAAATGTTATGAAAAATGTGGCTTTAAAGAGTATGGAAGAAGAAGAAAATGTAGATTTGTAAATGGTAAGTACTATGATTGCATAAATATGGATATATTAGCTGATGAGTTTGAAGGAGATTATATAAGAAATAAAAATGAGTATTAATGAAAAAAATAAGAAAATTAGTATAATAGTTCCAATTTATAATACAGAGAAATACTTAAAAAGATGTTTAGATAGTATAATAAATCAAGAATATAAAAATATCGAAATTATATTGGTAAATGATGGATCGAACGATGGAAGTCTAAAAATATGCAATATGTATAAAGAGAAAGATAAAAGAATTATAGTAATAGATAAGGAACATTCTGGTGTTTCAGATACCAGAAATATAGGGATAAAAAAGGCTACAGGAGATTATATAGGTTTTGTAGATAGTGATGATTATATTGATAAAGATATGTTTAAAAATTTAATTAATGCAATAGAAAAGTATAAATGTGATATATCTATGTGTGATTTAAAAGAAACATACAATACAAATGATGAATCAAAACCATGTAAATTAAAATACGTAAAAATGGATAAAATAGAATCATTAAAACAACTTTTATATGACAAAAATATAGGGAATTATTTAATGGTAAAATTGTTTAAAAAAGAATTATTTAAAAATATAGAATTCCCTGTAGGAAAAACATATGAGGATATATCTACAACATATAAATTATTTAGTAAAGTAGACAGTATTGTATATATTCCTGTACCAATGTATCATTATTATCAAAGAAGCGATAGTATAGTAAATAATAAAACTAGAGAAAGCATAAAAAATTATATTCAAGCAATATTTGAAAGATACTACGATTTGAAAAATAATATAAAAGATTTGGAATTATATAATGTGTATTCAATTGTTAATGTTGTAATAAAAATGAGCATATGGGCAATAGATATAAAAGATTGTGAGTTGTTTAATAATGAGATTTATAGTTATTTTTGTAAAATGGAAAAAGAACTTAAATATGTAGATGAAGAAAAGTTGATAAAAATAATGACTGATATGGAGAAAGCGTGTTTTTATTTATTTAAGATTGATAAAAAATATTTGAGAAATTTTATTGAAGAAAAATTAAAATAAAAGTTTTTAATAAATTTAAGCATATAAATTTTATAATCAAAAGTAGAAAAAATATCATCTCAAGCAGTTGGCGGGGCGGTAGGTTGGAATCCAATTTGTATAATTATACCCTGCCACAGAGTAGTAGGAAGTGATGGAAATTTAACTGGTTATAGTGGGGGGATAGAAAATAAAGAAAAACTTCTAAAACTTGAAGGAATTAATACAAGTAACTTATATATTCATAAATGATAAACAGAAATATAAAAAAGGTGGAATTATATGTCAAAGTTTGTAAATAATGAGAATGAAAATGAATGGAGAGCAATAAAAGAATTTACTGATAGAGTAGAACCTAGGAAAGTCTTTTGGAAAGTATATGAAGAAAAGCAAAACGATAAAATTGATGTGATTACGTATTATGGTATGGGAGGAATAGGCAAATCCACATTATTAAGAAAATTATTGTCAGAGTTAAAAGAGAAATATAGTGAAACAAGATATGCTTTTGTAGATTTCGACAAGTTAAATAATTATAATAATGACATTCTAGAAATTTTAAGATATATAGAAAGTAATTTAAAAAGTAAGTATAAATTTTCTTTCCCTATTTTTGATTTAGTTTCATATACGTATGAGGTAAAAATGGGAAAAAATGCAACTAAACCAGAATTATCTAGTATTTTTGATGAAAATGAAGAATTATCTTTTTTAACAGATGTAATAAGTGAAATACCATTAATAGGTACTATTTCTAAAGTAATATGTCTTTCAGAAAAGGCTAAAAATTTACTACAAAATAGAATTGAAAATAATAAATTAAAAAATAGGTTAGGAAATATAGATAATATGGAAGCTTCAGATATATATGAAAACTTATCATATTATTTTGCAATAGATTTGAAAAATAACGTGGAAAAATTAGAATTTCCATTTGTATTTTTTATAGATACGTACGAAAAATTAGTTAATGAATTAGAAAATAAAAATGCACTAGAAAGAGATTTGTTTTTACGAGGAGAAAATGGGCTAATATTAAATGTACCTAATACAATATGGGTAATTGCAGGTAGAGAAAAATTAAAATGGGAAGAATATGATAAAGAATGGAAAGGATCAATTGACCAACATTTATTAGGTAATTTATCATTGGCAGATACAAAATATTTCCTAGAAAAAGCAGGTATTAAAGACCAAAGTTTAATAAATGATATATATAATTTAACACATGGTGCACCAAAATACTTAGATATCTGCGTAGATACATATACATCTTTAGTAAATCAAAATAAAGTACCTACGATTAATGATTTTGGAAAGAACACAACAGAACTTCAAAAAAGATATTTAGTATATATGAATGATACAGAAAAAGATTTTGTAACAATGCTTGCGTTTCTTTCTAATTGGACAGATGAAAATATAGAAAAAACATCAAAGGAAATACTTGGTAATTTTTCACATTCATTATATGAAAAAGTAAAAGAATTTTCATTCATACAAAAAGGGGGAGATGAGTATACAATAAATCCTTCTTTTAAAGATATAATTATAGCGAATACAAATGAAACTTTAAAAAATAAATATTTCAAAATATTAGAAACTAGTGTAGATAAAGAAATAGAAGAGATAATTTCAGAAAACAAGAATGTAAATCAAAATTCTGAACAAGTGGTAAATATAGATAATTATAATTCTAGGAAAAAATTTAGAACAATAATTTTAAAAGAAACAAAGGAGATTATAAAAACAAATAGCGAAGAAGAATTTGTAAATAAAGCAAAATTTATAATTAAAAAAATAGAAGAGTACGAGAATAAATATGACGATATAATAATAATTGAAAATATTGAAGAATACTTAAGAAGTAAATTTGAATATAGTAATACTTTAGAATTTAAATTATTATTAGGCTATAAGAGTTTAGAAATATCAGATGTTATAGATAATTACAATATGTCTAATAATATGTATCATTTGAAAAGATATATAGAAAGGCAAAAAAACAAAGTAGAAAATAAAGACTTAAAGAATATAATAGGGAAAGAGTTTGGGAAAAATAGTATATATTATATAAGAACTTTAATTTTATGTGGTGGTGATGAACATGAAATTAATCAGCTATTAGATAATTATACTAGAGAAAAAGATAAGTTATATGTAAAAACACTTTTAGATTCTAATGGAATTGCAAAAATTCATAATGTTAAGAGACTTGAAGAAGCTATGGAAATTCTATCAAAAGAGCCAGAATATCTTACTACTAGCATTGTAGAAAGTATATGTAGAGTTGGTTGGGTAAGCAGTGGAACAGAAGAGAGAGAAGTAATACTTAATTATCTATTTTCAGTAAAATATGTAATAAATGAAACTTTAAATATGGACATTATTGATGGATTTTATAACATTGTAAGAGGTCATTTAGGTGGAACGACTAATATATTTTCGGATGAAATTGAAGATTTGGAGTTGAAATCAAAGGATATAGAAATATTAAAAGAATTAAAAAACAGATATGAAGAGATATACGGAAAAGATAATGAAAAGTATATTGAAGCTGAAACATTCTTATTAAAAGAAAATATAATATATATGCCCTCTATATATTCTGAACTAATGGATAAGTATATAGAAAATTATGGATATAGTGATAGTAAAACCATATCAGTATTCAAAATAATTACAAATGAAGTTAGCAAAAAAATAAAAAAATTACAAGAAGATAATAAGATAAAGCTTATAGAAAGCGTTTTTAAATATGGAAATTTAATGATAGATAATAATAGTGAAGTTACAAGTGAAAATGCAGGAATATCTGCTACAATAGATAGAGTATTAAGTAATATTATTATTCGTGAAGAAAATTTTGATAAAAAAATAGAGTATACAAATAGGTCGTATGAATTATTAAATAAAACATTGAAATATTACCGTGATAATGAAGTAGAATTAAAAGATAATTGGGGGTATTATTACACATTTCTAGAAAAACGTATAGATGAATACTTAAAAGATATTGATAATAACTTCGGGTTAATAAAAAATGAAATTGTTGGAGCGTTATGGAAAATTATAGATAATAAATATTCTAATAAATCTTTAGAAAAAATAATTATTAAAATATTTGCAATAAGTTTATATAAAGATATAGAAAATCTTTTTGAAGTTGTAAAACAAATATGGGGACAAAAAAATGTAGAAGAACTTATGAACTCAGAAAAAGAAAGTAGTATAGAAAATTTAGAGAAAAAATTTGCAAGCTTAGGTGGTAGTTTAAAAGCATATATACATGTAATACTTATGTATAAATTAATAAGAGAAATAATAACTAATATAGATGGATTATATGAAGAGTATTACGATACCATAGAAAAAAGAAAAAAAGGAATATACACATCGTATAAAGACTTCAAGTATATTAATAAGTGCAGTAGTTTAGATAGATATTTATATGAGTATAAAGATGTTTACAAAACTTTTTTGAATAATGATGTAAGATATTATATTTGGGAATATTATGCTTCTTTATTAGCAATAATATATGGTACAGGTTCTGCATTAAGAAAATTTGATGATTATAAAAAATTGAATAAAAAATTTAAAAATAATAAGGTCTTAGGAACTATATATGGAATTAAAGAAAGAATAGTAGATATTAGAAAAATAGACGATAAGAATAAGGATTGGACTATTTTTGCATAAAGTTAATAGGTGTGGATTTTAAGAAAAGCGAGAAAAAGTAATTTTGTAACAAACTAAGAAGGAAATGAAAATGAAAAAGAGATGCAAATGGTGTAATTTAAAAAATGAAATATATGTGAAATACCACGATGAAGAGTGGTGTAAGTTAAATCTTGATGATAAATATCTTTACGAAATGTTAATATTAGAATCTTTTCAAGCTGGGCTTTCTTGGGAATGTGTATTAAATAAAAGAGAAGATTTTAGAAAAGCATTTGATGATTTTGATATAGATAAAATTTGTAATTATGGTAATAAAAAGGTAGAAGAATTACTAAAAAATAAAAAAATTATAAGAAATAAATTGAAAATAAAAGCAACCATAAGTAATAGTAAAATTTTTAAGAAAATACAACAAGAGTATGGGACATTTCATAATTACTTGAAAAGTTTTACAAATGACAATATTATTTATGAAGTGGATAAAACCACATCAGAATTATCAGATAATATATCAAAAGATTTGCAAAGAAGGGGTATGAAATTTGTGGGTTCAACAATAATCTATTCTTATTTACAAGCAGTGGGTATAATATATTCGCATGATAAAGAATGTTTTTTGTATTATGGAAATAATAACTAAAATAGAAATAAGACATATAATAATAAGTAAGATTAATATAGTAGAAGAAAACATTTCTATATTATGAGTTTTTTATACAGAGAAGAAAGGAAAGAAATTTATATGAAAAATTGTGAATTTGTAACTTTTATTTCTATTTTAGCTTGTAATATTGCTAAAGATAAAACCCCAGAAGAAATAAGCATCTTGGCTGCGTTTCTTACTCAATTACGGGGATACATTAGCGACACTTTCTATTTTAGATATAGAAAGTTAATATAAAGTTATATTTATAAATAAAAGTAAAGAGATTTATAAAAAGGGAGTGTTTATATGGAAAAAGGTAAAATAGTATTAGTAGGAACTGGATTTGTGGGTATGAGTATGGCATATTCTATGCTTAATCGTGGAGGAATAAATGAACTTATCTTAATAGATTTAGATAAAGAAAAAACAATAGGAGAAGAAATGGATTTATGTCATGGGTTACCATATGCACCTCAAAAAATGGTTATTAAAGCTGGAGATTATAGTGAATGTAAAGATGCACAGATAGTGGTAATTACAGCAGGAGTAGCACAAAAACCTGGACAAACAAGATTAGAACTTGCAGAGATTAATACAAAAATAATGAAAAATATAACCCAACAAATTATGTCGAGTGGCTTTAATGGAATTATAATTGTTGCAAGCAATCCTGTAGATTTAATGACTTATGTAGTAGCAAAGGTATCTGGACTTCCTAAAAATCAAGTAATAGGTTCAGGAACAGTATTGGATACTGCGAGACTTAGATATTTATTAGCAGATTACTTTAAAATATCAAGTAAGAATATTCACGCATATATAATGGGAGAACATGGAGATTCTTCGTTTGTCCCTTGGGCACACGCATATATAGGATGTAAAAAAGTTGTAGATGTAATGAAAGACAATAATCTTGAAATGGAAGAATTAGAAAAAATTCATAAAGGAGTTGTTAATGCAGCTTATGAAATTATAGAGAAGAAAAAGGCAACATATTACGGTATAGGAATGGCATTAAATAGAATTGTGAGGGCGATATTAGATGATGAAAATTCAATAATTACAGTATCAACATATTTAGATAATGGTGCTTATGGACAAGATGATATATATATTGGCGTTCCAGCTATTATAAATTCAAATGGTGTAAGGGAATTATTAGGATTAGATTTAAATAAGGACGAACAAGAAAAATTAAATAATAGTTGTAGAATAATTAAAAAAATGAGAGAAGACTCAATAGATAGGTTAATAGCAGAGTAAAATTTTTTATTTTGTACTATAACTATACTATATGGGGAAAGCTATAGAATAATAGTTTTCTCTTAGTTTTTTAGTTGAAGGAGAATATTAGAATTCTCTTTGAACCATACCTATTAAATAAGATATTTTTTATTCAGTATCTATTTTAAGGGGTATGGTTCATATTATAACTTACTTAAAAATGGAATTTATAATGAGAATACTATAAAATAGATACTAAAATTTAAGAATTATAATATCTAAATTCATAGTTGATTCTAGTTTACAAAAAATATCCGATATTCTCATTTTGAATATCATCAATTTCAAACTTTCGATTACATATTTTAATATAAAAAATTTTTAAAAAATATTTTCTATTTAGCATTGTGTATTAAGAAATTATATTTGCTTGCGTGTCTTAGTTCATCTGTCATAATTGACATAAGCAATGTATAACTATTACCACTTGGCATTGTTCCCATTATTTTTCTATATTTCACAACTGCATCTAACTCACCAAATAAAGCCTTTTCTAAATTTGACTTATAATCCATATTGTTGTTCCATTCACTTGATAGAGTGTCTGCTGGTAGCATCTGTCCAGTAAACTCATAATATAATCTCCTTAAAATTTGATTATGTTTTCTTTCATCATCTCTAATACTTCTTATTATTTCTTTCTCTCTTTCTGTTGGTGCTTGTTTTATTATAGTATCATAGAACATTTCATCCTCTTTTTCAGCACCTACTGATTGTCTGATTAGTCCTATTGCTTGATTTAATGTAATAATTTCCTCATTATTTATTTGTGGTTCGCTACTTCTAAAATTTTGTTCTCCAAAACCGTAATATTGATTATACATATTATAATAATCCGAATACATTATTATTCCCCCTTGCAATTATAATATGCATTTTATCTATTAATTGATATTAGTTTTTTGAAGAATATTTTTATTCTTTTTTCATATTGTTTGTTAAATATACAGACAAATTTCCATCATCATCATATGTTGCTAAAAAAATATTATCATTTTTCATAATTCCTTGTTTTTGTAACATTTCACTTAACCATAATTTATCAAACCCTAATTCTTGTAAATTATCTTCCATAACTTTTCCATCTAATATTAAATTCGTAGTAATGTTATCTTCTTTGGGTTTGATATTAAAATCACTTGGATTTGCTGGTCTTCTATCTGCATAAGGTAAAAAACTAATTTTCCCGTTTTCTTCTAGTATTGCCGTCTTTATATCACTTAAGTTAAAAAAACCACTCGTCCTGCATTGTACTAAAAATTCATTTAAGTCTATTTTTGCTTTTTTAAAATTTTCTTTAAATAATGTACCATTATCATATAGAATTAATGTCTTGCCAGAAATCATAGGTCTTAACTTTACAAATTTTATATTTAAAATTGACATTATTAAAGCTACTAAAGCATATACAATCATTGCAACTGCTGGTTGTAGGAAATTGCTTTCTAATGAGGTAGCCATTTCGGCTGCAATAGAACCTATTGTTATAGTAGTAATATAGTCAAAAATACTAAGCTGTGACAGTTCTCTTTGTCCCATTATTTTTGTTAGAACAAAGAGAATAACTATTGAACCTAGTGATAAAGCAATAATTTTTATTATTTCCATAAGCATCTCCCATACAATGTTTTATTTATATTTTTTACATTAATATATTAATTATTCAAAAAAATAATATTTTAATTAATTTTAATAATCGTATTTGTCAAGTTCAATAAGTTTCTAATTATACTATGAGAATAAAAAAAGTTATAACATAATGGTTGAAATTTTTAAGTAATTTATGTAATACACCATTAAATTGTAACTTTAAAAAAGCAATTTTATAATTAGATTGAATAATATTTAATTTAATGATACAATACAAGCAAATGTTGTTGTAGAGGAGAAAATGCAATAGATAATATTTCTATGAATGGAGGTGTAATTTATGTTATGGCTACTAATCACATCGGTTGTATTTTTAATATGGTCAGCACTATATAAAAAAAATAAAAATATACTTTTTTCATTGCCATATTTGTTAATTTTTTTTATTTCATCATGGTATAGACTTTTAGACGTGTTTATTTTTGTTAATGTTTTTGGTTGTGGGTGTGTGCCGATAGATCAAACTAATATGTTTAATATTCCCTTTAATGCAAACGATTTAAGAATACTTATTTATAGTATACTAAATATCATATGTATGATTATGGGGATTATACTATCAAAGAGAATTAATAATAGAATCCTTAAAGTAATATATGTTTTATTTATAGTAGTTGTTAATATATCATATAGTGTATTTGTGGATTATTTAAGTTCATGGGCATAAAGGTTCAAAGATTAAAAAAATTTGCGGAATATTTTTCTGAGCAAGATACTAGCATTTTTAAGAATTTTCTGGAATGCAAAAAAATTATGCTATTCTCTAACTCTTTAGAAAATAGCATTTTTTAATTCTTCTGACTGTTTTCAAATTTTCTTAAATTCTTTTGAAAAACAGCCTAAATTGGTCGGGGTGAGTTAACTACCCTCATGCTATTTTCTCTAGTAATTAGCCAGTTATAGTAATTATTTTTTACTTTGCGGAACATTTTTGCGGAATATTTTAGTAAATATTTTTATATAGCAAAATTAGTATAAGATAATTCTTAACAAGATTTATTTTATATTCCTAAAATTTTAATCACATCTATTGTTGAAAAAAATTTAAAATTATTTAACATATCCAAATTTCTTAAGCCTTATTTCTTCTCTATCAGATAATTCTTTCAACCAGGTTGTAAAACCGGTAATATCATTATTTCTTAAAAATTCAAAATATTTTATTCTATCATCTTTTTCTATAACAATAGGAGGCAAATTATTTTTTAATAGTTCATAATTTATAAGTAATCTACCAGTCCTTCCATTTCCATCTTCAAAAGGATGTATCTTTTCAAAATCAATATGATATTTAGCGATTTTTGTAAATATATCTTGTTCATCATGATTATAATTATATACATAATACATCATCGAATTAGGAATTTTTTCAGGTTCTGGTGGAATATGTTCACTACCTCTAATAAATACTTGTACAGTTCTATAACCTTCTGTGTCTTTAATATCTTTGTTTATAATTTGATTTAAGTCCTTCAAAAACTTTTCATTAAATTCTTCATTATTCTGCAAATTTTTAAAAAGCAATTCTAATGCTTTTCCATGATTAATAGCTTCATATATTTCTCTAGGCTCTTTTCCTGTAATTTTAAAACTATTATCATTATAGAGAATAGCATAGGTTTCTGCGTAAGTAAGCGTACTTCCTTCAATAGCATTTGAATGATACGTACTTCTAGTAACTAAATCCTCAAGATAATCTTTATTATTTAAAACAAATTCTAAAATAGTCATATTTATACAATTCCTTTTCTTAATTTTAAAAAATAATTTAGCTAGTATAGTAATTATTTTTAATTTTGTGGAATATTCAGGTGTATAATGCCCTAGAATTCCGTAAAATTTTAGTAATTTTTAATAGTCTTTATATATTTCATCAAGTGTTATTTAAACTTCAAATATATTTTTATCTACTAGATTGAATTATCAGTTTCAGAGTAAACAAATTTTGTAATGTTAATTAGATTTTTTTATTGATGTTATAATTATAGCAGATAAGGAAAATTATAGCAATAGTTTTCTTTCAGTTTTGTTAAAATCACTGAAACTAGCTAAATATCAATAAAATTTATTTTGCGGAACATTGCGGAACAATAATTTCCTCGTAAAAAAAATTTGCGGAACATTTTTCTGAACAAAATACTAGCATTTTTGAGAATTTTTTGGAATGCAAAAAAATTATGCTATTTTCTAAATCTTTAGAAAATAGCATTCTTTAATTCTTCTGACTGTTTTTAAATTTTCTTAAATTCTCTTGAAAAACAGCCTAAATTGGTCGGGGTGACACGGATCGAACGTGCGACCTCATGGTCCCAAACCACGCGCTCTACCAACTGAGCCACACCCCGAAATAAAAATATATAAGTACTGTAACAAAGTACTTATATATAATAACATATTTTTTTATAAAATTCAAGTATTTTTTTAAAATTTTTTACATTTCATACACGTAACAAGTTAAATTTCTTCTACCGAACTGTATACATTCATTATAAGTATCCATATATATATCTAATTTTGAATTAGATATTGCACCACCTCTGTCTTGTACTACGAACCAACCTTTATTTGGAGCATTTTCAAAATATGGAATGTATATAACAGTTCCAATTTTATATCCACTACCTGCTGCTACTGTATACCAAGCAGAGGCTTTAGCACCAGAAGCTGTAACACCATACCCAAGACTTGAAGGTGACTTTCCACAAGTTGATGCTGTATATGCTGATACATTCATAGATTTTTCAACAGGTGTTATATTTGCAACTTTACTTGCAAGTGAACCAGCAGTACCTGTTCTTATTGTAGTACTTCTTGAAGTTACGGTTTGGACTACAATTTGCACAATTTTGTTTATAGGTTCTTTTATAATTTTAGAAGAAACATCTTCTCTTGATATTTCAACAGAATTTTTATATTTACATTTATAAGTTATTTCTTTTAATCCGTTTACACCTTCTTGTAGAACTTTATTTGTAGTTTTAACACCATTTACATTACTTTCCACATTCTTTTCGATAGTCTCAAATGGTATTTCTTCTTGAACAGTTATTATTTTTTCTGTTATCGTTCCGTAATCATCTTTTAAAGTTTCATTAGTTATGTCTTGAACTTTTTCGTTAGATACTGTAATGGTATTATTAATGTCTGAAATTACGATTTTCTTTTTCTCAGTTAGATTTTCCCCTAAATTAGGTGAAACTGTTTCAGTTTCAAGAAGAACAATGTTGGCATCTGCTAATATGTCAGCAATTTTACTTTTAGTTGTAAAAATATTTATTTCAGATCCATTAGCAAATTGAACTTTTACTGTAGATAAATTTACTTTATCTCCTAAAACTACAATACTTAATGCAAAGAAAAATATAATGCACAAAATTCCTATTTTAAGAATGGCATTTTTTCTTTTGAACATAAAAAATATTCCTCCTTAAACAACAAATTCATTATAACAAAGTTTTCTTTAATTGTCAAATATTTCTAAAAATTTGTTAAAACCTAATTACAAAACTTATAATTTCTGTGAAATCCTGATATATAGCTATTTGCAAATAAGACCTGGTTTGTTATGCTTTAACTATGTTTTGACTAAAAATAGCTCTATATCAAGATTTTACAAAGTTGTACTATAATATAATATATGTGGGTTGTCCGTAAATTAGAACAAAAATATTGTAAAAAATTTAAAAATATGTTATTATAATAATGTATTAAAAAATACATATAATAAAAAAGAAGGAGAGATAATATGGGAATTATTATTTTTATAGGAATTATAGTTTTATTAATCATTATAGTTATTGCACTTTATAATGGATTAGTAAATGCTAGACAAAAAGTAGAAAATGCATGGAGTCAAATAGATGTGCAATTACAAAGAAGATTTGATTTGATTCCAAATTTAATAGAAACTGTAAAGGGATATATGGAGCATGAAAAAACTGTTTTATCAAAGGTAACAGAATTACGTAATGCTTGGGCAGATGCTTCAACTATTGCTGAAAAAGCGGATTTAGATAATAAATTATCAAATACTTTAAAAACAATAATGGCTGTGTCTGAAAATTATCCAGATTTAAAAGCAAATCAAAGCTTCTCAGAATTACAAGAGGAATTAAGAAACACAGAAAATAAAATTTCTTTTTCAAGGCAATTTTATAATGATAGTGTAACAATTTATAACACAAAGTTAGAAGTAATTCCATCTAATATAATTGCATCAATGTTTAAATTTAAACCGAAGGAATTATTTGAAGTTGAAAATGAAGAAGCAAGAAAAAATGTAAAAGTATCATTTGATAAGTAGGAGCAAATAGATGTTAGAAGATGTAAAAAAGAATAAATTTAAAACAGGTATAATTGTTTCTATATTTATAGTTATGATAACTTTAATTGTCTATTATGTCTGTTATGCGTTTGATTTAGGACCAATGTCTATAGTAATAGCATTAGCGGTTTCAATAACATCTGCTTGGTCATCTTATTATTATAGTGATAAGATTATATTAAAAATGAGTAATGCTAGACCTGCAACGGAGGAAGAAGATAAAAAACTTATAAATATTTTAGATTCTTTAATGGTAGCTTCAGGATTACCTGCAAGACCGAAATTATATGTAATGGATTCACCACAAATGAATGCTTTTGCAACAGGGAGAAATCCTCAAAATTCTGTAATTTGTGTGACATCTGCATTATTAGAAAATTTAGAATATTATGAATTAGAAGGTGTAGTAGCTCACGAAATGGCTCATATAAAAAACTACGATATACGATTATCAGCAGTTATATCTGTAATGGTTGGATTAGTAGTAATGCTGTCTGATATATTTACAAGAGTATTTATATTTTCAGATAGGGATAATAACAAAAATCCGATTCTAATGATAGTAGGATTAATATGCTTAATATTGGCACCAATTTTTTCAACTTTAATACAACTTGCAGTATCAAGAAGAAGAGAATATTTAGCTGATGCAACAGCCGTGGAATTTACTAGAAATCCTCAAGGCCTGATAGATGCTTTATTAAAATTAAATGGAGATACAAGAAAATTAGGTTCTGAGAGTTCAGCAACTGCACATATGTACATTGTAAATCCATTTAAAAAAGGTTTAAGGGCTAAAAGAAAATCAACAAGTTTACTATCAACTCATCCTTCTATAGAAGATAGAGTAGAAGCTTTAAGAAATATAAGATAAAGGAAATATAATTATAAAAAGTATTAATAAGAGAAATTTTATTAATACTTTTTATTTTTTAGAAAAATATATTTTGAAAATAATGTAAATTCATTTAATTATAAATATTATACAAAAATAAACATATAATAAATATAGAATTACTTAATATTATTTGAAAAGAGATAATCTATAGTTTTTCTTATATTTTGTTTTATGTAATGTGGTGTTTCTATAGGCTGAGAAGGAGTTTTTATTGTAAATTTATTTATAATATTTGAATTATTATTTTTATCATAATTTTTAATATTTTTTAACATAATATCACCTCTAGTAAATAATTATAACATTTTTTTATGCTCGAGTCTACACAAATCAACTAAAATTGTTGCATAAATTGGTATAATTTTTCTATTGAGGGGGGAATATCTATGCAATTAGATGAATTAGTTAGAGCAAGAATACAACATTATTTAAAGGAGAAGAATATGAAACCTTGGGACTTATATAAAGCAAGCGGCTTACCAAAGGCAACTGTTTATGCTGTTATAAGTGGAAGAAATAATTTACCCACATTAGGTGTATTACTTCATATATGTGAAGGTTTTAATATCACATTACCAGAGTTCTTTGAGGATCCTAATTTTGAAGATGTTGTATTTGAAAAGAATGACAAATAATTATTTTATAATAATGGCTAATAAAATTTAATGTTTTATTAGCTTTTTTGTTTAAAAATGGAGTAACATATAAAAGTTTATATATATGTATTAAAGTGAATAAAAAATAAAAAATCGTTGATATTTCAACGATTTTTCGTTACAAATTATGGTGAACTGGGAGGGATTCGAACCCCCGACCCACGGATTAGAAATCCGTTGCTCTATCCAGCTGAGCTACCAATCCATAACGTACTCATATATAATAACACTTTTTATTTAATTTGTCAATAATTGTAGTGAATATTTTTGAAAATATTTTTAAAGTTTAATGGGAGTGTTATTAGACACATTTGTAAATGTATGGTATAATTGTAATATAAAACTTATTAGGAGGAAATATGAAGGCTATCCTTTGTATACTGGTGATTTTCATCGCTTCTTTTGGAAGCGTGGCTATGGCAATGGATGAGGACCAGGTGATGCTTCGGTACAGTGAACTGAAGCTGGATTATAGTACAGTTCACTCACCGATTGACCTGCATAATCAAATTATGCAGGTACTTGGGGAAATTGATTCCTTTTTGAAGGAATCAAATGGTGAGAAGTCGATGGTACAAATTTACTTCTACGACTTTTCAGAAGTATTCTGGAAGGAAATGCGAAAGGTTGTCAAGGAACGTGGCCAATTGCAGATGAATTGTTATCGATATATCAAGGATGAAAACGAAGGAATCTCTGAGGCTTTCCTCTTTCAAAGGCGTTGATGCCTCTTTGCTCTTTCTTTCTTATGAAACTTCATAGAAAGAAAGGGCTTTTTATTTGTATAAGTAATTAGTAATAAAATTGTAATAAATTTGTTAAATTTAATTTATTTATTTGACTTTTCATTTAATAATATATATAATAAATAAAAATTAAAATTGGAGGGGTAATATGGATTTTAAAAATTTAGGAAAAGAAGATATAGAGGTATATAATGCAATTCAGGATGAAAAAAAGAGACAACAAAATAAATTAGAATTAATTGCATCAGAAAACTTTGTATCTTATGCTGTTATGGAAGCTATGGGAAGTTATATGACTAACAAATATGCAGAAGGGTATCCAGGAAATAGATACTATGCTGGATGTCAAAATGTAGATATAGTTGAAGATTTGGCAAGAGAAAGATTGAAAAAAATCTTTGGAGCAGAACATGCAAATGTTCAACCACATTCTGGTGCACAAGCCAATATGGCAGTTTATAATGCAATATTAGAATATGGTGACACAGTAATGGGGTTGAATTTATCACATGGAGGTCATTTAACACATGGAAGTAAAGTTAATTCATCTGGAAAATTATATAATTTTATATCTTATGGTGTAGATAAAGAAACAGGAAGAATAGATTATGATGAAGTGGAAAGACTAGCATTAGAATATAAACCTAAACTAATAGTTACAGGTGCAAGTGCATATCCTAGAGAAATTGATTTTAAACGTTTTAAAGAAATTGCAGATAAAGTTGGAGCAATGCTTATGGTAGATATGGCACACATTGCTGGTTTAGTAGCTGCAGGATTACATCAGAATCCAGTAGAATATGCTGATTTCGTTACAAGTACAACACATAAAACTTTAAGGGGACCAAGAGGTGGAATTATATTATGTAAAGAACAATATGCAAAAGCAATTGATAAATCTGTCTTCCCAGGTATACAAGGAGGTCCATTAATGCATGTTATTGCAGCTAAAGCAGTTTGCTTTAAAGAAGCATTAACAGATGAATTTAAAGAATATCAAAGACAAATTATAAAAAATGCAAAAGCAATGGCAGATGAATTAGATAAATTAGGTTTTAATATGGTTTCAGGAGGTACAGACAATCATTTAATTTTAATAGATTTAAGAAATAAAGGAATTACTGGTAAAGAATTGGAAGTAAGATTAGACGAAATAGGAATAACAGCAAATAAAAATGCAGTTCCATTTGACACAGAAAAACCTTCAATAACTAGTGGTATAAGAATAGGAACTCCAGCAGTTACAACAAGAGGTTTAAAAGAAGAAGATTGTAGAGAAATTGCTAATTTAATTTCACTTATTACAGATGATTTCGAAAGTAATAAAACTAAAGTAAAGGAAAAAGTAAAAGAAATTTGCGAAAAATATCCATTATATAAATAGAGTGTAAATTTAAAAAGTTATGATTTTCAATTAAAATATAGAGACTTAGTATATAGTGAAAGTGTTTTATTTAAATTTTGAATTTTATAATATTTATATATTAAAATTTATACAAATTTCATATGTAAAATAATTAACCTTTAGCATTAGATGAAAAATTAAAAGAGAGTTGTTATAAAATGATAAAAAAATATTTAAATATAAAGAGTTTATATTTAATAATAATTTTTCTATTTGCTATTCCTAGTATAATTCATATTTTTAATTCTGGATTTGTATTAGAAAGTGATAGCTATTTTCATTTTTTTATTAATAATCCAGAATTAAAAGGTAATTCCATTTTAAATGCTAGTATCTATGCAATATTTTTTATAAGTCTATTTTTAATATATTTTTTGTTTTTAAAAAAGCATAATAAAATATTTAAAAATATAAAAGAAATAATTATTTTAATAGTAATAGTAGCAGTACTATTTGCAATTATTTTACCAATAACAAGTTCAGATGTATTTTCGTATGCAACAACGGGAGAAATACAAAGCAGTTACGGAGCTAATCCTTATTATTATAAAATTGCAGATGTAAAAGAGGTAAATGATACTTCAAATAATGAAATTTTAAATGCAATAACTATATGGGATAATCAATTAGTAATATATGGTCCATTGTGGAGTTTAATATGTAGTGTAATAACATTTTTATCATTTTCGAAGGTTTCAGTTGCATTAATATTATTTAAAATATTTGCAATAGTGGTACATACAGCAAATGTAATATTAATTTATAAAATTACAAGAAAGAAATTTTGGACAATACTGTATGGATTAAATCCATATATTTTATTTGAAACAATTTCAAATGTTCATAATGATATTTATTTAGTATTTTTTACATTATTAGCATTATACTTTTTTATAAATAAAAAACATCTTGTTGTAGCATTATTCTTTTTTGCGTGTGCTACCTGTATAAAATATATAACAGTATTATTGGTACCAATTATTTTAATTTATTATTACAGAAATGAAACAGTAGGAAAAAGAGTACTTAAGTGTATAAAAAGTGGATTACTATTTATTGTTTTCGTGATTGTGATGTATTTAATATACTTAAGAAATATTGAAATGATATTTTATGTGTTTATTCAACAAAGTAAATATAGAGAATCAATTTTAACATTAATATACGTATTTTTGAGTAAAAAAGGCTATATAGAATATTTTTCAATAGTAACAAGAATAATATCATTATTATGTATTGCAGGTTATGTAATATATATTTTTAAATTGCTATTCACAAAGAAAGTAAAATTTAGAAGAATTATAAATGGATGGAATGTAATAGTATTATTATTTATTTTAATATATATTTCCAACTTATGTGTTTGGTACTTTGTATGGTTATTTACAGCAATTGGGTGGCAAAATGCAAGAAATACTAGAATTGCGTTATATTTACCTTTGATATATGAATTATTAATATCATATTATTTTTATTTAGGTGTAGAAAATGCCTCTAAAACCTATTGCTTTTCTTTAATAAGTATACTAGTTTTATTAATAATACTTTTTTCAAAAAGTGGGTTAAAAATAGAAAATAAAAAAATTAAAAATATAAATTCTGTGAATAAAAATTAAATTTATGAATATATTAATAATAGTTAATTTAGAATTTATAAACATTTCTAAATTAATTATTATATTTTTTACAAAAAATGACAAAAAAATCGATTTTTTCTTGACATTGTCAAAAAAATATAATATAATAATTATGTTAGTAGATTTTATGTAACTAATAATTAATATCGCGGGATGGAGCAGTTGGCAGCTCGTTGGGCTCATAACCC
Organism: uncultured Clostridia bacterium; assembly: GCA_934182605.1. Classification (GTDB taxonomy): domain Bacteria; phylum Bacillota; class Clostridia; order TANB77; family CAG-508; genus CALXUC01. The sequence continues at coordinate 74,769 of CAKPRQ010000005.1, read as the reverse complement.
AAAGGTCGTAAGTTCGAGTCTTACTCCCGCAACCAAAAAATAAAGGGATTTAACAATTTGTTAAATCCTATTTTTGTTTTTGTCGTAATTTTGTGACAAATAATAAAAATATTTTATTGAAAAATGAGGTCATTTTTGTTAGTTTTTTAGTTGGCAAAAACTATGATATCCAAACATCTCGATGAAAGATGTATGATATAAATGCTTGAATTTTTTTGTAGGATTTTGTATAATAACTACGTTATAGCAAAGATTATAAACATAATAGAATATTTGTTAAACTAATATATATTAGTAATTTACTAAAGGAAATATAATGTGAGAAGAAAGGGGTATAAAAATGAAAGATTTAAGAATTGAAAAACTAGCAAATAATTTATTAAATTATTCTGTAAATTTACAAAAAGGGGAGAATATTTTAATAGAAATATTAGGGGAAGATGGAATTCAGTTAGGGATTGAGTTAGTGAAGCAAGCTGAAAAAATAGGAGCAAATCCACAATTTAATATAATTAATTATAAATTACTTAGAGAAATGCTTATAAATTGTTCAGAAGAACAAATAAAATTATATGCTAAATACGATACTCAAAGAATGAAAGAAATGGATGCATATATAGGTATAAGAGCAGGTTCTAATAATGCTGAATTAAATGGAATTTCAAAAGAGAAAATGAATATGTATAATAAATATTATATGGTACCTGTACATTTTCAAGAAAGGGTAAAAAATACTAAGTGGTGTATATTAAGATATCCTAATAGTTCAATGGCACAAATGAGTAATATGAGTACAGAAGAATTTGAAGATTTTTATTTTAATGTTTGTACTTTAGACTATGATAAGATGTCAAAAGCAATGGATAATTTAGTTAATTTAATGGATAGAACAGATAAAGTTCATATAGTTGGAGAAAAAACCGATTTAAGTTTTAGTATAAAGGATATACCTGCTGAAAAATACATGGGAACATTTAATATTCCAGACGGTGAAGTGGCAACAGCACCTATTAAAACGAGTGTTAATGGATATATAACGTATAATACAGAAACTAGATATAATGGTATATTATTTAGTAATATTAGATTTGAATTTAAAGATGGAAAAATTATAAAAGCAACAGCAAATAAGACAAAAGAATTAAATGAAATATTAGATACAGACGAAGGTGCTAGATATATAGGTGAATTTGCACTAGGTATAAATCCTTATATAGAAAAGCCAATAGGTGACACTTTATTTGATGAAAAAATAAAAGGAAGTTTTCATTTTACACCAGGAGATAGTTTAGAAGAAAGTGACAATGGCAATCGTTCTAGTATTCATTGGGATATAGTAAATATTCAAACACACGAATTTGGTGGTGGAGAAATCTATTTTGATGATATTTTAATTCGAAAAGATGGTAGATTTATTTTGAAAGAATTAGAGTGTTTGAATCCTGAAAATTTAATATAAAAAGAAGTGGCTGTAAAAAAAGTCCCTTTAAAAATTTTAATTAAAAAAGAAAATAATCATAATTTTTATTTTCTAGAATCCAAGCATTATCGTGTTGAATTCTGTTAATATCATTTTAAGTGATTTCTTATGTTTTTAAAGCTTTGGAAAAATTCCTATATATTCAAGAAAATTAGAAAATCTTTTTATCAATTTCAAATTCTCGTATTCCCATATATCCAGGTGCAATTTCATATTTTTCAAATACTATCACAACATTACCATTTGAATTAATATAGAAATTTTGATATTCATTTTCAATACCTTCAAAACCACTTTCTTCTGTAAAATATATATTATCTGGATTTTTACTTCTTTCAGCTATTTCTTTATATATTGTTTCATCTACTATTTTTTTATAATCATTTCCAAGTAAATCTCGTAAATTTAAATTTTTTCCAGTTTTAATATCTATATTGTAAAAATACATTTTTGTATTCTGCAGCTCTTTCCTCAGCTTCTTCTAATATTTCATTTATTTTTAACATTATTTCATAATTTATTCGTCTTTCTAAATCTGTATTCCCTGTATTTTCCAAAGCTGGAATTTTAGCATTTATCAATTTAGTTGAGTCTTCTTCCTTAACTTCTTTTACTGTGAATATTTTTGCAATTTCTTCTATTTTCATATCTTCAAAATATCTTAGGATTATAACTGTTCTTAATTTTTTATTTAACCCTTGTATATACTTATACATATCAATTCCATTAATACTTATATCATCATTTCATTCAATTTTATTTTCTATTTCTTGAGATTCATAAGTTATAATTCTTTTATTTTTTTTAATATATTGTAAGCATTCATTAATCAATATTCTATAAAACCATGTTTTTACATATTCTTCATTTTTTAATTTATTAATATGATTTAAGGATTTAACAATTGACTCTTGAACTATGTCTAAAGTAGCTTCTTCATTTTCTGAATAACTAAATGCAATCCTATAAAATTTATCTTCGTTTTCTTTAATATAATTTATCAATGTTTCTTTAACATTTTGCACTTTTTAAACTCCTTTTAATTATTAATATAATTGTTTATTATTTCATTTGCTTTTTCATCGTTATTTGAGATACATAAAATTATATAATTATCTTTAGTTATTAAATTACAGTTTTCTAATTTAAAAACTTCTTTTGGCAAATAACTTTGAAAATTTATTTTTAATTCTTCTATTTTTGTTTCTATTATTTTTTTAAACTCATTTATTTTATTTTTATCAGATACCTCTATTATTAATATTTCTTCAACAGTAGCACCTGTTCCTACATAAGAAATAATATTTTTAAAATCTTCTTTATTAAAATTGTATTTTTTAATTATACTATCTTCATCTATTATGCTCAAATCATCTTCAAATATTTGTGCTGCAATTAAATCTTCTGCTAATTTTTGCATATCTATATTTATATCTTTATTAGAATTTTTTGTATTCATAATAATCATTTCTATGCCTACAAAAATAATTATAATTATTAATAATAATGTTATTATTTTCTTCATTTTTATAATTAATCCTTTCTTTTTAAACAATCTAACCATTTTAAACAATATTCTTTATTAAGATGTATTCCATCAGGACTTGCGTCTCTAGGTAAATTTCCATTTGTATCAGATAGAGCTGGAAGTAAATTAATATATTCAATTCTTTTTTCTCAGCCATTTCTTTAATTAAAACGTTATATTCATTTATTTTTTGGTTATTATAAATATCATCATTATCAGATTTTGTTTTTGTAACAGGAATAATTGATTGAATTATAATTTCACAGTTTAGCTTAATTTCTTTAATTGAATCTATTAGTTCTTCATATTTTTCAATAAAGATACTATTGTATACCCATCCAAGTTCATTTATTCCTAACATGATATATATTGTATCAATATTTTTAGTTTTTAAGTCTTCTAATATAGTTATTTTTTCACCGTGCTTATTTGTTATAAATTTTTTGCTAATAGCAGTATCAACCATTAATCCTACATTTGTATAATCAACAACATCTTTTAAACCTGCATACATTAAAAAAGCTTGTGTTCTTGAATCTCCAATAAATGCCACATTACTTCCAAAATTTCTGATTTCTTTATTATTTGATTCTTTTACAGGTTTTTCTGTAATCTGGTTAGTTATTTCATTATTATCTATATTGATAATATTTTCTACTATTTTATTATTTTCATTTATAATATTATTGGGTGGTGCTGTATTATTATTTATTATATCTCTATTGTTTTTATTTTGATCTGAAGCAAATGCTTGCGTCAATCCTAATAATATTAGTAATAATATTATTATAAAAATAAATATTTTAATTTTTTTCTTTTTCTTAGTATTTATAAATATCATTTTATATTTCATTCCTTGCATCATATATTTGGGTTTTTAAAAGGCCACCCATAAACTTTTATCGTAAATTATATTTATTTTAATTTAATTTACACTTATTAGATTATCTAGATTTGAAAAAAGTTTAAAATTTCATGAAAAATTTAAAAAAATTTTTTGTTGTAAAACCTGACTTAAAAGATATTTAAATTTAATAAATGCAGATATATATATATTTCATGGAATTGAGATAAGTCTGTTAGGTTTTTTGTGATGTTTATATTTTCCAGCTAATATTCAAAAAATGTTGAAAAATAAGCTTTTTCAAAAATTAGAGTTTACCTGGAAAAATTTTTGATAAGCCTTGAAAAATAAGGAGGTTGATGTTATAATAATTCTGTAATGCTTAATTATCGTTGGTTTAACTTTAACATTAGATGTATTTAAATATTTTCAGTAGTAAAATATTATTGTAGGTAAAATGTTTAACTTTAACAGTAGTTGTATTTAAATTTAAATTTTGCTATTTATGTTGTTTTATTATATCGTTTATAAAAAAATATAGATTATTAAAGTATTATTACTAAAATAAAAAGTAAGAATTATAAATTAGAATAAGAAAAATATAAAAAGTTAGAAAAAGGAAGAACTACTAAAAGTATCAGATCCTCCTTTAAAATATAAATATTATAGATAGAAGTAAGAATTTAAATTTATTATTAAAAGTAATAATAAATTTAATAGAATTGTAAGAAGTTTTGGTAGTAATCAAATTGAACTATATGACTAAATTTCATTAAAAATAAATAATTTATATATATCTATTTTTAAAGCATTAGCAATTTTTTGAATATTTCCTAGTGAAATGCTTCTTAATCCTCTTTCGACATTACTAATATATGTTCTATGTAACCCAGATAAACCTGCAAGTTCTTCTTGAGAGATACCCAAAGCTTTACGGTATTTTTTTACATTTTTTCCAAATTCTTTACAAATTTCCATAACGTATCACCTCGTAGAATATTGTATACAATTTATTTAAAAAATTCTACAGACAATAAGTAACAATATGCAAGTTTTATACTTTCGTATACCTTTATTTATGTTTTATTTACAATTCAAATTATATTTGTTATAATAAAAATGAAAAAATAATATAGAATATATATATTATAGGATGTGAATATATATGGAAGAAGAATATATGATTATATTAAATATGAAAGATGAAATTTGTGATATATATATAAAAGCCGTAATAGAAGAAGGATATAAAATAATTGAAATAGAAAAAAATATAATATTTATTAAAAGGTCCCCAAATAATTTAAATGAAAAGCAAATTAAAAGAATTATAAGTATGATTAAAATGCGAAATGTAGAAGGCATATTATTTGTGAATATAACATCAGCAGTGCAATATTTAATACAAAAAACAGAAGAAGAAATTAAAAACGATGGAAGGTTTAGTTGGTTGATGAGACAAGCATTTGTAAATGCAATAGTAGAAAAAAATAAATCAAATCAGAAGGAGTTTTATAATTATACTATGATAAAAAATAAAATAAATTTAAAGAAAGAAATAGAAAGTTATATCCCATATAATGAGCAAGAAGAAAATGATAAAGAATTAATGTTAGAATATATAGATAATTTTAAAGATGTATTAACAAGAGAAAATAAAATGTGTCATTTTACTGCATCAAATTGGATTGTAAATAAAGAAAGAACAAAAGTATTGATGGCATATCATAATATATATAAATCGTGGGCGTGGACTGGTGGACATGCAGATGGTGATAGTAATTTATTACGTGTTGCATTAAAAGAAGCCAAAGAAGAAACAGGATTAGAAAATTTGAAGGTGCTAAAGAACGGGATATTTGGTCTTCAAATACTAACTGTAGATAGTCATATAAAAAGAGGAAAATTTGTATCTTCACATTTGCATTTAGATTGTTGTTTTTTATTAGAAGCGGATGAAGAAGATACTTTAAAAATAAAGGAAGATGAAAATAGTGGAGTGAAGTGGATTGAGATTGAGAAGGTAATAGAAATAACTAATGAACAGAAAATGAAACCTATATATATAAAATTAAATGAAAAATTAAAGGAGAATGTATTATGATTACAATACAATTTGAAAAAGAAAATAATAAATCTGTTGCATATGATAATAATGTTGAAATTGGAGAATGTGTATTTATAGAAACAGAAAAATATTGGAATATAGTTCATACTGAAGTGAATGTTCTCTATCAAGGAAAAGGTATTGGAAGAAAATTGGTAGAAAACATAATAGAAAATGCTAAAATATATAATAAAACGTTAATTGCAGAATGTTCATATGCAAAGAGAATATTGGAGGCTAAAAAAGAAGATAAATAAAAAAATATTTTTATGAGAATGTACTGAAACATAATTTTACTAATAATAAAAATTACGAATGAAAATATTTTATAAAACAGTTATAGAATAATAAGTTGTTTCGAAGAAGATGAAAGATTTTTAATTTTATAAAGAGGATGTATGAAAAAACAAGAGAAATATGTGGGTATAATCAATTTAGAAATAGTACAATAATAGAAGATATAAAAAATGTGTTATGGAAAAAAGAGTCACCATAGTTTTAATAGAAAGGGTAGAACATTTAAAAATTTTAAGGAAAAGTTTGAAAGATTTAGATGTACCGGTGCTTATATATAAAGAATATATGAGTAAAAGTAAAATAAAAAAATTAAAGATGTTATAAAGGAAGCGGATGAAAGTAATAAATTAAGAACAATATTGACTACAAGTAGTTTTATATGGAAAGGATTTGCTTGTAGTAGATTAGATACATTATCTCATAACCCGGATACCAATAATTTGATACTAGACTCGGAAAATATAATAAAATGAAGCATTTGCTAGATTTTGGCAGGTGCTTTTTTCTTGCGTTTTCAAGTGAAAATGTCACACTTTGGTCACAGTTAGGGCGAGCTCTAACTTAACTAGACAAGTTTTAGCAATAAAGTTGTTGGAATTATGCACAGGGAGTGGTATAATTGTGGAAAATGAATTCAAAAATAATAGAGGTGACTCATATGCTTGAAGTATATAATCTTTTAGATAAAATAGATTTTTTAAAAGAAGTTGCAATATTGGAATATGAAGAATGGGCAGATAATAAAGAAAAGGATAAGAAAAATAGAATTGCTAAAAAAATAGAAAAAATAAAGAGTAACTTAAACAAGGATGATTTTTGTAAATTAATATTGTTAAGTAATGACATGTTAATTGGATTTATTTCAATATTTCCAAATGATTGTGATGAGTGTATAAATTTAAAGCCTTGGTACGCAACGATGTATGTAAAAAAAGAATATAGAGGAAAGGGATATTCAAAAATATTGAATGATGCAATTTTAAAAGAAAGCAAGAAGAGAAATTATAACGAAATATTCCTAAAAACAGAATTAAATAATTATTATGAAAAATTTGGTGCTAAATTTATAAAAAAATTAAGCAATGGCGAAAAGTTATATAAATTTGAATTATAAAGGAATTTGATAATATGAGAAATATTGAAAAATATTATGATAATACAGAATCAGAAAAGCCTAGAAAAAATGTGCAATACTTTATTGAAAAAGTAAAATATAATCTATGATGTAATTGCAAAAAATAGAAAGGTGATAAACTATGATAATTTACAGTAAAGAAGAAGGTTTAATAAAACCTTATGGAATTAAAAGATTAGATGGAACCAGGGATGTTAATTATAAATTACCCCATATAGCGGTAGGAGTTTTTTCTCAATATTTATTAGAGGATATAGTTGGAAAATTTGAATGTGAAAAAGTAGGAGTTATTAGTTGTGCTAATTGTCAGCGTCCAGTTTATGTTCTGAAATATAAAAATATAAAAATAACATTATTTTTAGCAGGAGTTAGTGGCCCATGGATAAGTGCTGATATTGAAGAATTAAATGTTAATGGAGTTGATACATATATTATTTTTGGAAATTGTGGAGTGTTAGATAGAAGCATAGAGGATTGTTCTATTATTGTTCCTAATAAAGCTTTTAGAGATGAAGGCATAAGTTATCATTATTTACCTGAATCAGAATCGATAGAGTTAAATAAAAAATATGTGGAGTTATTTAAAAAAGTATTGAAAGATAATAATTATGATTATGTTGAAGGAGCTACTTGGACAACTGATGGATTTTATAGAGAAACTAGAGAAAAGATGGAGAAATTTCAGAAAAAAGGAGCTGTTTGCGTTGAAATGGAAGGTGCATCTATTGCAGCTGTTTGCGAATATAAAAAGCTAAAATACTTTACGTTCTATTATGCAGGAGATAATCTCGACGCAGTTGAATGGGAAGAAAGAAGTATAAGTCAATTAATTAATTTTGAAAAGAAAGCTAGAGTGCCATATTTAGCATTTGAATTAGCATATAAAATAGAGAAAAGAGGTAAAGAATGAAAGTATTAACAATAAAACAACCATGGGCAACATTGATAATGCAAAAAGATAAGAGGTTTGAATTTAGAAGCTGGCAAACTAAATATAGAGGAGATTTATTAATACATGCAGGAAAAGGAATAGATAAGGAAGCAATGAAAAGATTAGCAAAATATATTCCAGAAGATATGCCAACTGGAAAAATATTAGGAAAAGTAATATTAGTAGATTGCGTTAAAATGTCACCAGAATTTAAAGACATATTATTAAAAGAAAATAAAGATATATACACAGATAGTTCTTTTAAAGAAAATTATGGTTGGCAGCTAGAAAATGTAGAAGTATTTGATGAACCAATAGAGGCAAAAGGAAAATTGAGTTTGTGGGAATATGATTTAAAGGAGAAATGAGTTATGAAAAATATATTTATAGAATATCCAAAATGTTCTACTTGTAAAAAAGCAAAGAAGTGGTTAGAAGGAAACAATATCGAATTTATAGATAGGAATATTGTTGAAGAAACACCAACAGTTGAAGAATTAACTGAATGGATACAAAAGAGTGGAGAAGAATTAAAGAAATGGTTTAATACAAGTGGATTAAAGTATAAAGAATTGAATTTAAAAGAAAAATTAGTAACTATGAGTGACAAAGATAAAATAGAATTATTAGCAAGTGATGGAATGCTTATAAAGAGACCAGTATTAGTATCAGATAAGGGAATATTTACAGGATTTAAGGAGGATAAATGGAATATATTAAAATAAAAGTATAGTAATTACCAATAAAGGTAGTTACTATTTTTTTTCTGTGATAATCGGTAGATAATACTTAAAAGTATGGAAATATAAATAAAAATTAAATACCGAAAATATAAAGACCACCCCCGCCTATAATCTCTACAAAGTAAAAAGGGGGAACGGCGAGGGGAGTCGTGTTAAAACTTTCGGGAAATACATAGGGGAGGGGGTAAATTATTTTTTCGAAAGTGCTTCCAACAGTAAAGATATAGCTAATGAAAAACCTTCAACAAAGGACTCTTCAGCTTCAATGTCAGACAATTCATTCATACAATCTAATACATTATCAATTCGAGAAAAAGTTTCTTTATCAACCAAATGCACTAGTTCTTCTTGAAGTGATGTGCATTTTGATAATGCTTCAGAATATTTAGAATTTTCAACAATTGGTTTTTCAATACAAGTGTAATCACCATTATATAGAGATTTTATTGTTTTAGCATTCATATTTTCACCTCCAGTTGGTTGTGTATAATAACTCTAAAATAATTAAAATACAAGAGTTTCATAAAATTAAATACAAATGATTAAAAATAAAATTTAGAAGGAAAAAGATTTTCTTGACAAAAAATATAATTTATTATATAAAAGTAAGTAAATAAATTTACTTACTTACAATAAAAGGAGGTGGATCATTGATAACAACTGAATTCGGAAAATTTCTAAGAGAAAAAAGAAAAGAACATGAAAAGACACAGGAGTATATAGCTAAAATAATGGGTAAAAAGAAAATGCTTATAAGTGGAATGGAAACAGGGAAAAACAATCCACCTCAAGGAGAAGATTTGGAAAATATGATGTGTGCATTAGGATTGGATGATAATGAAAAAAATGAATTTCGAAAAAAAGCAGCATTTGAAAGAAATACACTGCCAGATGAAATAATCAATATGATAAAAGAAGATGAAAGAATATTAGAAGTACTATATGAGATAAAGCAAACCAAATTTACAAATCAAAAATATAAAAAAATTATAGAAATTTTAAGGGGGAAAAAATGAGTACAAATATAAATGCAAAAGCAAATTTAATATGGGAAGTAGCGACAAAATTAGTTGGAGTATATAAACCGCATGAATATGGCAAGGTAATACTTCCAATGACAGTATTAAAAAGATTTGATGATATATTAAAACCAACTAAACAAGCTGTTTTAGACAAATATGAAGAAGTTAAAAATTTTGAAGTTAAAGATGTTTTCCTAACAGAAGCTTCTGGATATAGTTTTTATAATACAAGTAAATATGATTTTGAGAAATTATTATCAGATCCAGATAATATTGAAAGTAACTTTAAAAATTATTTAAATGGATTTTCAGATAATGTTATAGATATATTAAGCAATTTTAAATTTAATAATGAAGTAAAAACAATGGTAGAAAATAGACTTTTATATGTTGTAATAGAGGAATTTAATTCTAAAAAAGCATATATGGGACTGGATGAAGTAAAAACAGAAGATATGGGATATATCTTTGAAGAATTAGTTAGAAAATTTTCAGAAAGTTATGACGAAGAAGCAGGAGCTCACTTTACAGCTAGAGATATTATTTATTTAATGACAGATTTATTAGTTGTTGAAGAAAAAGATATTTTAATTAACGATAATAAAGTAAAAACAATATATGATATGGCAATGGGAACTTCTCAAATACTTGCATGTATGACTGACAGATTACATCAACTAAATAAAAATGTTAAAGTAGATTGCTATGGGCAAGAGTTAAATCCGGAGACTTATGCAATAGCTAAGGCAGATATGCTCATTAAAGGAGGAGAGGCAGATAATTTTAAACAAGGAGACACACTAGATGATGATAAATTTAAAGGATATACTTTTGATTATATAATTTCAAATCCTCCATTTGGTATAGATTGGAAGAAGCAGAAGAAAGCAATTGAAAATGAAGTTTCAAAAGGTGAACATGGAAGATTTCCAGTAGGCACACCTAAAATTTCAGATGGTCAAATGTTATTTACTTTAAATGGTATTGCAAAATTAAAAGATGATGGGAAAATGGCAATTATACAAAATGGTTCACCATTATTTTCAGGTGCTGCAGGTTCAGGAGAATCTGAAATAAGAAGATATATTATAGAAAATGATTGGCTAGAAGCAATTATTCAATTGCCTACAGATTTATTTTACAATACAGGTATTTCAACATATATTTGGTTGATTAACAAAGGAAAAGAAGGCACTATAAGAGAAGGAAAGGTTCAATTAATTGATGCTTCAAATTGTTACATAAATAGAAAAAAAAATATAGGAAATAAAAGAAAAGATTTAGATGAAGAATCAAGAAAGTTAATATTAAAAGCTTATTCTGAATTTACAAATAAAGAATACAGTGAAAATGATAAAACAGTTGAAAGTAAAATATTTGATAATAGTGACTTTGGATTTTATAGAATAACTATTGAATCACCAGCAGTAGATGAAAAACAAGAAATTATAAAAGATAAAAAAGGTAACATTAAAGCTGATTCTAATAAAAGAGATTATGAAAATGTACCTTTAAAAGATGATATAGAAGAATACTTTGAAAGAGAAGTTCAACCATATAATAAACAGGCATGGATAGATAAGAAGAAAACACAAATAGGATACGAAATACCATTCACTAGATATTTTTATAAATATGTAACACCTGAAAATTCTGATGATATACTAGCAAGAATTAGAAAAAATGAGAGTGATATTATGAATTCTCTAAAAATATTATTTGAGGAGGATAAATAAAATGTTAGAAATGAAAGAAAGTGGTATTCCTTGGGTGGGGATGATTCCAAACACATGGAAAGTTGATAAAAATAAACATTGTTTTTCCTTAGAAAAAAATATTGTTGGAGATAAAATGATAAATTACGATTTATTATCTTTAACAAAAAAGGGAATTATAAAGAAAGATGAAAGTTCAACTGGAGGAAAGGTTCCCGAAAGTTTTGAAACTTATCAAAGTGTTAAAATTGGACAGTTAGTTATGTGTTTATTTGATCTTGACGTATCTGCTGTTTTTTCGGGATTGTCCTCTTATAATGGAATGATATCTCCTGCATATAAAGTATATAATTGTAATAAAAATATCGATAAGGATTACGCTAAATATTGGTTTGAATGTTGTTTTGATGGTAGAAAATATAAGGCTTATTCAAAATCATTAAGATATGTGGTAAATACAGAAGATTTTGGACCAATAGAAATTCTATTACCACCAATAGATGAGCAACAAAAAATTGCTGATTATCTTGATAAGAAAGTTGTTGAAATAGATAATGTAATTGAAAAAACAAGAGAAACTATTGAAGATTATAAGAAATATAAACAATCAATAATAACAAAAGCGGTTACTAAAGGATTAGACAAAAATGTTGAAATGAAAGATAGTGGTATAGATTGGATTGGTAAAATTCCAAAAGAATATTTTATTATAAAAATTAAAAATTTAGGAAATGCAAGAAATGGTTTAACATACAGCCCAGAAGATTTATGTGATGAAAATGATGGAATTTTAGTTTTAAGGTCATCTAATATTCAAGAAGGAAAGTTAGACTTTAAAGATAATGTTTATGTAAAAAAAGAGATAAAAGAAGAATTATTAGTTAAAGAAAATGATATATTAATATGTTCAAGAAATGGCAGTAGAAAATTAATTGGAAAAAATGCATTAATATCTAATGGAATGATAGCTACTTTTGGAGCATTTATGATGATTTATAGATGTAAGAGTAATGCTAGATATTTAAAATATATTTTGGATTCAGAAATTTTTAAATATTATTTAGGAACTTTTCTTACATCAACAATTAATCAATTAACTTATGATAATTTCGCAAATATGAAAATTGTTTATAATAAAAATGAAGATGAACAAGAAAAAATAATTGAATATTTAGATAAAAAATGTAATGAAATTGATAATTTAATATCAAATAAAGAAAGAATAATAGAAGAATTAGAAAAATATAAACAATCGCTTATATATGAATATGTTACAGGCAAAAAAGAAGTCAAAGCAAAAAATGAATTAATAAAAAATGATTCTATAGGAATAAAAATAAAGTGCAAAGACAATATTTTTGCACAAGCAATATTACTATGTAAAATTATTGAAAAGTTGAATAAGTATAATTTAGGAAGAGTTAAGGCTGAAAAAATATTATATTTAATTGAAAAAGATATTGGATTTAATTTTGAAAATAATTATGTAAGAGAAAAGGCAGGACCATTATCTGAAGCTATTTATAAATGTGAATCAGTTATAAGTAAGAAAAACAGATGGGTTAAAATAAATAATAAAAAGAATCCAATAGACTATAAAATTTTACCAAGTTTTAGTAACTATAACAAATATTATGAAAAATATTATTCAGATTATGATAAAAAGATAGAAAGAATAATAAAAATTATAAAAGATTATTCTATGGATAAAGCAGAAATGGTTGCAACTTTATATGCGTCATGGAATGACTTTATTATAAGAGAAGAAGAAATTTCAGATATAAAAATAGTCAAAGATGTAAGAGAAAATTGGAATGATACAAAAAAAAGATTTAAAGAAAGTGAATGGCTAGATGTATTAAAAGAAATGAAACAAATTGGATTAATTCCAAAAGGAAATGGAAATCTTACAATAATTAAGGAGCAATAATTATGGAAGAAAATGAAAAAAGATTTGAACAAGATATTGAAACATATCTTTTATCAGAAGATGGAGGATATATAAAAGGATATCCTGAAGACTTTGATAGAGAATCAGCATTAAATCAAAAAGATTTATTTAAATTTATAGAAGATACTCAAAGCAAAGAATGGAATAGATATAAAATGGCATTTCCAGATGATTATAAATCAAGATTTATAAAAAGATTTAATGAAGAAGTAGTAACAAGAGGAATAATTGATGTAATCAGAAATGGAATTACAGATAGAGGGTTTAAATTTATATTAGCATACTTTATGCCAGAAACAAATTTAGTACCAGAAAATTGGGATCTATATAATAAAAATATATTGAATGAAACAAGACAATTAAAGTATTCTACACAAAATGAAAATTCAGTTGATATAGTTTTATTATTAAATGGTATTCCTGTTGTAGCTTTAGAATTAAAGAATCAAATAACAGGGCAAAATAGTGAAAATGCACAAAAGCAATTTATGTATGATAGAGATCCTAGAGAATTAATATTTAGATTTAATAGCAGAATAATAGCTTATTTTGCAGTGGATCATTATGATGTAAAATATACAACAAAACTTGCAGGAAAAGATACATATTATTTACCATTTAATCAAGGTTCAAATGGAGCAGGAAATGTTGGAGGTGCAGGAAATCCAACAAATGAAAATGGATATACAACGGATTATTTATGGAAGAATGTATTAAAAAAAGATTCTTTAATGGAAATAATACATAAATTTATACATTTACAAGTAAAAGAAGAAGTGTTACATCGTGGTGGTAAAGAAATAATTAAGAAAAAAGAAAATATTATTTTTCCTAGATTTCATCAATTAGATGTTGTGAGAAAATTAATATGGAATGTTAGAGATTGTGGTGTTGGGCAAAATTATTTAATTCAACATAGTGCTGGTTCAGGAAAATCAAATAGTATAGCTTGGCTTGCACATAGGTTGTCAGGACTACATGACAAGGACAATAATGCAGTATTCAATTCCATTATAGTTGTAACTGATAGAAAAATATTAGATAAGCAATTACAAGAAACAATATATCAATTTGAACATCAAAAAGGTGTTGTTGTAAAAATTGATGACGAAAAAACATCAAAAGATTTAAAAGATGCTATAAATGATGGAAAAAGAATTATAATTACCACGCTACAAAAGTTTCCTGTTATATATAAAGATGTAGATGATATGGGACACAAAAAGTTTGCTGTTATAGTGGATGAAGCACATTCAAGTCAAACAGGAAATTCAGCAAAAAAATTAAAAATAGCTTTAGCAGATAAAGAAGAAGCATTAAAGAAATATGCTGAATTAGAGGCAAGAGCAGAAGAAAGTGAAAAAGATTATGAAGACAAAATTGTTGAAGAGTTAGCTACTCATGGGCCACAAAAGAATATTTCATTCTTTGCTTTTACTGCTACCCCAAAACCAAAGACATTAGAATTATTTGGAACAAAGCAAGATGATGGAACATTTAAACCTTATCACGTGTACAGCATGAGACAAGCTATAGAAGAAGGCTTCATATTAGATGTTTTAGCTAATTACATGACATATAAAACAATATATCAAATTGCTAAAAATACACCAGACAATCCAGAAGTCCCAGAAAACTATGCAACAAAAGTAATAAAGAAATTTGAAAGTTTACATGAAATAAATATTACTCAAAAAACTCAAATTATAGTTGAGCAATTTAGAAATGTTACAAAAAATAAAATAGGTGGTAGAGGAAAAGCAATGCTTGTAACTGCTTCGAGACTTCACGCTGTCAGATATTTCTTTGAAATTAAAAGATATATTGCAGAAAAAGGATATGATGATCTTGATGTATTAGTTGCATTTTCAGGAGAAGTGCAAGATGGTGGAGAATCTTTTACAGAGAGTGGAATGAATAAAACAAAAGATAGCAAAAAAATATCTGAATCACAAACAAAAGAGTATTTTAACTCAGATGAATTTGGAATATTAGTAGTTGCTGAAAAATATCAGACAGGATTTGATGAACCATTATTACATACAATGTTTGTAGATAAAAAACTAAAAGGAATAAAAGCAGTACAAACTTTATCAAGATTAAATAGGACATGTAAAGGAAAAGATGATACATTAGTAATTGATTTTGTTAATGAAGCTCAAGATATACAAGAAGCATTTAAGCCTTTTTATGATGTTACTGTACTAGAGCAAGAAACTAATCCAAATGCTATTTATGATAAATTAAACATGATAAAAAGTTATGGACTAATTTATGACGAGAATATAGAAAAATTCTGTAAAATTTATCTGAAGGATGGTAAACAAAACGAAAACGATTTTGGAAGATTAACAAGTTGTGTTAAAGAAACAGTAGACTTATATAACAAACTTGAAATTGAAGACAGAGAAAGTTTTAGAAAACAAGTAATTAGCTTTAATAAATTTTATTCTTATATAACTCAAATTACATTTATGGGAGATGAAGAGCTTCATAAAACATATATGTATTTAAGATATGTTGAAAAATTATTACCAAAAAATAAAGTTGATACAATTGATTTAGAAGGTTCATTAAAATTGACTTTTTATAATTTAAAACAAACATTTCAAGGGAGTGTATCTTTAAGAAAAACAGACGAGGCAGAAGGATTAGTAAAACCTCAAGGTTCAGGTATCCCAATTGCAATATTGCCAGAACAAAGATATTTAGAAGAAGTAATAAAAAAAGTGAATGATTTATATGCAGGACAATTTACAGAGGCTGATAATATGTTAGTTAAAAATATTATGGACATTATAATGAAAGATGATGAAGTTAGAAAATCTGCAAAGGCAAATAATGAGGATATGTTTGTAAAATCCGTATTTCCAAAAGTATTTAGCGAAAAAACAAGTAAAGCATATAAAGAAAGTTCTAGTTCATATAAGAAATTATTTGAAAGCAAAGAATTTTATAATGCGATAATGAATTCTTTAGGAAATGTTATATACAGATTAATGAAAAGTGATGAAACATTTTTATCAAATAATTCAAATAAAGAAAAAAATAAAAATATATCAATGGTTGCAGAAGATAAAGAAGAATATAAATATGATGAATAATAATAAAGATGTGAGTATTATACAATATTCACATCTTTAACCAACATATTCTCCAACAACTCCGCACTAGCCCTATCGGTAGACTCCAAATCATGAACATAAAACTTCAAAGTAGTATCAGTACTAGCATGACCTAATTTATGAGAAACAGTCTTAACATCAACATTACCAGAAATAAGCAAAGTAGCAAAAGTATGTCTCAAATCATGAAAACGAATATGAGGAAAACCATTTCTAGTTAAGAAAGAACTAAACCATTTAGGACCAGTTGCAGGATTCATAATTCTACCATCAGCAGTAGTAAAAACATTTTTAGCACCATTCCAAGATTTACCCAATGCAAGTCTCATCTTACCTTGCTCACATCTCCATTGTTTAAGCAAATCAAAGCAAATACTAGGTACTGCTATTGTACGAGTACTTAAATCAGTTTTAGGACTCTTCTCAGAAGTAGGTTGACCACTTAAATAATAGGCACTTCGTTTAATACTTATTTTATGATTTTTAAAATCAATATCATCCCAATGCAAACCAACTAATTCACCACGTCTAAAACCAGTTAATATAGCAAGAATAACAAAGCATTTATATTTTATAGGAGCTTTCTTAAGTAGGGCATTTATTAATCTTTTAGATGTTTCTTCATCATAACATGTCATTTTAGTACGTTTAAATTTAGGTTGAACAACTTTAGTACATGGATTATATGAAACCATGTCCCACCTAAGAGCATTACTGAAAATGCTAGATAATATTTCATGAGCACGATGTACACTAGCTGGAGATAAAGTTTTGTAATTACCATTTTTGTCTTTTCTATTAGTTGGTTTAGTTAGCAAAAAATTATACAGATTATCCAAATCCAAAGGTTTTATTTTATCAAGTCGCTTGTTACCTAAATATGGTAAAATATGTTTATTTAATTTTTCATTATAACTTTGGTAAGCTGTTGGTGAAAGATTAGGTTTTACATATGTTTCTAACCATTGTTTACTAAAATCATTTAATATAACTTTTTTTGCAGAATACGTGCAACCG
Organism: uncultured Clostridia bacterium; assembly: GCA_934182605.1. Taxonomy (GTDB): domain Bacteria; phylum Bacillota; class Clostridia; order TANB77; family CAG-508; genus CALXUC01. Next base: position 56,874 of record CAKPRQ010000005.1, on the reverse strand, counting down.
CCTTCAATTGAAGTGATAAATTTTGCAAGTTCTTTTTCGGCTTCCCTTTTAGATGAACAAGTAACAGTTTTATTGAAATATTTTCTTTTTCCATTTGAATCGAAACCATTACTAACACGAAGTCTATATTTTTCATTTCCCATATATAGAATGTTTCCTGCCAAATATATTACCTCCTACTTATTAATCCAATCTTGATTATCTTTTAGCCATTTTGAAAGTTCATCAAGTTTAATTTTATTATCTTTACAAAGTTTATACATCTCTTTAGCCTTAGAAGCCCAATTGGCAAATAGTTTATCTACATTAGCAATATCCTTATTTCTTTGCTTCTTGGCATTTTGAGTTTTATATGCATTTCTATATAACTTTGTTATTTCATCAGATTGTACAGAAAGCTCATAACCGATATCTCTACAAGTCTTACCATTTCTAAAAACACGAGTACAATATATTTCATTACTTTTAGTTGTAGGAACAAAATATTTGCCACAATTTTTACATTTATTAAATTGAATATTTAAAGCAGCGGCTCTATATAAAATGAATAAAATAAAATCATGATAAGATTTAAAAGTATAAATTTCTAATGGCATTTGTAAATCATTCTCTATTTTAATTCCACTAAAAATTCTACATTTGAATGGTCCCATTTTTGATAATTCATTACCTAAATTATATAATGAATCTGCATGATTATTTAACAAAAATTCAATTAAATGTTTTTCAGTTGCATTAGTTTCTTCAAATAATTCAATTACAAAATTACCTAAATTAAATTCTTTAGTAACAGCTTTTTTTTCAATATCTATAAGATAACATGTATCATTATTTATATATAGATGAATTTGCTTTGAGTCTTGTTTCATAACTATCTCCTTTTTAGACATTTTAAAATAAATTTCAAAAATGTCTTGACTTAAATTTGAATCTATTGTAACATATAGACATATTAAAAGTCAAGAATAATCTGTCAATTACTTCGAATAATTCTAAGGAGGTGAGATTATGCAAGAAAAAACAGATATTCCAGAGCTATTAACTGTTAAAGAAATTCAAGAAAAAATGAGAATTTCAAAAGCAGGAGTATATAATTTAATAAATTCTGGACAAATTCCATTAGTAAAAATAGGGAATAGAAAATTAATACCTAAAAAAGAGTTTTTAATTTGGTTAAAGAAGCAGGAGGTGAACACAAAATAAAATGGATGAAGAAGAATTCTTAACAAAACAACAAGTAATAGAAAAATATAAACCGATATTTACAGAGTGGTCTCTTTCAAAATTAATCAGAGAAAGAAAAATAAAATTTGTAAGGATTGGTAGAAGAGTATTTTTTACAAAAAAATCAGTAAACGATTTTATAAAATCTCAAGAAGAAAATAGCATTTTGAATGAAAGAAGGGATTTTCACATTGTATAAAATAAAAAATTGTCCTTTCAATTGGTACTTGAAAGAACAATATAATTGAATATAAAGGTTAACCTATATAAACAATCTCTAAATATATTATATACGATTAGCCTAAAATATTCAATAAATTTAGAAATATTTTAGGAGGGATACAATTGAATATATATGATGAAATTAGAAGTAAATTAACAAATAAACAAGTAGCAAGATATTATTTAGGTGAACCGCAACAACATTCTGGAAATAGTATTGGATATTGTTCGCCATTTAGAAATGAAAAGCATCCGTCGTTCTGGGTAAATGATGAAAAAGGTTTTACAGATTTTGCAGCAAAAGAGCATAGTGGTAATATGGTAACATTTGTAATGCAATATAAAAATTTACCAACATATTTTGATGCAGCAAAACAATTGATTAATGACTTTGGATTAAATATAGAGATAAAAGAAAATATGTCTTGCTTCAGTAAAAATAGAACAAAAGAAAAAATTACAGATTTAGTATTTGATAAAGGTAATAAACCGAGAGATATAAATTGTATGTTTGATATAATAGAACATACAAGCAAGCCAGATAAGAAAGAGGCGGCATATATAAAAAATCGAATACCTAATCTTGAAATAAAAAAATATTCATTAGATGAAATATTAAATAATATTGTAAAAGGAAAAACAATAATTCCATCAGGAATAAAGTCGAATGCAAAACAAAATTTTAAAGGGCAACAATTATTTTTAGTGGATTTTGATAACACAAAAAATGGAATAAAAATATGTGCAAATGAAAAAGAACATGCAACAATAAATAAATTACTAGAATATTGTAAGAAAATAGAGTTTATGCCTACATTTGCATATTATACATTTAGCCATAGTGAGGAACAACATAAATTTAGGGTTGGTTATGTTTTGGAAGAACCCATTGTGGATTATAAAACTGCTGAAAAAATCCCTAAAAAATTATTAGAAATATTTAAAGATTTTAATCCAGATACATCAAAACAAAATTTAGCAGATTTCTTTTATGGAGGAAAAAGTATAGAATATAAAAGTGATAATTATTATTGTCCAAGATTATTAGAAGGATATGCATATAATGATGAATTTGAAATATCAGAAGATAAGTATAAACAATATAATGATTTATTAAGACCTCATAGTTATGAATTTTCTGACAGAGGGTTGGTTAAGAAAATAATAAAAAAGGATGTATTAGAAGATAAAGTAATAAGTAATTTTATTGCAATTCCAACAAAGTTTATTACATATAATGATGGAAATGAAACAAGGACAGATGTTACTTTAAAAACTATTTTAAATACAGGAGAAGAGTTGCCAAAAATAACACTAAATATAAAAGACTTTGAGAGCTTAAATTGGATTGCAAATGGAACATGGAACTTTGAGCCTAGAATAAGTCCAAATGGAAATAATAAAGAATATTTTAAAGATACATCAAAAATATTAAGTAAATTATCAACTAAAGAAATAATATATTCACATATGGGTTTTAGAAAAATAAATGGAAAATTACATTATTTATATCATGGTGGAGTAATTGGAGAGAATAAAGATATAAAAGTTGATTTAAGTGAGTCAGGACTAGAATAATATAAGTTTATAGAAGACCAGTTAGATTCAAAACAAATAAAGGAATGTGTAGAAACATCACTCAGCTTATTAAATGTAGGGAAAGAAACTATTATAGTACCATTATTAGGAACCATTTTTTTAGCACCTTTACAAGAAATATTTAGAGAAATAGGAATAGCTAATGGTTTTGTTACTTGGATACTAGGAGAAAGTGGAACACAAAAAAGTACTTTAGCAGCATTAATGTTATCGCACTTTGGAAATTTTGAAAGAGATACAATACCTTGTGGGTTTAAAGATACGGTAAATAGTCTAGAAAAACAAGCTTTTATAGTAAAAGACAGTGTATTGTTAATAGATGACTATTATCCAAGTCAATCATTACAAGAGTCGAGAAAAATGGAAGCAGTTGCGGAAAGTATATTTGGAATGGCAGGAGATAAACAAGGCAGATCAAGAATGAAACAAAATGGTAAAGATATAAGAAAATCATATAGCTCAAGAGGAATATTAATGGCAACAGGAGAAAACTTTCCTAATTTCGCAGAAAGTAGGGTAGCCAGAAGCGTAATTGTAGAAATAGAAAAGGGAGATTTAAGATTAGATATTTTATCATACTTACAAGGAAATAAAGATAAGCTTAATATTTGTATGAGAGAGTATATAAAATGGATAATTGTAAATTACGATAAAGTTAGAGAGCAAATAAAGATTGACTTTCCTAGATATAGAGAAAAATTTAACAGAGATTTTTCTCATGCGAGAATACCAGAAAATATGGCATCATTGTATATAGGTTGTGAAATGTTTTTTGAATTTGCAAGAGCCAATGGTGTTATAGATACAACGATTATGACTGAATGGAAACTAATATGTTTTAATAGTTTGTTAAAATTAGCAAATAAACAAAGTATTAGAACATCAGATTCAAAACCAGATAAAATGTTTTTCTATGCAATACAAGAATTGTTGGCAAGTGGAGAAGCATATTTTCAAGTATATCTACATGAAAACCAAAGTAGTACGAATCCATATGCAAAAGTTTTAGGATGTTATGACAGTCAAAAAAGCATGTATTATTTAATACCAGGAACTGCATATAAATTAGTTGTAGAATATTATGAAAAACAAAATATTAAATTTCCATTAAACCCAGGAGCGCTTTGGACATATTTGAAAAAACATGGAAGCATTGCAATTGCTGAAAAAGATAGAAATATGATAAGAAGAAAAATTAACAATGAAAGTATAGCTGTAATTGCGGTACATCAACAAATGATAAGTCCAGATTTAGGTAAAAATTCTACAAATAAAGAAAATGAAGAAATAATATTGCCATTTTAGAAGCCTTTGATTAAAGGTTTCTTTTTCTGTAAAAATACTAGGAATTTTAAATAAAAAATAGTATAATACAAATAAATTCAGAAGCGGTATATAAGAAATGAATAAAAATCAATATGTTTATATATTAAATACCGAAATGAACAGAAAAAGGTGATAAAATGATTTATATAACAGGAGATTGCCATTCTGACTTTACAAGATTTTCAATGGATAACTTTCCTATTCAAACAGAAATGACAAAAGATGATTATGTTATTATATGCGGAGACTTTGGCGGAGTTTGGACATTTGAAAACGAGAGTGAACAGGAAAAGTATGGGTTAGATTGGTTAAATAAAAAGAATTTTACAACATTATTTGTAGATGGTAATCATGAGAATTTTACTAGATTATATAACTATCCAGAGAAAAAGTGGCACGGAGGGAAGGTACACAAAATTAGAGATTCAGTATTACACCTAATGAGAGGTGAAATTTTTGAAATAGATAATAAAAAAATATTTGCATTTGGTGGAGCATCTTCACATGATATACAAGATGGAATATTAAACTTAGATGAAGAAGAAAAGATATATAACTTTAGAAAAAGAGGTGCATATTTTAGAATTAGAGATTACTCATGGTGGGATTTAGAATTGCCAACAAATGAAGAGATGGAAAATGGAATTAAAAATTTAGAAAAAGTAAATTATAAAGTTGATTATATTATTTCACATTGTTGTCCAACAAGTGTACAAGTTATATTAGGTGCAGGAAAATATAAGAAAGATTGTTTAACAGATTATTTGCAGCAAATATCAGAAAAGTGTGAATTTAAAAAATGGTATTTTGGACATTACCATGATTATAGGCAAGTTAATTCGCAATATACATTGCTTTATGAAGATATAGTGCCATTGGAGTTTGAAAGTATATTTTAATCAGATAGGAGAAAAAATAATATGATGAAGTTAGAAGAATATGTTGAAAAAAGAAAAAAAGAAGATGGAATAAATGAATTTGATAAAAATAAAAAAGATGAAAATTTAAAAATATGTGTAAACTATATATTTGAATATTTTAATAATTATTTAGATATTACAGAACTAGAGGAAACAACAATAGCAAAAGAAGAAAAATTAGATAAATATCGTAAAAAATTAAGAGATTATGATTCTGAAATAAGAGAATGGTTAGTAAATATATATTCTGAATATGGAAACTTTTTAGATAAGTCAATAGGAAGAGGCACAAGGATAGAACAAACTTATTTTTATTTATTAAGTGAAGAAAGTGAATTCAGAAGTTTATCTTATGAGTGCTATGCTGAGTATATAAAGAGATTTCCATATTTAAAAGGGCAAGAAGAAATGTTATACAAATTTTTAAAAGAATATCATAGAGTGGAAAGTAATCAATCAAGGTGGAATATTCCATCGATAAATGAAGAAATAGATGAATGGATAGAGAAAACGAAAAATAAATATGGTGTAAATTTATGTGCTTTTGCTTTCGATTGGGTAAATTATTTTTATGAAACTCCAGAAATATGGGGAAGTAAACACAAAAAGAAAAATAGTGAATCATATAGAGGATATGAATATGATTATAAAAATGGAGATAATTTATTTAATATAGATTCATTATATAGGAACATGCCAAAGAAATCATTTACTAAAGGTAAAAAACAAGAATTTGAAATATTATTTATGTATTTTTGGTTGCACGAAATGGAAGGAAATGAACAAGATTGGGATGAATATATTGATAAAATAGATAACCATAAATAATTATAAAAGTATAATTTTCTACAAGTTTCGACAAAATATTTGATTAAATAATGTTAATATAATAGTTAAAAAGTATCGAAAGGATTTACTATGGAAGAACTAATTGAACTATTAAAACAAAATAAAGATAATGAAGCAAAAAAACTAATTGAAATTATGCTAAAAGATAAGAAACATGAAGAAGAATTTGCAAGGTTATATCATATGCTAGGAATGATAGAAGAACGAAAAGAAGAGAGAAATACTTTAAAAGCGAAATATTATTATGAAAAGAGTATTAATTGCATTCCGAGTTTTAGATTTTCATATTATAGATACGACGACTTAGAGGTTGAAGATAACAATATTGCAATAGGTTTTTTAAAAAAAGGACTAAAAGAATTTGAACAGGATATTGAATTATATAAAAGACTTTTTATTAGAGAAAGTAATAAAGAAAAGAACAAAATTATAGAGTATTTCTTAGAAAACAATATTGCAGATGAAAATATTTATAAAAGTTTTATAGAATATTCATATAGAGAGAAGAATTATAAAAGAACAGTAGAATTAATAGAAAAAGTGAAATTTAAAGATAAGTCAAAAGAGCATTTTTATTATTTGTTAAAAATATCAAGTGAAATATTGGAAAACAAAGAATTAGAAAATAAAGAAGAAATAATAAAAAATATAACAGATATAATTAATGAAGATATTAAGAATGAACTAAAATACTGGCACTATATTATACTATTATATTTGGAAGAAGATGAAGAAAATGTTAGTGAAATAATGGAAAAAATTCCAATAAAATGTCAAATAGAGGATATGTATTTTTGGAAAAATGAAATTGATGTTGATTTAAATGATTTATATATGAAAATTTTCGAAGAATTAGAGAACTCTTTTACGAATAAAAAACAAGCAAAAATAAGAATAATGAAAGGCTCATATTTAAATATCAAGATTAATAATGGAGAAGACATAAATTATAAATTAAAGGATATAAAGAATTTAATATCAGCTTTAAAATATTACGACTATGAAAAAGAAATATATATTCTAATATTTAATATGTATATAAATGTAGAAAAAAATTTTGAAGCATTTGACTTTGCAATAAAACAATATGCAGAGAATAGAATTGCTAGAGAAGTCTTTGGAAAGAAGAAATATGATTTTTATTTAGAATATACAAATAAAGAAGATTTAATAAAAATTGTAAATAGATTAATAATTATAAAGGATAATATTCAAAATTATGATATTTCAGTAGGAGATTTAATAAGGACTTTTATAGATTGCATAGTAAAAGAGTTATTCAAAAGAGATATGTATGATTATATAGATAGATTAGTAAAAGATATTAAAATTAGACACTTATTGAAAATGAAGAATATTTTTGAAATAGCATATTCTCATAGGGATAAAAATGTGGCAAGACAATTATATGAATATTTATTAGAAGAAAACCCTAATAATTCTGCATATAACAATAATTTAGGTGTTATCTATAAAGAAGAGGGAAATCTGTTTAAAGCTAAGGAGTATTTTGAAATTGCATCAGCATCAGATCCAGAGGATAATATTTCATCTTCAAATTTAAAGGATGTTAATAAGAAAATAAGTGATTTATATGAAGCATATGAAGAAATTCAAAAAGAAAAAGTATGGGTGCTATCAAAATTGGAATTATTATATGAGCAAGTAGAAGATGGCATAATAACATGTTCATATAATGAACGACCTAAAATTTTAAAGACTAGTCCAGAAAAAGCTCAAGAATTATTTGAGACATTTACTAATAAAAAATATATAGTGAAAATTAAAAGTCAAGATGATTGGGGAAGAAACCAATATAGATTAAATGAATTGGTAAGAGATTATCTTCAAGAAAGAATAGAGTATATAGAAGCTAATAAAGAATATGAAAATATTTCAGGAAATATAAACATTGACTATTTAAGTAGTATTGGATATACAGATGAATTAAAAAATAAAATAAGAAAAATAGAAGATAAAGAAATTGTTGAAATACTATTAAGAGATTTTAAAGAATGTGCAATAGCAATGGCAAGTAAACAAGAAAAAACTGCTATTGTATTATCAGGAAGCATGGCAGAGGCTTTACTAAATTATAAAGTACAAGAGAAGGGAATTAAAAATTATAGTTTAATAAAAGATGGTAAAGAGAGAAAAATTAAAGTTAAAGATATGGGATTAGCTGATTTAATAGAAGTTGCTCAAAAAGAATATATAATACATCAGACAGATTATCATTTGACACAATTTTTACGAAATTATAGAAACTTAATACATCCAAGTGTAGAGCTTAGAAAAACTATGAATATTGAAACGGAAGAAGCAGAATTAATATGGGGAATATTAAAAAAGATAATAAAAGATATTTTATAAAATACACATTATAATATGTGTATTTTTTACATCTTTAAGAAGTGGTTTCTTAGTCACACCTTGGTCACACTCTCTACAAAACTACACGATTTTAAACACAATTTAACACAAACAAAGCATCACCAATTTCACCGATTAACTTACTCTAACAAAGCATAACACAATTACACCAAACCCAGCAATATCAACACTTACGGGCTCATAACCCGAAGGTTCAAATTATAAAGAATATAAAAATTGTTAAAGCACAGTATAAAATCCACAAAACATAGCTATAGTGATACAATTTGGGTATTAACTTATAAATAGCTACATGTAATAATTTGTGAAAATACATTTTTCATTAATAAACTTTAAATAGAAATAAAAAAATAAAATTAAAATATATATTTATAAAAAAATATATGATATAATTTAAAAGAAATAGTAAAAAGTATTTATTAAAAATATTATACAAATATTTTGGAGGGAAAGGTTGAAAAAAATTACATTTCTAATAATATTACTAGTTAGTATATTAATTATAATTTCAATAGGAGGATTTATGATGAATAAAAACACAACAACAAATTACATAAATATATCAGCAGAAGAGGCAAAGGAATATATGGATAATAACTCGGGATTTATTATCTTAGATGTTCGTTCTCAAGAAGAATATAATGAAGGTCATATTCCAAATGCAATAAATATCCCAGATTATGAAATTGAAGAAAGAGCTAATAGTGAACCAAAAGATAAAAATCAAGTGATATTAGTTTATTGTAGAAGTGGATATAGAAGTGAATTATCAGCTAAAAAATTATCTCAAATGGGATATACCAAAATATATAATTTTGGTGGAATAATTGATTGGCCATATGATATAGAAAGTTTTCAATAAAAAATTATATATTTATATTGAAAAAAATGTAAAAACATAGTAAAATATTTATGTAAATTTAATTCAGTAAAATAAAATATTTTAAAATATAAAAATGGGAGATATAATGGAAATAACAGATAAACTAACAAAAACAATTTTAGAAACAGCATATTTAACAAAAGAAAACACAAAAAGGTATAGACCTATTTTGCGTTTTTTTTATATACAAAATCAAAAAATGAATTATATGTTATATAAAGAAGATATATTTAATGAATTTGTAGGGAAAAAAGGGTTTGAAAATTATACAATAGAACAATGTGATAATGATTTAGCTGCTTTAACTGAGTGGAAGAATTTAATTGCAATTCAAGATACTTCTGTTGCATATACATTAGAAGAATTTAAGAATAAAAAATATAGATATCAATTATCAGATTTTGCAGTAAAAATAGAAAGTTTAGTTGTAGAGCTTGAAAATTTACATATTGAAGGGTCATCTTTAGATCCTACATTAATAGAAAAAATAAAAGAAGAAATAGCAGAAATTAATGAAATGGAAAATGAAATTGAAAGTAAAGTAAATGGTTGGTGGGAGAGCTTAAATGCAGATTTTAAAAGATTAAATGAAAATTATCAAGCATATATTAAATCTTTTTATAATATAAGAATGGAAGAAGTTGCACAAAGTTCTAAGTTTATTGCAAGTAAAAATGACTTAGTAATGTATTTACGAGAGTTTATTAAAGCGCTTCAAGATAATTCTTATGAAATAGAAAGAATATTAAAAACTGTAAATAAAGATACAGAAATTAAAGTGTTAGATAAAGTTTGGCAAGCACAAAAAAAGATTATAAGGATTGATAAATTAGAAGAGGATATTCCAGAGCAAGAAATGAAAGATAGAAATAAAGAAAAATGGGAAAACATAAAGAAATGGTTTATTGGAGACGAAAAAAGGGAAAGTGAAGTTCAAAATATAGAAGAAAAAACTAGTGAGATTATAAGAAAAATAACTAGAATAGCAAATCAAATTGCAGAATCAAAAGGAAATATAAATAGTAGAAAAGCGGAATATAAAAAGATTTGTGAAATGTTTTGTAATACTGAGACAATAGAAGAAGCACATAAATTATCTAGTTTAGTTTTTGGCATGAAAAATACTAGACATTTAAAAGGAAATTTTGAGAGAGAAACAGATAATGTAAATAGTAGTATTTTAGAAGAAGTTAGACAAGAAATTGAAATAAAACCTAGAATAAGAGAATTTAAGGAGAAAAAAGAAAAGACAATAATAGAAGATAAAACAGAAATAAAAAAACAAAAAATAGAGGAATATTTAAAACAAAGGGAAGAAGAGGAAAAATTGGTTAGAAAATATATTGTACAGGGAAAAATAGTTATAAAAGACCTACCAGTGATTGAACCTATTGTAAGAAAAAACATTTTGAAATGGATTAGTCAAGCAAATCAAACAGAAAATAAAAGAACTATTACAGAATATGGAGAAAAGGTAGAAGTCATATTGCCGGATAAAAAAACAAGGTGCAAAATGAGGTGTACTGATGGAGTGCTAGAAATGCCAGCATATGAACTTATTATCACATAATTAAATTATATAATTTATTTAATTAAAAAATAAAAAAAAGAAAGGTAAATAAATGAAAGTTTTAGAGGAATTACTAGAAAATTATTGGATAATAAATGAGCAAGATAATGAAAAATACGAGCAAATAAGACAGGAATTAGATGAGAAAACTTTAAATTTTATAAAACAAAAATTAGGATATAAGCTAATTGTTAATCCATATCTTATTAAGCTAGAAAAGATTCCAGGAATTCCACAAGAATTTATGGGAATAAAGGAATTTAATACTAAGCTTGAATATGTATTTTTGTGTTTAATTTTAATTTTTTTAGAAGAAAAGTCAAGAAAAGAGCAATTTATACTTTCACAATTAGTAGATTATATTCAAAGTACTAGTATGGAAATTAATTTGGGTGATGTAGTAATAGATTTTAATTTGTTTAAACAAAGACAAGCAATGGTTAGGGTCTTAAAATATATACGAGATCTAGGTTTTATAAAGTTATATGATGGTGATGAAAATAAGTTTGCTGATAATGTAGAAAATGATGTGCTTTATGAAGTCACAGGTGTTTCTAAATATTTTGTAAGAAATTTTACAAGTAATATTTCAGATTGTAATTTATATACTGATATTTATGAACAAGAACAATTAGGATTAGACCAAGAAAAAGGAATAGAGAGAAGGCAAAGAGTATATAGAAGATTATTTACAGAAAACATAGTATATAATGAAAAACAAGATGATCAAGATTATATGTATATAAAACAATATAAAAATATAATATCACAAGATGTTGACCAAATACTAGATTCAAGTTTAGAAATACATAAAAATGGTGCATATATTTTGCTTACTGAACATGAACCATTTAAAAATGTTTTTCCTACTAATAAAGCAATTTCTGATGTAGTCATATTTTTTAATACTCTAATAATAGAAAAATTTGAAAATGGTAAGTTAATAAATGAAGACAACGATACAATCTTAATTTCTGAAATAGAATTTTCTAAAGTAATATATGAATTAAAAGAAAAATATGGACGAGGTTTTAGTAAAGAATATAGAGAAATAAATGAGGAAGAACTAGAAAAACAGATAGTAGAATATATGAAAGAATTTGATATGATAAGAAAAGAAGATAAAGAGTTTAGGATAATGCCAATTATTTTTAAAATTAAAGGTAGATACCCAATAAATTTTAATACAGGTGATGAGGTTTAAAAAATAAAGTTTTTAAAGTAAAATAATATATAATTTATAAGATAATAAGAAGGAATTGAGTTTAAATATGGAAAATAGGTGGAAAATAAATAAAATTGGATTATTAAATTATTGGTGGTATGATGAAGAGGAATTTTACTTTTCAGATGGGAGAATGATTTTAAGAGGAACTAATGGCTCAGGAAAAAGTGTAACTATGCAAAGTTTTATACCATTACTATTAGATGGTAAAAAGACCCCAGAAAGATTAGATCCTTTTGGAAATAAAGCTAGAAAAATCGAAGAATATGTTTTAGGTTATGGTGATGACATAAAAGAAGAAAATACTAGTTATTTATATATGGAATTTAATAAACCTAATACAGAAAATTATATAACTATTGGTATCGGACTAAGAGGAAAGAAAGGTCAACCAATAAATTTTTGGGGATTTTTATTAAATGATGGTAGAAGAATAAAAGAAGATTTTTTCTTATATAAAGAAGTTGAAAATAAAATTCCGCTTACTAAATTAGAACTAAAAAACAGGATTGGTTTAGGTGGTAAAGTAGTAGAAACTCAAAAAGAATATATGGAAATGGTAAATGAAAATATATTTCATTTTGAAACAATAGAAGAATACGAAGAATTTATAAAATTGTTAATAGAAATAAGGACCCCTAAATTATCAAAAGGTGAAGGGTTTAGGCCATCTACTGTACTTGAAATAATGTCTAATTCGCTTCAAGGGTTGTCAGATGAAGATTTAAGACCTGTTTCTGAATCTATTGAGAATATGAATAAAACAAAAGAACAATTAAAATTTTTAGAAAGTAGTAAAAAAGCTATAGATAACATTATGGTAGATTATAGAAAATATAATGAATGTGTGTTATATAGCAAGGCTAAACAATATGTAGAAGAGAATAAAAAATATAAAGATATTTTAAATGAAGAAAAATTATTACAAGATAAAATCGTATTAGATAAAAAAGAGTATGAAGAAGTAAATAGAGAAATAGAAGATATTGATGCAAAAATAAAAGTTGTAGAATTTAAAGAACAAGAATTAAGCAAAAGTGAAATTTGGAACTTAGAAAAAAATTTACAAGAATTAAAAGTTAAAAAAAGAGAAATAGAAAAAAGTTTAGAAGAAAAAAATATGAAAAAAGAGGCACAAGAAGTAGAAAATAGAAAAAAAGAAAATACTATAAAACAGAATAATAGTAAATATGATGAATACAAAAATGAGTTTGATAATATTACCTCTAAAATAGAAGAAAAAGCAAGTGAGTGTTTTTATGATGAATATTTTTTTGCAATAGATGAAATAAAAAAGAATATAAATACACAATATAATTATTCAAGCTTAAGATATGATTTGAAAAAATATATTGATAGAATTGAAGATGCTAAAATAATTATAGAGCAAGTTGCTACAATGGAAAAAATGTATGATGATATGGAAAAAAGTTTTGAAGTTTCAAAGAATAAAAAAATAAAACAAGATAATATTGTATTACAAAATAGGAGGTCTTTAGAAGACGAAAAGGGAAAGTTTATTGAAGATATGTATAAATGGGAAGCTTCAAATGTAATTTTAAAAATTACTCAAGAAGATAAGATTAAAATTGCACAAAATGTGAGAAATTATGGAGAGAAAAGTGGTTATGATGATATAAAAATAGAAGTAAGTAATGCTTATAGCAAAATTGATGCCAAATTACTTGAAAAAGAAATTGAAGAAAAGCAAGTGAAAAATGAAAATGAGAAAAAATTAAATGATATAAAAACAGAAATAGAAGAATGGAAAAATCAGAAAGAACCAGAACCAATTAGAGAAAAAGCAGTAGTAGAAAATAGAATAAAATTACAAGAAATGAAAATTCCTTTTATTCCATTATATAAAGCGGTTGAATTTAAGCCGGAGGTGGATGAAAGTACACGTAATAATATAGAAGCAGCGCTTATGGACATGGGATTACTTGATGCGTTAATAATACCAAAAGAATATCATAATAAAATTCAGGAAATAGATAATAATTTTGTTGATAAATATTTAGTAGGGAATCCAAAAGAGTTTAAACACGATTTGAGTCAAATTTTAAAAATTGATTTACCAGAAAATTATGAAATAAAAAAAGAAGAGGTGTATAATGTTTTAAAAACAATTTTTCTTGATGATATTAATGATGAAAATTATATTGATGAAAAAGGTATATATAAAATTGGTTTATTAAGAGGAAAAGCAGATAGCAAAAAAGTAGCACAATATATAGGAGTAATTACAAGAAAAAGATATAAAGAACAAAAAATAGAAGAACTTTTAAAAATGAAAGAAGAGATTATTTTAGAGATAGAAAAAAGTAATGAGATATTAGCAAAAATTGAAAATGATAAACAAAAATTAAAACTAGAATTAGAAAATTTCATACCTAAAAATGATTTAGAAGAAAAATATAATAATTTAAGGGTTTCTATAAATGATTTACAATCTATAGAAAATGAAATAAAAACAAAGCAAGAAGAATTATATATAAAATTTGAAGAAATAAAGAATAAAAAGATTTTGTTAGAGGAAAAAACAAATAAATTAAAATTCAAGAAAACAGTTGAAGTATATAAAGAAATCCTTGAATGCGTATATGAAATAAAAGATTTAATATATGAGTTAGAAAAAATGCATAATAATTTAATAAATACATATCAAAAAATAGAAATAATAAAAGAAAATTTAGAACAAAATCTTTTGGCATTAGATGATATTCTATATGATATCAATAAATTAAATTTGGAGAATAATGTAATAGAGAAAAAAATAAAAGCAAATGAAGAACTTATGACAGACGATATATATGAAGTAAAGAAACAGATGGAAGAATGTATAAAGGCAAAACAAGAACTACCTAAAAAAAGAGATGAGTTAAGAGATAAAAGTGTTAGTTTAAGAAAAGATATAGAAAATAATACACAAAAAAATATAGAAATATCTGAAAAAGTTCAATTTTTAAGTAAAACATCAAAAATTTTACAAGAAAATTTTAAAATTGAATTAGATTTAAAATATGTAGTTGAAAGTTATGAAGAAATAACTAAAGAAGCAAATAGAATATTAAAAGAGTATCAAAAATTTGAAAAAGATGCATATCCTGTTAGTCATTATTTGGATAACCTTTCAATAAAGTGTAGAGAAAATGCAGAATATTTAGTAGATTATAATTTGACAATAGAAGATATAAATAGAATAGATATAGATAGTATAAGTGATGAAAATCAATTTTTATCTTTATATGCTAGACGAACTAGAAAAGATGTAAAATGTTATGTTAAAGGGCAAAAAGTTAATTTAATAAGATTAGAAAAAGAAGTAATTGAAAATATTACTGAAACTAATATGTTAATAGAAGAGGATGATAGAATTCTTTTTGAAGAGATTTTAACAAATACTGTAGGTAGAAAGATTAGAGAAAGAATTTATCACGCAAAGCAATGGGTAAAGGCTATGAATGATTTAATGGAAAGCATAGACACAACAAGTAAATTATCATTTAGTTTAAATTGGAGACCAAAAGTTGCAACTGACGAAACAGAAGTGGATACAAAAGAGTTAGTTGATATTTTAAATTCAGATGTAAAAATTTTAAGGCAAGAAGAAGTAACAAAAGTTGCAAATCATTTTAGAAGTAAATTTGCTAAAGCAGAACAAAGACAAAAAGAGGAAATGAAATCATTCCATAATATAATGAAGGAAGTTTTAGATTATAGAACCTGGTTTGAGTTTCAGTTTAATTATAAAAAAGGTAATGATACTAAAAAGGAATTAACAAATAATGCCTTTTTCAAATTAAGTGGTGGAGAAAAAGCTTTAGCAATGTATATTCCACTATTTGCAGCTGTTGTGGCAAAATATGACTCAGCAAGAAAAGATACGCCAAGAATTATATCTTTAGATGAAGCTTTTGCAGGGGTAGATGATAGTAATATTCGTGATATGTTTAGGATTTTAACAAAACTTGATTTAGAATATATTATAAATTCACAAGTATTATGGGGTGAATATGATACAATTCCAAGTTTAGCAATAAATGAACTTATAAGTGATCCTAAAATAAAAGTTGTCTCTGTAATTAGATATTTATGGAATGGACATGTAAGAGAACTTTTAAATTAGTTGGCTGAAATCTACTTAGATTTCAGCTTTAGGAAGGAATGATATTAAAATTGGAAAAATTACTAGAAGAAGCAGTAAGTTATTTTAAAGAAAATCATGGATATGATAGGATGCTTAAAAAAATGGTTCAAAAGTATAAATCTTTCGAAAGAGAATTACCCGGAAGTATAGTTATAGAAAATCCTAGTTTAGCTGAAAAAGATGCAATATCTGGATTTATGAAAAAAGATTATAGTAAAAATAAAAATATAACAATAAATTTAAAAAAATTTCAGAAAAGAATTGATGAAACAAGATTTGCTGGATTAACTATAAAACAAATTTTAGAAACATATTTTACAAATGAAATTATTTCAAATAAAGAAGAAAAAAGAAGATTTAATGAGGAGTTTGAGTTATTTATAAATGAAATAAAGAGCTATTGTAAAAGTGAAAATACTGTAAAAATTATAGAGTTAATTAAGCAAGAAAATGCAGAGATGTATGCAAAAATAAAAAAAGAATATAATAAAAGTTCAATTAGATTAAAAAATGAATTAAAAATTGCTATTGAGGCTATAGAAAATTTATCAAAGGAAAAGATAAGCTTGCCAATTTTTTCAGCGAAAATAACTGGTAACCCACATTCATTAGATAGAAATAATTTAGCAGGTCAATTTCTTTTAGATTTTCTAATAATAAACAAAAGAATTAATAGTAATAAAGAACAAGTAAAAGAAGAACAAATTAAAGAAAACAAAAGAATAAAAAGTACAGAAGAAATTGCAGAAATTTATTATAATAATAATTTAATGATAGACGAAATGTCTAATATGGTATTAGCTCGAAACTTGATTGGATATAAAAATAATAAAGAAAATGAGGGATGGAGAGCTTTTTATAATAATAACGAAGCTTGGCAAATAACATTATATAATTTAAGTAAAGTTGATAATGTAACATCGAGTATAAAAAAGTGTTTAATAGTAGAAAATCCAGCAGTGTTTACTAATATTATTCAAGATGAAAAATACAAAAAGATTCCAATTGTGTGTACATATGGACAGGTTAAACTGGCAGGAATAATATTATTAAAAAAGTTAGTAGAAAATAATGTGCATTTGTATTATTCAGGAGATATTGATCCTGAAGGAATGCAAATAGCTGATAAATTAAAAACAAGATTTAAAGATAATATTGAGCTAGTAGGATTTGATGAAGAGACTTATCTAAATAATTTATCAAATACAAGATTAGATAATGTTAGATTAAAGAAATTAAAGAAAATAGAAGATGAGGGTTTGGTAAAATTAGTAAAATTAGTTTTAGATAAAAAACTTGCATCTTATGAGGAATTAAATATAGGAAATTTAAAGAAAATAATAGGTGAGTGGTTGATGTAGAAAAGGAGTTATAAAATGAAAGTTTTAACAATAAAACAGCCGTGGGCTACTTTGATAATGCAAGGGGATAAGAGATATGAATTTAGAAGTTGGCAAACAAAGTATAGAGGAGAGTTGTTGATACATGCTGGAAAAAGTGTTGATAAGGAAGCAATAAAAAGATTAGCAAAATATCTTCCAGAAAATCTTCCACTAGGAAAGATATTAGGAAAAGTTAGATTGGTTGATTGTATAAAAATGTCTCCTGAATTTAAAGAAATGTTGTTAAAAGAAAATAGTGAAATTTATACTAAAAGTTCATTTCAAGAAAATTATGGGTGGCAAGTTACAGATATAGAGGTGTTTGAAGAGTCAATTGAGGCTAAAGGACGTTTGAGTTTATGGGAATATAACATTGAATGATTTAATAAAGATATTATAAATTTATAATTATAAAAATAAACTCTAGAAAAGTTTAAACTGAAGAAGTATTAAAGATACTTAAATACTTCTTCAGGGTATAAGATTTTACTTCTATTTTTAAATTCATTAATATTAATCCACTTAGCCTTAATATTATTGTCTTCGTCGAGTATTTTATACTCATCTTTATAGTATTCATCTGGGATTTCTATAGAATAAAATAATGTTAATTCATGTGCATTTTTTCCTTTATATGTAAAAATATTTTCTGATATTCCAAGAAAATCTTTTATAATTATATTTGCTGAAATTTCCTATTTAAATTCTCTTTTCAAAGCATCACAACTTTTTTCTAAAAAATCAATGCCACCACCTAAGCATCTGTAAAAATAGCTGGAGATAAAATGCCATTACTCTCAAGAATATCGTTTATAGTTTCTTTTATTTCCATCCAAAATTCTTTTAGATTATCATAAGATAAAAGGTTTTCAACATTAGCTAAATTAGTCCATTGTAAAATCTCTTGATCTTTTATAGGAATATTCTTATTTGTAGGACCATCGTCTACTGAAATATACATATATACTTCTACATTTTCGTTTAATGATGTAGTATATTTCAAAATATCTATTTCTTTATTAATAAGTAAGTGGTTTGCCCTTAAGGTTTCTTCTTCTGTTTCTCTAACAGCACATTCTAGCAAATTCTCATTATTTTCTAAATGTCCTTTGGGAAAAGAATAATCATTTCTATCTTTACGATAAACTATACCAATTTGTTTGTTTTCTAAATTTAATAAAATAGTACCAGCTTTTTTTACAATCATAAATTTCACTCCTATCTCCATAAATGACTAGATTATCTTTCGATATCCCCATTTATCTTAATTTATATTAATAAAATTAATACCACAATTATTTATATAAACTAATTGTTATAATAAAATTATTATAACAAATAAATATTTAATTTACAATAATAGAATAAAAATTATATTAAATTTCCGCGTATCTTGTATCTACTTACTATTCTAACTTGGATAAATAGTGTAAGTGTAATCGGAAGTATAAAGTTTAATAAAAGAACACATAGTAAATTTTTACATATATAATTATAAAGGAGGATATTTTATATGATTAAAAAAGATTCTATCTTAAAATTTGAAATATTAAGTACCATTTTTATAATTATATTAGGGGTAATTTTACATTTTACTTATGAATGGTCTAATAATAATTATTTTGTAGGTACTTTTAGTGCAGTTAATGAGAGCACATGGGAGCATTTAAAATTAGTTTTTTTCCCTATGTTAATAACGACAATTATTGGACATTTTGTTTTCTCAAAAGATTTTAAAAATTATTTATGTGCTAAGACCCAAGGCATTTTATTAGCTATGTCATTTATAGTAATTTTCTTTTATACATATACAGGAATAATTGGGACTAATTTTACTATTTTAGATATTGGTAGTTTTTTTGTAGCTGTTATTTTAGGTCAATTTCATGCTTATAAAATAATTAAAAATGGTATCGCATGTAATGACAAAATTTCATTAATTATTTTAATTATATTATTATTGTGTTTTGTAATATTCACATTTTATCCACCAGAAATCGGGGGATTTAAGGATAGTGTAACAGGAGCTTATGGAACATTTATAGTGTAAGATTATATGAGTACAATTCCAATATAACATAATTTAAAACCATCGCTACTAATATAGTAGCAATGGTTGGTATTTTGTGTTTGGAGTTTATGGGTAGTAAGTATCTTATATTTAGTTAAGATTGAGGGACCTTGTTAAAGGTATCAATTTCTTGCATGATGTTAGCAAGAATATAAAAAGCTTCCAGGTCCTTAGAAATTTGAATTAGCCACCTTCCTTTGATTGGAGTGATTTTACACAATTTTTCACTAAATTTAGGACTTTGCAAAACTTTTGTAGCAATCTCTTTGAAAAAAGGGATACTTTTTGTAGAGAAGCTAATTGCATAAAAATTTTCTGTTATTTCTACTGAAAAAATCTCCTCAAATGTGTCGAGAATTTCAAAATAGTATTTTAAGTCCTGTTTAACCCCACTTTACCTATAGAAACTATGTCTTCATAATTATCAATATTGTAAAAAACATTACACTTTTTAATTACATACCGTATAATATTGATATTATTCAAAACTAATTCCTCTTGTCTTTGAGAAAGCTTATGTCTACTCATTTTAACTTCTTTTGGATAAAATACCTTTTTAAAATAGTCTGAATCGATTTATTAGCATGGAAATTTTATAATATATAGATTTTTTTTTTAATATATGTTACAATAAAAGAGGAAGGTGAGAAAATGGCATATATAGAATTTAAAAATGTAAATAAAGAATATAAAATGGGAGAAATAACAATAAATGCATTAAATAATACGACATTTTCAATAGATAAGGGAGAACTTGTAGTAATTGTAGGACCAAGTGGAGCTGGAAAAACAACAGCATTAAATATATTAGGTGGAATGGATACAGTAACTTCAGGGAAAGTGTTAGTAGACGGAAAAAATATAGAAGAATTTAAAGAAAGACAATTAGTAAAATATAGGAGGGATGACATAGGATTTGTATTTCAATTTTATAATTTAGTACAAAATTTAACAGCAAAAGAAAATGTAGAACTAGCAATGCAAATATCAAAACACCCATTAAATCCAAACGAAGTATTAGAAAAAGTAGGATTAAGTGAAAGAAAAAACAATTTTCCATCTCAATTATCAGGTGGAGAGCAACAGAGAGTGGCAATAGCAAGAGCAATAGCAAAAAATCCCAAACTATTATTATGTGATGAGCCAACAGGAGCCTTAGATTATAACACGGGTAAACAAATATTGCAATTATTACAAGATACATGTAGGAAAGAGAAAATAACAGTTATAATAATAACTCATAATACAGCAATTGCACCTATGGCAGACAAAATAATATCATTCAAAAATGGAACAGTATCAAATGTAGAAGTAAATAATAATCCAAAACCAATAAGTGAAATAGAATGGTAATATATAAGTACTATTAATAAAATCTAATAGAAATGTAAAAAATAATTGGGGAGCGGGGTGATATTAAATATGAGAACCTTAATAAAAGATTCACTTAGAGAAATAAAGAGAACATATAGAAGATTTATTTCAATAATATTAATGGCACTGTTGGGTGTAGCTATATTTGTAGGAATAGGAGCAAGTGGAGACAATATTGCATACACTGTAGGTGAATATTTTAAAAAATATGATATATATGATTTAAAATTATCTTCTACTTTAGGTTTAACAGACGAAGATGTAGAAGCAATTAAAAAAGTAGATGGAGTAACAAATGTAGTTGGCACATATGAAAAAGATATAATGTTAGAAATAAATGATAGTCAATATGTAATATCTGCAATGGAATATAACAAAAGTATAAACGAAGTAGAAGTATTAGAAGGCGCAATACCAAGTGCAAGTAATGAAGTAATGATAGATCAAAAACTGGCTAATGAGCAAAATATAAAAATAGGAGATACATTAAATTTAATAGAAGTTTTAGAAGAAAACGAAGATGCTATTTTAAATAATACAACCGTAAAAGTAAGCGGAATAATTAATACACCATTATATATAACAGGTGAAAGAGGAACTTCAAAATTAGGAGCCGGTAAAGTTGATTACTATATGTATTTAAATAGTGAAAATATAAATAGTGATATATATACAACTATTTATATAAGCTCAGAAAATTTAAATAATTTATTAGTTGAATCTAAAGATTATAGAGAAGAAGTAGAAAGTTTAATAGCTAATATTAATAATATATCAGAAGAACGAAAACAAGCGAGATATGATAATTTAGTGAATGATGCAAATACAGAAATAAATGAGGCTCAAGCAAAATTAGATGAAGAAAAACAAAAAGCAGAAGATGAGATAAGTAAAGCAGAGCAAGATATAAAAGAAGCGGAAGAGGAAATTGTAAAAGCAGAAAATGAAGTGGAAAGCAATACACAAAAAGCAAATACAGAATTTGCAAATGCTGAAAAACAAATATCAGAAAACGAAAAATTATACCAAGAAAAAGCAGCAGAAGCGGAAAAAGGGAAATTACAAATAAAAGAACAGCTTGCTATGTTAAATGGCAATTTAACGCAACTATCAACTCAACTTACAAATTTGAAAGAAATGTATGATAAAACAGAAGATGAAACAATTAAGCAAACTTTAAATGCACAAATTCAAGAATTAGAAAAACAGAAATTAGAAGTGGAAAATGGAATAAATATAGCAAATAATAGTATTCTTCAAATAGATGAAGAACTATCAAATGGAAAAACTCAATTAGAAAAGGCAAAAGAAGAACTACAGAAAGAAAAATCTTCAACATATAGTACTTTAGCAAATGCAAGGCAAGAAATTGAAGATGCTAAGGTAGAATTAGAAGATGGAAAAACAGAATTAGCAGAGCAAAAAGCAGAAACGGAAAGTAAAATAGCAGATGCTCAAAAAGAATTAGACGAAGCTAAAGAGGAAGTAAGTAAAATAGAATATCCAACTTGGTATTTATGGGATAGAAAAGAAGCAAATACAGGGTATAGTGTTGCAATGCAATATTCAGAAATATTGAGTACAGTAAGTAAAGTATTTCCAATAATATTTTTCGCTGTAGCAACATTAATGAGTTTAAATGCAATGACGAGAATGGTAGATGAAGAAAGAACACAAATAGGAACACTAAAAGCAATAGGATATAGTAAAATACAAATAGCTACTAAATATATATTATATGCGACATTGGCAACGGTTATAGGTAATGTATTAGGTGTGTTTGTAGGATTCGAGGTGTTAACAGATATAATAGAATCTTTATGTTTGGAAACATATACAAATGTACCTATTGGACCAATTATTTACGATTGGAATTTAGCGTTCATAGGTTTTGTAATATCTACAATATGTATTGTAGGAGGAGCAATATATGCAAGTTATTCAAAATTGAAACATGTACCTGCAACATTGATGAGACCCAAAGCTCCACAAATTGGGAAAAGAATTCTTTTAGAAAGAATACATTTTATTTGGAATAAATTATCATTTACACAAAAAGTAACATTTAGAAATATGTTTAGATATAAAAAGAGATTTTTAATGACAATAATAGGAATAAGTGGAGCAACAGCATTAACATTAGTTGGATTTGGAGTTGATGATAGTACATCAGAATTAGTTCCATTACAATATGGAGAAATTTATAATTATCAAATGAATGTAGTATTAGAAGAAATGTCAGAAGACGAGCAACAAAAAATGATAGAAGATATTCAAGCCAAAGAAGAAATAGAATCTATTTTACCAGTAAAAATGCAAAGTATAAAAATAAATCATAATGGCGAAACTAAAGATGTACAATTAATAGTAACAAGTGAAAGTTTAGACGGAATGATAAGTTTAAGAAATCCAAAAACAAAAGAAAAATATACATTAGATAATACTGGAATTATATTAACTGAAAGAATTGCAAATATGTTAGAGCTAGAAGTAGGAGATAAAATAGAAATAGAAGATGAAGATGGCATAAAAAAAGAAGTAACTATTAGCCATATAACAGAACATTATATTTCACATTATATATATATGACAAGTGAATTATATGAAGAATTATATGAAACTCAAATAAAGAATAATGTGTTATTAGTAAAAACAATAGATATGGATTCTGAACAAGAGCAAAATCTAGTAGAAAATTTATTAGCAAATTATAAAATATCTTCAATAAACTTAAATTCGGATGTAGATAACGTAATAGTAGATTTTGATATAATTGTAATGGTTATAATAGTAGTATCAGGAATATTAGCTTTATTAGTATTATATAATTTATCAAATATAAATATTAATGAAAGAATAAGAGAATTGGCAACGTTAAAAGTATTGGGATTTTATCCAAAAGAAGTGGATAGTTATGTTAATAGGGAAATGACATATTTAAGTTTAATAGGAATCGCAATAGGGTTAGTATTAGGATATGCGTTAACAATATATATACTAGAAATAGCACAATTAGAATTAATAATGTTCCCTAAGATAATAGAACCAACAAGTTATTTATATGCCTCTTTAATAGTATTAGCGTTTACATTTATAGTAAATATAACATCACATTTTGTATTAAAGAAAATAAATATGATAGAATCCTTAAAAAGTGTAGAATAAATATTAAAAAAAGCCCCCTTGATTAATAATCGAAGGGGGTTAGAGGTTTTACCTATGATGCCAACCAGGGCGTCCACCTATTGGTGGTCTCGGACGAAAATGTCCGGGAGGCGCAGGCCTCACATGATGTGGCGGCGGTGCTGGCCTAAAATGCCTGGGTGGCGGCGGTGGCCTTCTTGCATGATGATGTGGCGGTGGTGGTACATAACGATAGGACCTGTAAGGAGAATCGTAGTACCTTCCGCCGTAGTGATAACAACCAGAAGTTGTTACCACCATAAAGGCCATTACCAGTATAGCAAGAAGCCTCTTCATAGGCTACCTCCTATGTTAAAACAAAACTGATATAAACATTATAGCACTTTTATACTAAAAATACAAGTTATTTTCAAAAAGTGCTTGACAACCTCTAAAACTCTATGATATAATAAATAAACGTATAAAAGGTTTTAACAAAATAAAAATAACTATCAAACAAAATAGATAGTAAGGGTGGTTAAAATTAAAATAATGAGAAAAATATTAATAATAAAAAAGTAATTAAATACATATAAAATAAAGGTAAGTAAACGTTTTTAAAAAAGTAGTTTGCATACCTTTTATTCGCATGATTACGTTTATAATATTTTTTCAAAAATTCTTAATTAAGTTTATTATATGTTTTAAAAAAAGAATTGTGTATTTACGAATAATTTATAAAAGTGTTTAGGCAGGAATATTTTTATAAGTTATTACGAAATATATCAAGAAGAAATTTTTAAAATATTAATATATATGGCTATTTATAAGTTAAAATAATAGTCTCCCAAAACTGCTAATAAATTTTAGAGGTGGTAAATTTGATTACAGACATTGTACACGAAAAATGTGTAAGAAAAACTTTTGCAAAAGTAGGAGATGCAGTTGAAATACCAAACATGATAAAAGTGCAAAAAGACTCATACGAATGGTTTGTAAAAGAAGGATTAGGAGAAGTATTAAAAGATATATCTCCAATAATTGATTATTCTGGCAATTTAGTGTTAGAATTTTTTGACTATTACATGGAGGATAAGACAAAATACACATTACAAGAAGCTAAAGATAGGGATGCTACATATGCAACAAGATTACATGTAAAGGTAAGACTTATAAATAGGGAAACAGGAGAAATAAAAGAACAAGAAATATATTTAGGTGATTTCCCATTAATGACAGATAATGGAACATTTATTATAAATGGAGCTGAAAGAGTTGTAGTTAGCCAATTAGTTCGTTCTCCAGGATGTTATTACGCATCAGATTATGATAAAACAGGTAAAAAATTATATACATCAACAGTAATGCCAATAAGAGGTGCATGGTTAGAGTATGAAACAGACGCAAACGATGTTTTCTATGTAAGAATAGATAGAACAAGAAAATTACCTGTAACAACATTATTAAGAGTATTAGGTTTATCAACAGATACTGAAATATTACAAGCATTTGGAGAAGAAGATAAAATAGTAGCAACATTAAATAAAGATACTGCAAAAACTCCAGATGAAGCAATAGTAGAAATTTACAAAAAATTAAGACCAGGAGAATTACCAACTGTAGATGCTGCTAGAAACTTATTTAATGGAATGTTTTTCGATGCAAGACGTTACGATTTAGCAAAAGTAGGAAGATATAAATATAATTTAAAATTAAACTTAGCAAATAGAATTCAAAATAAAGTAGCATTTGAAGACATAATAAATCCTGAAACAGGAGAAATAATGGTAGAAAAAGATAGCATTATTTCAAAAGAAGTAGCACAAGAAATTCAAAATTCAGGTATAAATGTAGTAGATATAAAAGTAGATGATAAAAAAGTTAGAATAATAGGTAATGGAACAGTAGATATTAAAAAATTTGTAAATTTTGATATATCAGATTTGGGTATAAAAGAATTAGTAAATTATGAAGTATTAAAAAGCATATTAAGTACTGTAAAAGAAGAAAAAGAAATAAAAGCGGCAATAAAAGAAAGAATGGAAGAACTAGTACCTAAACATGTAACAACAGAAGATATATTCGCATCAATTAATTACTTATTAAACTTACAATATGGTTTAGGAAACGTAGATGATATAGACCACTTAGGAAATAGAAGAATAAGATGTGTAGGAGAATTATTACAAAATCAATTTAGAATAGGATTAACAAGATTAGAAAGAGTTGTACGTGAAAGAATGACAATTCAAGACTTAGATGTTGTAACACCACAAACACTTATAAATACAAAACCTATAACATCAGCTATAAAAGAATTCTTTGGAAGCTCACAATTATCACAATTTATGGACCAAACAAATCCTTTATCAGAATTAACACATAAAAGAAGAATATCAGCATTAGGACCAGGAGGATTATCAAGAGAAAGAGCAGGATTCGAAGTAAGGGACGTTCACTATACCCACTATGGTAGATTATGTCCAATAGAATCACCAGAAGGACCAAACATAGGATTAATTTCTGCATTATCAACTTTTGCAATTATAAATGAATATGGATTTATAGAAACACCATATAGAAAAGTTGACCCTGTTACACATTGTATAACAGATGAAATAGAGTATATGACAGCTGATAGAGAAGAAGAAGAAATAGTAGCACAAGCTACAGAACCTTTAAATGAAGATGGAAGCTTTAAAAATAAAAGAGTAAGAGTTAGATACTTAGACGAAGTTATAGAAGTTGAAAGAGAAAGAGTTACATATGTAGATGTATCTCCAAAACAATTAGTTTCTGTAGCTGCTGCAATGATTCCGTTCTTAGAGCATGACGACGCTAACCGTGCATTAATGGGAGCGAACATGCAAAGACAAGCGGTTCCATTATTAAAATCTGAATCTCCAATAGTAGGAACAGGTATAGAGTATAGGGCTGCTAAGGATTGCGGTATTTCTGTACTTGCTAAAGAAGATGGAGTAGTAGAAAGAGTAACCGGAGACGAAATAATAGTAAAAAATAATAATAATAATAGAGAAGTATATAAATTACAAAAATTTAAAAGAACAAATGGTGGAACTTGTATAAATCAAAGACCAATAGTTGTAAGAGGAGAAAAAGTAAAGGCTGGAGATGTAATAGCAGACGGACC
This sequence comes from uncultured Clostridia bacterium, assembly GCA_934182605.1. Lineage (GTDB taxonomy): Bacteria > Bacillota > Clostridia > TANB77 > CAG-508 > CALXUC01. Next base: position 29,411 of record CAKPRQ010000005.1, on the reverse strand, counting down.
AGCAACAGATAAAGGAGAAATGGCATTAGGAAGAAATGTTGTTATAGCTTTTACAACATGGGAAGGGTATAACTACGAGGACGCTATCTTATTAAATGAAAGATTAGTAAAAGAAGACGTATATACATCAATACATATTGAAGAATATGATTGTGAATGTAGAGACACAAAATTAGGACCAGAAGAAATTACTAGAGATATTCCAAATGTAGGTGAAGATGGATTAAAAGACTTAGATGAAAATGGAATTATAAGAATAGGTGCAGAAGTTAGACCAGGAGATATATTAGTAGGTAAAGTTACTCCAAAAGGTGAAACAGAATTAACACCAGAAGAGAAACTTTTAAGAGCAATATTTGGTGAAAAAGCAAGAGAAGTAAGAGATACTTCATTAAAAGTACCACATGGAGAAGCTGGAACTATTGTAGATGTAAAAGTATATGATAGACAAAATTCAGATGAATTAGGACCAGGTGTAAATCAAGTAATTAGAGTATATATAGCTCAAAAAAGAAAAATATCTGTTGGAGATAAAATGGCAGGACGCCATGGAAACAAGGGTGTTGTATCTAGAATATTACCAGAAGAAGATATGCCATTCATGCCAGATGGAACACCAATAGATGTTGTATTAAATCCATTAGGTGTACCTTCACGTATGAACTTAGGACAAGTTTTAGAGGTGCATTTAGGAGGAGCAGCAAGATTATTAGGTTGGAAAGTTGCAACACCAGTATTTGATGGAGCTTCAGAAGAAGATATTAGAGAAATGCTAAGAATGGCAAACTTCTCAGAAGACGGAAAAACAATACTTTATGATGGAAGAACAGGAGAACCATTTGATAAACCAATAACAGTTGGAGTTATGTATATGTTAAAATTACACCACTTAGTAGACGACAAAATACATGCACGTTCAACTGGACCATACTCATTAGTAACACAACAACCATTAGGAGGTAAAGCACAATTTGGTGGACAAAGATTTGGAGAAATGGAAGTTTGGGCATTAGAGGCATATGGAGCAGCATATACATTACAAGAAATATTAACTGTAAAATCTGATGATATTGTAGGAAGAGTAAAAACTTACGAAGCAATAGTAAAAGGTGAAAATATTCCTGAACCAGGTGTACCAGAAAGTTTCAAAGTATTAATAAAAGAACTTCAAAGTTTAGGATTAGATATAAAACTATATACAGAAAATGATGAAGAATTAGAATTAAAAGAGCATATAGAAGACGGAATAGAATTTAATCCAGATGAAGAAGATAATTTATTATTAGCAGATGACGATCTAGATTATGGATATGGAGAAGAAAATTTAGATGAAAATGAAGAAGATGAAGATAGTGAAGATGATTTATTATATGAAGGCGATTATCTAAGTGAAGATGAAAATGAATAAAATATAGAAGGGGGTACATTTGTGGACGAACTAGAAATATTTAATAAAATTAAAATTGGTTTAGCCTCAGATGAAAAAATAAGAGAATGGTCTAGAGGAGAAGTAAAAAAACCAGAAACAATTAATTACAGAACCTTAAAACCAGAAAAAGAAGGTTTATTCTGTGAAAAAATATTTGGTCCAACAAAAGATTGGGAATGTCATTGTGGTAAATATAAGAGAGTAAGATATAAAGGAATAATTTGTGATCGTTGTGGAGTAGAAGTCACAAAATCAAAAGTAAGAAGAGAGCGTATGGGGCATATAGAACTTGCAGCCCCAGTAGCTCATATTTGGTATTTCAAAGGAATACCAAATAGAATAGCTTTAATATTAGACATTTCACCAAGAAACTTAGAAAAAGTAATATATTTTGCTGCATATATTGTTACAGATAAAGGAACATCTGATTTAATGCAGAATCAAATATTAAGTGAAAAAGAATACCATGAAGCTGTTGAAAAATATGGTAAAGATTCTTTCAAAGCAGAAATGGGAGCACAAGCAATTAGAAAGTTATTAAGAGAAGTAGATTTAGATAAATTATCAGAAGAAATAAAGAAAGAAATGGAAACTGCAACAGAGCAAAAACGTTCTAAATTAGTAAAAAGACTAGACACAGTAGAATCTTTCAGAATGTCTGGTAATAAACCAGAATGGATGATAATGGAAGTAATTCCAGTAATACCACCAGAATTAAGACCAATGGTGCAATTAGATGGTGGAAGATTTGCAACATCAGATCTAAATGATTTATATAGAAGAGTTATAAACAGAAATAATCGTTTAAAAAGATTATTAGACTTGGGTGCACCAGAAATAATAGTAAGAAATGAAAAAAGAATGTTACAAGAAGCTGTAGATGCACTTATAGATAATGGTAGAAGAGGAAGACCTGTAACAGGAGCTGGTAATAGACCATTAAAATCATTATCAGATATGTTAAAAGGAAAAACAGGTAGATTCAGACAAAATCTTTTAGGAAAAAGAGTTGATTATTCTGGACGTTCAGTTATAGTAGTAGGACCAGAATTAAAAATATATCAATGTGGTGTTCCAAAAGAAATGGCTGTAGAATTATTCAAACCATTTGTAATGAAAGAACTAGTAGAAAGAGGAATAGCACATAATATAAAAAATGCAAAAAGAATGGTAGAAAAATTAAAACCAGAAGTATGGGACATATTAGAAGAAGTTATAAAAGACCATCCAGTTATGTTAAACCGTGCACCAACATTACACAGACTTGGTATACAAGCATTTGAACCAGTATTAGTAGAAGGTAGAGCAATAAAATTACACCCATTAGTATGTACAGCATTCAATGCTGACTTCGATGGTGACCAAATGGCTATACACGTTCCATTATCACCAGAAGCACAAGCAGAAGCAAGATTTTTAATGTTATCAGTAAATAACCTTTTAAAACCTCAAGATGGTAACCCTGTAACAGTACCAACACAAGATATGATATTAGGAAGTTACTATTTAACAATGCAAATAGATGGTGAAAAAGGCGAAGGAAATATATTTAAGGATTTTGATGAAGTAATAATGGCTTATGAAAATGGAGACTTAGGTTTGCATGCTAAAATAAAAGTAAGAGCATATAAAACAATAGATGGTGTAGAACAACATAAATTAATAGAAGCAACAGCAGGTAGAATTATATATAACGAAGGTATTCCACAAGATTTAGGTTTCGTAGATAGAACAAATCCAGAAACAGCATTTAACCTAGAAATAGATTTTCCAGTTATGAAAAAGAATTTAGGAAAAATCGTTTCAAAATGTATAAATGAACATGGATTAACAAGAACAGCAGAATTACTAGATTATATAAAATCAATGGGATATAAATATTCTACTAAAGGTGCTATAACAGTATCTGTTGCAGACGTAGCTGTTCCAGAAGCTAAAAAAGAAATATTAGCAGAAGCAGAAAAAGAAGTAGAAAATGTATTAAAACAATATAAGAGAGGATTAATAACAAATGATGAAAGATATAACGAAGTAATAAAAATATGGGAAAGAGTTACAAAAGACGTAACAGAAGCTATGAAAGAAAACTTTGATGAGTTAAATCCTATATACATGATGGCACAATCTGGAGCCAGAGGTAATATGAACCAATTAAGACAAATAGCAGGTATGCGTGGTCTTATGGCAAATACATCAGGTAAAGCGGTAGAAATACCAATTAAATCTTGTTTCCGTGAAGGATTAGATGCCTTAGAATACTTCATATCATCACATGGTGCTAGAAAAGGTTTAGCAGATACAGCATTAAGAACAGCAGACTCTGGATACTTAACAAGAAGATTAGTAGATGTAAGTCAAGAAATAATTGTTAGAGAAGACGACTGTGGTACAACAAAAGGAATAGAAGTATTTGCTATAAAAGATGGAAATCAAGTAATAGAAAAATTATCAGAAAGATTAATAGGTAGATATCCATTAGAAGATATAATAAATCCAGAAACTGGAGAAATTTTAGTAAGTAAAGACGAAATGATAAAAGAAAAAGTTGCAGAAAAAATAGAAGCATTAGGAATAGAGACAGTAAAAGTTCGTTCAGTATTAGAATGTAAAGCAAAACATGGAGTATGTGCAAAATGTTATGGAATGGGCTTAGCAACAAGAGAAAAAGTAAATATAGGAGAAGCCGTAGGAATAATAGCTGCACAATCTATAGGTGAACCAGGTACACAATTAACAATGAGAACATTCCATACAGGTGGTGTAGCTGGAGGAGATATAACACAAGGTCTTCCAAGGGTAGAAGAATTATTTGAAGCAAGAAAACCAAAAGGAATGGCAGTAATTACAGAAATAGCAGGAAAAGTATCTATAAAAGATGCGGATGCAACTAAAAAGAGAAAAGAAATTACTGTAGTAGGTGATGGAGATGCAAGAACATATGTTATAAATTTCGGTTCAAAAATAAGAGTAAAAGAAGGAGACATAATAGAAGCTGGAGAACCATTAACAGAAGGTTCTATAAATCCAAATGAAATTCTTCTAATAAAAGGAAGAGAAGGAGTTCATAGATACTTAACAACAGAAGTACAAAAAGTATATAGGAACCAAGGTGTTGATATTAATGACAAACACATAGAAGTAATTTGTAGACAAATGCTTAAGAAAGTAAAAATAGAAAATAGTGGGGATACGAATTTCTTTGACGGTTCATTAGTAGATATATATCAATATGAAGAAGAAAATGAAAAAATGAAAGCAGAAGGTAAAACACCAGCAAAAGCAAGCGTAACATTATTAGGAATAACAAAAGCCTCATTAGCAACAGATAGTTTCTTATCAGCAGCGTCATTCCAAGAAACAACAAGAGTATTAACAGATGCAGCAATAAAAGGAAAAATAGATAACTTAATGGGCTTAAAAGAAAATGTAATAATTGGTAAGTTAATACCAGCAGGAACAGGTTTGATGAAATATAGAGGATTACACATAAATACTGAAAATACTCAAGATGATACTACATGCGAAATAATAATCGAGAAAAAATTACAAGAAGAAGAAGAGGAAAATAAATAAAACAAAAAATCTTGCATTAAAAATGCAGGATTTTTTTTCATAATTATATATTTTTTTCTTAATTCTAACATATATATTAATGGGGGTAGAATGTAATGAAAGCAGGTTTAAAAACAAGAAAAGTAATAAGAAACTTTTTAATATTTTTCTTGATAATAATACTTCTATTAATATTTAGAATAGGTTGGATACAATTTGTAAATGGTGAAGAATTACAAGCAATGGCATATAATCAACAGACTTTAGATAGAAAAATAAATCCTAAAAGAGGGACAATATATGATGCGACAGGGGAAACGGTCTTGGCAATAAGTTCTAGTGTAGAGACAGTTTCAGTAAATCCAACAACAATCAAAGGAGAAGATAAAGAAAAAGTTGCCAAAGCATTATCAGAAATATTTGAATTAGATTATGAGACTGTTTTAAAAAAGGTAAAGAAAAGAACCTCCATAGAAACAATTATAAAAAAAGTTGATAAGGAAAAAACAGATGAGTTAAGAGCATGGTTAATAGAAAATAATATAGATCATGGTATAAATATAGATGAAGATACAAAAAGATATTATCCTTTTGGAAATTTAGCCTCACAAGTAATAGGTTTTTGTGGTAGCGATAATCAAGGGTTAGATGGTATAGAAGCAAGGTATGATTCAACATTAAAAGGAGAATATGGGAAAATAGAAAAAGTAATAGATGCAACAGGTGGAAAATCTAATAATGAATCAGAAAGTTATGTAGAAGCTGTAGATGGTAAAGATATAGTGTTAACAATCGATATGACAATACAGTCTATTGCAGAAAAATATTTAAGAAATGCATGTATAGATAATAACTGTACAGATGGTGGAAACGTAATAATAATGAATCCTAAAACAGGGGATATATTAGCAATGGCAGGATATCCAAATTATAATTTAAATGAACCTTATGAAGCATATACTGATGAATTAAAAGCAGTATGGGATAGCTTATCAAATAGTGAACAAACAGCAGAATTACAAAAAGTATGGAGAAATAAAGCAATTGCAGATACATACGAACCTGGTTCTGTATTTAAATTACTTACAGCTTCAGCCGCAATAGAAGAAGGTATAGCAGAACCAGATAAAGCAAATCAATATAATTGTAGTGGTTCAATAGAAGTAGCAGGAGTTCGTATAAGATGTTGGAGATATTACAGACCACATGGCTCACAAAGTTTAAGGGAAGCATTAATGAACTCATGTAACCCAGTATTTATAGGATTAGGTCAAACATTAGGAGTAGAAAAATATTATGAATATTTAGAAAAATTTGGAATGTTAGAAAGAACAGGAATAGATTTGTATGGAGAAGCAGCGAGTATATTCTTAAAAAAAGAAAAAGTTGGACCAGTAGAACTAGCAACAATAGCATTTGGTCAAAGGTTTGAAGTTACCCCAATACAAATGGTAAGAATGGTAAGTGTAATAGCAAATAAAGGAATAGAAGTAAAACCTAGAATAGTAAAAGAAATACGTGATTCAGAGACCGGAGAAATACAAGAAATACCAGTAGAAGAAACAGGAAGAGTAATATCAGAAGAAACAGCAAATAGTGTTTTAAGTATGATGGAATCTGTAGTAGCAGAAGGAACTGGAAAAGGTGCAACAGTCTTAGGCTACAGAGTAGGGGGAAAAACAGGAACATCTGAAGATGGCGTAAATACAAATAAATTCATAGCTTCATTTATGGGTGTAGCACCGATAGAGGACCCAGAAGTAGTAATATTAGCAACATTATATAATCCAACAGGAGAAGGAGGACATCAAGGAGGAGGTATAGGTTCACCATTAGTAGGAAAAATATTATCAGAAGTATTACCATATTTAGAAGTATCAAAAACAGGTGAAGTTGATGAAGAAGATGTAAAGGAAATAGTAACAGTACCGGAAATAAGAGGCTTATCAATAAAAGAAGCAAAAGAAAATATAAAAGATTTAAATTTAGATTTAAAAATAGAAGGAATGAGTGATGAGGAATTTAGAGCATTAGATTATAAAAGTACTATAATAAAAGAACAATCTCCAAAACCACGGAATTAAGGTGGAGGAGGGCTCTAGTATTTTTATTCAAATTTGAAACATAAAAGAGAGAGCCTAACTTAGGACCTCTTAATAATTGCCATTAGAGTCGGTTATCTATTGCTTTTAATAGTACAGTAAGCAATCAGTGCCAACCACATAATTTTGTAAGGAGTGTCTGCAGGGTCGATAAGACCAATCTTCTCCCCTCCTAATGGTGTATAATCTGGAATGATTATAAAAGATAAAAAAATATTGCGCTTTATGTAAAATAGAGTTATAATATATATATTCATTTTAAACAATTTAACAGAGGGATAGTTTTATGAACGAAGAATCTAAAAATTTTCCTAAAAATCATGAAGCGTCCAAGATTAACGAACAACTGCCCGAGGCAAGAAAAATTTTGGAAGAGGCCTATTGTTTCTTTCAAGAAAATCCTGCAAGAATTCAATTTACAAAAGTGGTGATAGGGAAACCTAATTATTTGCTTTTGGCCTTACAGCAAATTGCTAGTGAACCTAGGTATAATTTCAAAGTGAGGTATGATGATTACTTCCATATAGGATATAAATTTTATATTTATATTGGAGAAGATTATTTTGATTCTATTGGTGAGGAAACTTTTAATTGTTAACTAAAACTATCAAAACGGCCGTATCTTATTTGATAAGGCCGTTTGCTCTAAAAATAATTAATTGAGAAAGGATTTAAATTTATGAGAAAATATGTAAGTTTTGATATAGGAGGAACAGATATAAAATATGCTTTAATAGACGAAAACGCTAATATAATAGAAAAATATAAAATAGCAACAGAAGCATATAAAGGTGGAAGGACAATTTTAGAAAAAGTAATTAATATTGTAAAAGAATTTAAAAATAAAGAAGAAATAAGTGGAGTAGCTATTTCAACTGCTGGTATGGTTGATGTAAAAACGGGTGAAATATTTTATTCATCAACTATTCCAAACTATATAGGAATAAATTTTAAGAAAGAAATAGAAGAAAAATTAAATTTACCATGCGAAGTTGAAAATGATGTTAATTGTGCAGGACTTGCAGAATATATATCTGGTGTGTCAAAAGGTAGTAAAATAGCAGTCATGATAACAGTGGGAACTGGTATAGGAGGTAGCATTATTATTAATGGTGAAATGTTACGTGGCTTTTCAAATAGTGCTGGTGAGGTAGCTTATATGAATATAGATGGTGAAAATTTCCAAGACATTGCTTCAACAAGAGCATTACTTGAAGAAGTTGCTAATAAAAAACAAGAAAACATAGAAAACTGGAGTGGAAAGAGAGTTTTTGAAGAAGCTAAAAACGGTGATGAAATATGTAGCAATGATATAGATAAAATGGTAGATATTCTAGGTAAAGGTATTGCAAATATATGTTGTGTTGTTAATCCTGAAGTCGTTGTCCTTGGTGGAGGAATAATGGAACAAGAAGCATATTTAAAAAGTAAAATAGAAAAATCCTTAAAGAAGTATTTAGTAGCACCTATAGAAAAACATACAGAAATAAGATTTGCAAAACATAAAAATGATGCGGGAATATTAGGGGCATTTTATAATTTATTAGGCAATAAAAATTATGTTGACTAATTTTTAATAATGTTATATAATAATAATGCTCTAAAAACTTATAGCAAGGAGATTGTTATGGGATGTCGGAACTTGAGAAAAGTTTCTAGCAGAAATAAGAGGCCAGATATACAAAACAACAATTTTAAAATTACTCTACCGGAGGAAATTGAAATAGATTTTGAACACGTTATAGGGCATCAGGAATGTAAGCGAGAATTAAGTCTTTTGCTTAACTTCTTGCAAAATTCCGAAGAATACAACAAGCAGAACATTTTTCCATATTGCAAATACTTGTTGGTAGGAAGAACTGGTGTGGGAAAATCCACGCTGGTGTTTTCTATAGCAAAAGCTGCGAAAATTCCAGTTTTTTCTGTAGAACCATCGTTTTACTATAATACAGAAAACCTTCTTAAAGGAGTTGAGCATCTTTTTTATGTGATAAATACAAACATTGAGAAACGAGGAAACTGTATATTGCTGTTGAAAGATATAGAATATATGAATGCAATTGCCCCAGAAGTAATACAACCATTTTTGGAAAAATTGCTGAGCTATTTCAGAGAAATGCCACAACTTGTGGCATTTGCAAGTCTTTCAACATCAGTGCCGGGAGTTGAAATACCTAAGTTGCTGATAGAAAAACCAGCATTTAATAAGGTGATTCAATTGGAGGCTCCGGAATTAAAAGTACGTGAGCAAATATTGGGGGAAATGCTGAAAGAAGTTCATATTGATGAAAATCTTAATATTCATCGGTTGGCACTTGATACATATCAAATGACTACTGGTGAAATTAAAACGCTTGTATATGATGCAATGTTGCATTGCTTGCAGGAGGGGAATAGAAAAGTATCATATTATGACTTTGCAGAAGTATTGGCTCAAAGTACTTTTGGATATGCCAGCGAAAAATTAGATGAAAAGGAACGCTTGGCAACGGCTAGACATGAAGCTGGGCACGTAATCGCAGGATATTTCTCATCACCTGATACATATAAGGTATCAAAAGTTGAAATAACACCGCGTTCTATGTATTTAGGTATTACTCAAGAAACAGTTGATGAATCCAAAAAAAGTTTTTTTAGAAAAGATTTGGAAAACCAGATTATCACCTGTTTAGGAGGAATGGCGAGTGAAGAATATTATTATGGAAAAACAACAAGTGGTGTAGAAAATGACTTGGAACAAGCGACTTCGCTTGCTATCCAAATCTTTAAGGTATATGGTATGTCCGAAGAAGTTGGCCCTATCTGCCTTCTATCTGATTTTTACAAGTTGGAAATTTTGGAAGAAGGAGCAGATATTTTAATTCAAAAATTTTTGAAGGAGATGTATAGAAAAGCAAAGGCTCTTATTAATTGGCATTCTGATGCACTCGACGCTCTTACAAAAGCGCTTCTCGACAATGAAGTGGTGTATAGCGAAGAAGTAACAGAAATTCTTGAAAAGTATCAGACAAACGATAAATAGAACTTGCAACAGCGGTGGCATATGCCACCGCTTAAAATATTACTAGTAGTAACTTAAAATGTTACAATTCAGTAGAAGTTTTAATTGATACAAAATCTTGATATATAGCTATTTGCAAGTCAAGACCCAGATTGTGTCGCCCTAGCTATGTTTTGACTAAAAAATAGCTATATATCAAGATTTTATAAAATAGTTACCGAATTGTAACTAAAAAATAACAAAATTTCAAAAAAACACTATACAAATTTTATAAAACAGTATATAATACAATAGATGAAAAAGGAGGCAAAAACAAAAACTAATTATAATAATTTATAATCAGGTGATTTGCCCAAAGAAAGGAATGAAAATATTATGGAATTAAGAAAAGTTTTGAATGGGATAGATAACTTAAAAGGAAAAGGAAACTTAGAAATAGACATAAATAAAGTAGAAAAAGATTCAAGATTAATAAAACAAGGAGATTTATTTGTTGCAATTAGGGGATTCGAAACAGATGGTCATGATTATATAGATACAGCAATAAAAAATGGAGCAGTAGCAGTAATAGTAGACAAAGAATGTGACATAAAAAACTTGAATATACCAGAAAATGTTGCATTATTAGTAGCAGATAATACAAGAAAAGCATTAGCAATATCAGCATGTAATGTAAACAATAATCCATCAAGAAAATTTAAATTAATAGGAATAACAGGAACAAAAGGTAAAACAACAACAACATTTATGATAAAAAGTATCCTAGAAAAAGCAGGACAAAAAGTAGGATTAATAGGAAGTATAGCAACATACATAGGAGAAGAAAAAATACAAGATAATGATAGAACAACTCCAGAAAGTATAGACTTACAAAAATTATTTGCAAAAATGGTAGAAGAAAAAGTAGACACAGTAGTTATGGAAGTATCATCACAAAGTTTAAAATTAGACAGAGTAACAGGCTCAAATTTTGATTTAGTAGTATTTACCAATTTTTCAAAAGATCATATAAGTGAAAAAGAGCACAGTGATATGGAAGATTATTATAATTCAAAATTAAAATTATTTACTATGTGTAAAAATGTAATCTTAAATGCAGATGATTTTAATGTAATAAAAGTAAAAAAAATAATGAATGATTTAGACGTAAAAACTTATGGTATAGATAACGCGGCAGATTTTCTTGCAAAAGATGTTACAGTACAAAACTCAGGGGTAGATTTTAAAATAAGACTAAATAATAAAAATGAAATAATGAAAGTAGCAATATCAGGAAGATTTAGTGTATACAATGCATTAGCAGCAATAGCGGTTACACAAAAATTAGGAGCAAGTGTGGACAATATCAAAGAAGGATTATTAGAAATAGTAGTACCAGGAAGAAGTGAATTAGTACCTAATGATAGAGGACTAACAATAATGATAGATTACGCACATTCACCAGAAAGTTTAGAAAATATATTAAAGGCTACAAAATCATATACAAAAGGTAAAGTAATATCAGTATTTGGTTGTGGAGGAAATAGGGATAATACAAAAAGACCAATAATGGGAGAAATCTCAGGAAAAATAGCGGATTATACAATAATAACATCAGATAACCCTAGATATGAAGACCCCAAAAGTATAGTAAAAGAAATAGAAGTAGGAATAAAAAAGACAAATGGAAAATATGAATGTATTATAGATAGAATTGAAGCAATAAAAAGAGCAATAAAAATAGCAACAAAAAGAGATGTGATTATACTAGCTGGTAAAGGACATGAACCTTATCAAGAAATAGAAGGTGAAAAGCATCCATTTGATGAAAGAGAAATTGTAAAAAATATTTTAAAAGAAATGTAGTAAAAATTTAAGTTTAAGAGAGGTAAAATAAGTGGATTTTCAGTTAAAAATATTATTAGTTTCTTTTGTTGCAACAATAATTTTATCAATAATAATAATACCTATTTTAAAAAAATTAAAAGTTGGGCAAATGGAAAGAGACGATGGACCACAAAGTCATTTAAAAAAACAAGGAACTCCAACAATGGGTGGAATCATTATGATGATAGCCATAACTATTGCCTCTATAGCAGGTGTTATGTATTATATAGGCAGGGGAGATGAGGGGCTTGAAGCTGCAAAAGCAATGATACCTCTTATAATTACAGCATTTGGTTTTGGTTTAATAGGTTTAATAGATGACTTTAAAAAAATAGTATTAAAAAATACAAAAGGGCTAAGTCCTAGAGCAAAAATGTTAGGATTATTAATAATGTCCGTCTTTTTTGTAATATATTTGCAATATGTATTAAAATTAGGAACGGAAACTTTAGTACCATTCTTTAAAACATATATAGATTTGCCATTACCTCTATATGTACCATTTGTAATATTTGTATTATTGGCAATAACTAATTCAGTAAATCTTACAGATGGTGTAGATGGGTTGGCAGCAACTGTATGTACAGTTATAATAACATGTTTAACTGTAATATCAATTATATTAGATGTGAAAGAATTAGTAATATTTGGAAGTATAGCAATAGGAGCGTGTTTGGGATTTTTAATATTTAACTTAAATCCAGCAAAAGTAATGATGGGAGACACGGGTTCATTGCTACTAGGAGGAATAATAGGAATAATGGCGATATATTTAAAAATGCCATTTATAATATTAATAGTCGGAATAATACCAGTATTAGAAGCAGTATCAGTAACATTGCAAGTATGGTATTTCAAAAAAACAGGAAGAAGAATATTCAAAATGGCACCATTACATCATCATTTTGAATTATCAGGCTGGAAAGAAAATAAGGTAGTTTCAATATTTGCAATAATCACATTAATTGCGAGTATAGTAGCATTATGTGTTATTTAAAATTATTTTAAAGTAATTATATGATAGTGTTTAAATACACAATCATAGTACATTTTTTAAATTAAGTTTATAGGTGACTTTTAAAAACCTAAATAAATTATGTAAGGAGAGTAATAATTATTGGTAAAAGCAAGTAGTAAAAAGGAAAAAGAGAAAAAAAATGTGGATTTTACAGTTGTAGTAACATTGTTATTACTCTTATCATTGGGTATAATAATGGTATTGTCAGCTAGTTCACCTACTGCATTAGCAGAAGATGGAGATAGCTATTCATATGTAAAAAGGCAATTAGTGTTTGCTGCATTAGGATTAGCAGGAATGTATATAATTTCAAAAATAGATTATAGAATTTATCAAAAAATGTATAAACCAATATATGTTTTTGTAATACTATTATTATTAGCAGTACCTTTAATAGGTTATGAGGTAGCAGGTGCAAAAAGATGGATAAATTTATTTGGTATTACATCATTTCAGCCTTCTGAAGTAGCAAAAATAGGTTTAATAATATTTTTTGCAGCATATTTAGTAAAATTTAAAGATACATTAGGGAAATGGTGGGATAAAAGGACATATAACCTTCCAACAGGTTTAATTCCAACATTTTTTTGGTTAGGAATACCTTGTGCAATATTATTGTTTTTGCAAACACACTTAAGTGCAACATTAGTAATAGTAGCAGTAATATCAATAATGATGATAGTAGCAGGAGCAAAATTAAAACACTTCTTAATAATAGCTCTTTTAGGAGGAGCTGCAGGAGGAACATTGTTATATCTGTTAGCAACATATGCAGATATAGGAACGTTTAGAATAGCAAGATTAACAGCATTCTTAGATCCATGGAGTGATCCTCAAGTAACAGGGTGGCAAATAATACAAAGTTTATATGCAATAGGTTCAGGAGGCTTATTTGGAGTAGGGTTAGGAAATAGTATGCAAAAATATTTATACATATCAGAGCCACAAAATGACTTTATATTTGCAGTAATAGCAGAAGAGTTAGGCTTTATAGGGTGTGCAATTATATTATTATTATTTGCAGTATTAATTTGGAGAGGAATAATGATAGCAATAAACGCAAAAGATATGTTTGGAACTTTATTGGCAGTAGGAATAATATCATTAATATCAATACAAGTAATAATAAATATAGGAGTTGTAACTTCAGTATTCCCAGTAACAGGTATGGCATTACCATTCTTTAGTTATGGCGGGACATCACTTTTTGTGTTACTATGTACAATGGGAATTTTATTAAATATATCGAGACATACTAATAAAGTATAAAGAGAGGATGATAAATTGTGAGAGTAGTTATTTCTGCAGCTGGTACAGGAGGTCATATTAATCCTGCCATAGCAATTGCAAATAAAATAAAAGAGAAAGAACCAGACTCAAAAATAATATTTATTGGAACGACGAGTGGGTTAGAAAATGATTTAGTCCCTAGAGCAGGATATGAATTAAGAACAATAACTGCACATGGTCTTAGTAAAAAAATAAATATTGAAAATTTTAAAAATTTATTAGAAACTTATCAAGGAATAGAACAAGCAAAAAAAATATTAGAAGAATTTAGACCTAATGTGGTAATAGGAACTGGTGGATATATATGTGGACCGGTATTTATAGCATCTAATAAATTAAAAATACCAACAGTATTACACGAAAGTAATGCGTTCCCAGGGAAAGCGGTAAAAATGCTCTCAAAAAAATGTAATGCAATATTAGTAGGTTTTAAAGATGCAGTACCAAGATTAAATAATGCTAAGAAAGTAGTAGTTACTGGTAATCCAACAAAGGTAAGAAAAATAGAATATACAGAAGTAGAAAAAAATAAAATAATTAAAGAATATAGTTTAAAACAAGATTTACCTATTGTACTAGCATTTGGTGGAAGTCAAGGTGCAAAAGTTATAAATGATAGTCTGTTGGGAATAGTAGAAAACAGGTTGAATGAAAAATATCAAATAATGTGGGCTGCGGGACCTAAACAATATGAAGTAATTAAAGAAGAATTAAGTAGAAGGAATATAGATATAAATAATGTATATAATATGAAAATAGTTCCATATATATATGATATGGAAAAAATTATGAATATATGTGATTTAGTGATAGCAAGGAGTGGTGCAATGACAATAACAGAAATTGCAAATGTAGGCAAACCAGCAATATTTATACCACTTCCATACGTAAGTCAAAATCATCAGGAATATAATGCAAAAGTTTTGGCAAATATAGGAGCAGCGGAAATAATATATAATAATGAACTTACAGATTCTTTGTTATCAGGTAGCATTACAAAAATAATATTGCATAAGGAAAAAATGTTAAAAATGGGAGAATTAGCTAATAGCATTTCTATTGACAATGTAGAAGATAAAATATATAATGAAATAATAAAAATTCTGAGACAATAAATAGATGTAGAAAAGTCTTTAAAAGATATGGAAATTATTAATAATTTTGTTAGAGAAAGAATAAAGGAGTAGAACTTAATGGTAGATAAATTAATAATAGTAGAATCGCCAGCAAAAGCGAATACAATAAAAAAATTTTTAGGTGGTAAAACAAAAGTCGTAGCAAGTATGGGACATATTAGAGATTTGCCTAAATCAAAATTAGGTATAGATATTGAACATAACTTTGAACCACAATATATAAATATAAGAGGTAAAGCACCTCTTATAAATTCTTTAAAGAAAGAAGCAAAAAATGCTAAAAAAGTATATTTAGCAACTGACCCTGATCGTGAAGGAGAGGCTATATCTTGGCATTTAGCATATATATTAGGGATAGATTTAAATAGTGATTGTAGAATTACATTTAATGAGATAACGGAAAATGCTGTAAAAAAAGCTGTACAAGAACCACGTAAAATAAATATGGCAGTAACAGATGCTCAACAAGCTAGAAGAGTACTAGATCGAATAGTAGGATATAAAATAAGTCCTGTGTTATGGAAAAAGGTAAAAAAAGGTTTATCAGCAGGAAGAGTGCAATCTGTTGCAGTTAAATTAATAGTAGATAGAGAAAATGAGATTGAAAATTTTATTCCTGAAGAATATTGGAATATAGATGTTATATTATCTAAAAAAAGTGACAAAAAAAGTTTTATTGCCAAATTTTATGGTAAAAATAATAAAAAAATAGAATTACATTCAAAAGAAGAAGTTGATAATATATTAAAAGAATTAGAAAAAGCAACGTATGTAGTAAAAGAAATAAAAAAAGGTGAAAAGAAAAGAACCCCTGCACCTCCATTTACAACTAGTACAATGCAACAAGAAGCTTCACGTAAATTAGGCTTTGCATTAAAGAAAACAATGAGTGTAGCACAAGTACTGTATGAAGGTGTAAAAATACCAGAAAAAGGTACTGTTGGTTTAATAACATATATGAGAACAGATTCAACAAGAATTTCAGAAGTAGCAAGAAATGCTGCAAAAGAATATATAGAAAAAGAATATGGAAAAGCATATTATGAAAATAGATATTACAAATCAAAAGATGCAGCACAGGACGCACATGAAGCAATTAGACCAACATATATAGATTTAACACCGGAGAAAATTAAAGATTCTTTAACTACAGACCAATATAAATTATACAAATTAATATATAATAGATTTATAGCAAGCCAAATGTCGCAAGCCGTTTACGATACAATTCAAGTAAAAATAGATGCAGATGATACTTATAATTTTAGAGCAAGTGGGCAAAATTTAAAATTTAAAGGATTTATGACATTATATGTAGAAGGTACAGATTATGAAGAAAAGGAAGAAAATACAAAAATTCCAGAAATAGAAGAAGGAGAAAATTTAAATAAAGAAAAATTAGAATCTAAACAAAGTTTCACAGAACCACCAGCTAGATATACAGAAGCAAGTTTAGTAAAAGCATTAGAAGAAAAAGGAATAGGTAGACCAAGCACATATTCGCCAACAATTACTACAATATTGTTAAGAAGATATGTAGAAAAAGAGCAAAAACAATTAGTACCTACAGAACTTGGAAAAGTTGTTAATAAATTGTTAATAGAAAATTTCGAAAATGTAATAAATGTGGAATTCACAGCTAAAATGGAAACAGAATTTGATGAGATAGCTGCTGGAAAAATAAAATGGCAAGATGTAATAAGAGAGTTTTACGAACCATTCGAGGTAACTGTAGAAAAAGTAGAAAAGGAATTAGAACATGTAAAATTAGAAGACGAAGTATCAGATGTGCAATGCGAAAAATGTGGAAGAATGATGGTGTATAAGTATGGTAAATACGGTAGATTTTTAGCATGTCCAGGATATCCAGAATGTAAAAATGCAAAACCAATCGTAGAAACTATAGATGTACCATGTCCAGTATGTGGTGGCGTAGTACAAGTAAAGAAAACTAAGAGAAAGAGAAAATATTATATATGTGAGAATAATAAAGGTGAAAATGGAGGCTGTCCATATATCTCTTGGAATAAACCTAAAGTAGGAGAAAAGTTTGTGCCAGAGGAAAATGTGGGAGAAAAAACAAAAAAGACTACAAAAACAAAAAGCAAAACTAAAGCTAAAAAGAAAACTACAAATAAAAAGTAATTTAATAAATTGTAACTTGAAAATATCTATATAAATAATAGAAGGGAGAATTATGAATAAGTATATTGTAGTAATAGGTGGAGGATTAGCAGGTTCAGAAGCAGCATATCAAATAGCCAAAAGAGGAATAGATGTAAAATTATATGAGATGAAACCTACTAACTTTTCACCAGCCCATAAAAATGAAAATCTTGCTGAAATAGTATGTAGCAATTCGTTTAAATCTAATTTAATCACAAATGCATGTGGACTTTTAAAAGAAGAATTAAGAAGACTAGATTCACTTTTAATAAAAATAGCAGATGAAACATCAGTACCAGCTGGACAAGCATTGGCTGTAGATAGAGAAAAGTTTGCAGCTAAAGTAACTAGTAAATTAGAAGAATTAAGTGAGAAGAATAATTTTGGTAAAATTGAAATTATTAGAGAAGAAATAGAAGATGTAAAAGAAATGGCTAAAAATGGAATAGTAATAATTGCAACAGGGCCTCTAACATCAGAAAAATTGGCAGAAAATATAAAAAGTTTTACAGGTGAAAAAGAATTATATTTCTATGATGCAGCAGCTCCTATTATTGAAAAATCAAGCATAAATTTTAATATAGCCTTTATGGGAGATAGATATGGAAAAGGCGATAGTAATTATATAAATTTACCAATGAATAAAGAAGAGTACGAAAAATTTTATAATGAGTTAATAAATGCAGAAGTAGTTGAATTAAAAGATTTTGAAAAAAAAGAAATATTTGAAGGCTGTATGCCAGTGGAAGTAATGGCTAAAAGAGGTATAGATACATTAAGATTTGGCCCATTAAAACCAGTTGGTTTTGAAGATAAAAGAACAGGAAAAAGACCATATGCATTAGTACAGTTAAGGCAAGATAATGAAGAAGGTACATTATATAACTTGGTAGGATTTCAAACAAATCTAAGATTTGGAGAACAAAAAAGGGTATTTTCATTAATACCCGGTTTGGAAAATGCAGAGTTCGTAAAATATGGAGTAATGCATAAAAATACATATATAGATTCGTCTAAATTATTGGATAATACATATAACTTGAAATTAAATAAAAATATATATTTTGCAGGTCAAATATCAGGAGTAGAAGGATATGTGGAATCAATATCATCAGGTTATGTAGCTGCAATAAATGCAGTACAACAATATAATAATAAAGAAAAAATCGTATTTAGTAGTGAAACAATGATAGGTGCATTAGCCAAATATATATCAACAGAAAACCAAAAATTTCAACCAATGAATGCAAATTTTGGAATATTACCCCAATTTGATGAAAAAATTAGAGATAAAAAAGAAAAATATGAAAAATTAGCAAGAAGGGCATTAGAAAAATTGTAAAAAATACTTGCTTTTTGTAAAAATATAAGTTATAATTATGTTATGAGATAGTAAAAAAATTAAGGAGGATATAATCATGAAGAACATATCAATGAAAAAAGCATTAGCCATGATAATAGTTGCATTATTAATAGTATCAGTTTCTACGTTATGTTTTGCAATTCCTGATCCAGGTGAATTTCGCGGTGATGCTGGAAGTGCAGAGACAGGGATTATGAATGTATCAAATATGATTTTAGGTATAGCACAAGTTATTGGTGTAGCAGTAGCTGTAATTATGTTAGTAATTTTAGCTATCAAATATATTTCGGCAGCACCAAGTGAAAAAGGTGATATAAAGAAAAGTGCTTTTGTATATGTAATTGGTGCTTTACTATTGTTTGGTGGAGTAGCAGTGTTAAATATTATACAACGTGCTGGAGAAGAATTAGAAGATACAACTGCTTATGTAATAGTAAATGAGCAAAAATCTGATATAGAAGTTGCCTAATTTTAGGCAATTTTTTTTTGCCCAAAATATTGCATTTTGTCAAAAAATAATATATAATTAAATTAATCTAAAGAAGGAGAGTTATGATATGAAAAAAATGAATTATAAAAAAGTATTATTAATTATAATTTTAGTGATATTAATATTTTCAATATCAACAATATCTTTTGCGTCATTAGTTGATATAAAGCCGGGTGCTAGTGTCCCTGGAGGAGATAAAATAAAAAGTATTTCGGGGACAATATTAGGTGTTATAGAAATAATTGCTGTAGCAGTAGCATTAGTAATGTTAGTAGTATTAGCAATTAAATATATGACTGCTGCACCAGCAGAAAAAGGAGACATAAAGAAAAGTTTGCTTATGTACGCTGTAGGTGCATTAATATTATTTTCAGGAGCAGGCATTTTACATATAATTCAATCAATGGGAAATGAAATTAATAAAGCGGCTACAATTAATGAAAATGTATTAACATACTCTACATCAGTAACTTCTACGAAAGTATTAGGATAATTCTGTAGAAGTCTTATAATATTATTTTTTAATTCTTTATAGAAAGGATTGAGATTAAAAATGAAAAAAGTGTTAAGTATATTATTAATATTTATAATTATAATATTTATGTTATCAAATGTAGTATTTGCAGACCCAATATCTTCAATGAAAGATTACAATTCTGGTTCAGGAAATTCAACTTTAAGTAATGTAGGCAGTAAATTATATGGAATTATTTTAATAGTAGGTAGTGCAGTAGCACTTATTACATTAGCAGTTATGGCTATAAAATTTATGACAGCAGCACCAGATGAAAAAGCAGAAATAAAGAAAAATTTAATAGGATTTGTAGTAGGAGTTTTAATTTTAATATGTACACTTACAATATTAAGAATACTTCAAACAATTGGGCAATCAATAAATTAAAAAGTGAAATAATTTTATCCATAGAATAAGTAAAAGAAAGTATCTATAACATAGAGATACTTTCTTATTTTGCATAAATAATTTTATTGAAAATTGTTTATGCTGAGTAGGGATAGTGAAATTAATCTTATTTATTATTTTGTTGATTTTGATTATTTTTGTTATTATTTTTATTATTGTTATTATTATTATTTGGGTTTTTATTTTTATTTTTTTCTGACATATGAGGCACCTCCTCTAAAAATTCATTAATTATATTATTAACAAAAATTTCTAAAATATACTATTGTTAAAAAAATTTTTTTGATATATAATAATAAAAATTGCAAATTATTTTAAACATTGTAATATTATAAATATATCACAATTACAGAATTTAATTAATATAATAGTAAAAGAAAGGTTGGGAATAGAATTTGGAAAATAAAAAATTAGAAGAATTTAATAAAAAATTGCAATCAAGTAAAATTGCAGTAATAGGATTAGGCGTAAGTAATATGCCATTAATAAAATATTTAAAAAATATAAATGCTAATGTTGCAGTATTTGATAAAAGAGATATAGAAAAAATTGATAATAATATTATTAAATATTTAAGAGAAAATAATATTGTAGGTAATTTTGGTGAAAATTACTTAGAGAACTTAAAAGGATTTGATATAATATTTCGTTCTCCGAGTTGTAGACCAGATACTCAAGAACTTCTTGATGAAAAAAAGCGCGGTGCAATAATTACATCAGAAATAGAAATGGTTGTAAAATTATGTCCAGGTAAAGTTATTGGTATAACAGGAAGTGATGGAAAAACTACTACAACAAGTTTAATATATGAAATTTTAAAGAGAGCAAATTATAGTTGCTATTTAGGTGGAAATATAGGAACGCCATTATTTGATAAATTACCATATATGAAAAAAGAGGATTTTATAGTATTGGAATTAAGTAGTTTTCAATTAATGGATATGGAAGTAAGTCCTAATATATCTGTTATTACTAATATAACACCAAATCATTTAGATATACATAAATCTTATGAAGAATATATTGAATCTAAAAAGAATATATTTAAATTCCAAAATGAAGATGATATATTAGTTTTAAATTATAATGATGAAATTGTTAAAAATTTTGAAAAAGAAGCAAAAGGTAAAGTAGTATTTTTTAGTAAAGAAAGTAAACTAGAAAATGGTGTAATGCTAAATGATGATATTATAAAATATGGTGAAAATGGTATAAGAAGACAATTATTAAATGTGAAAGATGTAAAATTAAGGGGAAGACATAATTATGAAAATATATGTACAGCAATTGCAGCAACTTATACACTGGTAGATTTTGATGTGGCAGTAGAAGCTGTAAAAGATTTTGCAGGAGTAGAACATAGATTAGAATTTGTAAGAGATATAAATGGAGTAAAATGGTATAATGATTCAATAGGCAGTAGTCCTACAAGAACAATAGCAGGTTTAAGAGCCTTTGATGAAGATATAATTTTAATAGCAGGAGGTTATGATAAGCACTTAGACTATGAACCATTAGCACGCCCAATTTTAGAAAAAGTAACAACACTTATACTATTAGGGCAAACAGCTAAAAAAATAGAAAATGCTGTAAAAAACGAAGTAGAAAAATTAAATGGTGAAATATATGAAGAGAATAATTATTGTATTTTAAAATATAATATTAATAAAGAAGAAAAAAGAATAAAATTATTTATGGCAGATTCTCTAGAAGAAACTGTAGAAATTGCATATAAGGAAGGTACTAATAAAGATATTGTATTATTTTCTCCAGCAAGTGCAAGTTTTGATATGTTTAAAAATTTTATGGAAAGAGGAGAAAAATTTAAAAATTTAGTAAAAAATATCTGCTAAAGTTTATTCGTTGTAATAATTTATAAAGTATATAAAATAAATTTCAGTATATAATAACTATAGATTAAGAGGAGGTTATTATATATGAAAATAAGAGAATGTATGTGCAATGAAACTATTTTTGCAAAGCCAGAAACAACTGTGCAAGATGTAGCAAAACAGATGAAGGATAATCATATTGGATGTATTCCTGTATGTGATAATAATAAGAAATTAGTAGGTATTGTTACCGATAGAGATGTTGTTTTAAGATGTATTGCTTGTAACAAAGATGCTAAAACAGTTCCAGTAAGTGAAATAATGACAACTAAACTGTATACAGCAGGTCCAGATGAAGATATAGAAAATGCAACAGAAAAAATGTGTGATGGTAATGTTAAGAGAATTCCTATAGTTGAACCAAATGGTTGCTTAAAAGGAATGTTAACAATATCAGATTTATCTGTGAGTCCTTTATGCTCAACAGAAACAGTGGGATATATAGTAGAAGAAATCTGTGGATGTAATAGTAAAAATAAAAATGCTGAGTAATAAAAGTCTTAATATATTACTATTTTAAATTACACCAAAATATAGAAAAAATATTAGAAACTCTTAAAAATATTTATGGAAAAAGGTCAATTTTTAATTGAAAGTGTTCTATAAATATAATTTAGAGTTTCTTTTTTTGCAAGCAGAGGGTAATCTAAATAATAATGTATTAATATTTAATTGTAATATATAACTTATTTTTACATATAATAATATTGGTGAAGTATTTTGGTAGTAGATTTAGGATATTGGACAAGAGTATTAAAAAAACTATTAATTGCAGCACTTGTAATATTAGGTCTATTTTTAACAATAAAATTAAGCATATTTTACTTACCTTTTCTAATTGCATTTATAGTATCTTTAATATTAGAGCCAATTATCAGATTTGTAAAAAATAGGACAAGTTTTACAAGAAAAACTTGTGCCATTATAGTAATGGTAATATTTGCTATATTAATAATATGTTTATTAGCATGGGGAATAGTTACATTAATATCAGAAGCGTCGGATTTATTGTCGGGTTTGAATGAATATTATGATAAGTTCAATGAACTTGTACAGAGAGTTTTATACGATACAGGATTTTCTAAATTACAATTGTCAAACGAAGTAAAACAGATTTTGGATACTTCTTCACAAGAGGTATTAGAATTTGGTTCAAATTATGTAAAAAACTTTCTAACAAATTTATTAAATTCAATAACATCATTGCCAATTATAAGTATATATGTAGGAGTAACTTTTGTTGCAATATATTTTATGTGTGCAGATAGAATCTATATATTAGATGAAGTGGAACATCATTTACCTAAAATATGGGTTAAAAAATTAGGAAAACATTTAAGAGAAATAATAGAATCTTTAGGTTCCTTTTTAAAAGCAGAAGTAATACTGATTGTAATATCTTTTGTAGAAGTATTAATAGGCTTGTATTTATTTAAAGTTTTTGGACTAAATATAGAATATCCATTTCTGATGGCATTATTAATAGGATTTGTAGATGCAATACCAATATTAGGCTCTGGAACAGTAATGATACCATGGGCATTAATAGTAGCTATAAATGGTGATATAACATTAGGCATAGCAATAACAGTATTATGGATAATAATATCAATAGTAAGACAATTGTTAGAACCTAAAATAGTAAGTAAGCAATTGGGAATACACCCAATATTTACATTAATAGCAATGTATACTGGCTTGAAATTAATAGGGATAATAGGTTTAATAATAGGACCAATAGTGTTAATAATATTTAAAAATATATTTGGTACATTTATAGATAAAGGTTTTTTTAAAACAATATTTGATAGAAAATAAAAAACGGAGTTAATTATTTGCTACAGTTCAATATAAAATATATATCAAGATTTGAAAAAATTATATATATACTTTCTGAACTGTAACAATTATTCTCCTATTTTTTTTATTTTGTACCAAATGATTAAAATATTGATAAGCATTATAACAATACACTTGTTTGTAGATAAGAACTATCTGGAGGGTATACATATTCATCACTAGGTTTTTCAATTTTTTCTAAAGAAGTTATTTTAATTATAGGAATTTCACCATTATAATCACCTTTTTGAATTTCACCTGTAATTTTTACCCAGGTTTTTTCACTAAGATTAATAGCTTCTTTATATTCACACAAAAAACCTACTACAAGCGTTTGTAGATTAGAATTAATAATCATATCTCTTGCTAGAATAAATTGGCTAGAATCGATATCTGGCACTTTATAAACATATCCTTCAAATTCTACTTTTTGACCAATATAATTTGTAAGATTTTCATGTACAGATTTTAGCACATTTGTATAATTAGAAGCGGAAATAGTATATACATCTTTTTTAGGCAGTTCATCATTAGTTTTAAAAACATTACTAGCAGCAAAAATTCTTATTGTAGATATTATAAAGAAAATAGTAGATAAAATAATAGCTATTACAAGAAAAAATTTAAATATATTTTTTGAATTTATCTTAAAATTACAAATAAACATAGTGGCCTCCTTAAAATTTAGAGAATTATATTATTAAAATGTATGTACGAAAATTAAAAATATGAATAATGGTAAATTATTAATGTTACTATATAATAGTGTATTACATAAATCACTTGAAAATACTAGTCTAAAATTAAAAATCTCGGCTTGTAAAAGAATATAGAAATTCTAAGGCTTAATTATGGCACCCTTCCGTTAACACGAACGCTTTCCACAATTAAGCACAAGAATTTCTAATTAATAAATATTTATGATAAAACTGTTCCCAATTATATATTTTTATGATATAATGGTAATATAATATATTTTGAAAAGAGGTATTACTTTGGATAAAAATATAGATTTTCTTTTATGTGTAAAAGATATAAAAGATAATGATACAGTTTTAAAAATGAAAAATTTTATACAACATTGCGATACATCATGTTATGAACATTGTTATAAAGTAGCTTTTATTAGTTATTTAATTTGTAGAAAATTACATTTAGATTATAAAGCCGCTGCACGAGCAGGATTTTTACATGACTTATTTTTGTACGATTGGCATATAAAATCAGAAGAACATAAGCCTCTTCATGGTTTTAGACATCCTTATATTGCATTAAGAAATGCTTCTAAATTATATAATTTATCAAAAAAAGAACAAGATATTATAAAAAAGCATATGTGGCCATTAACAGTTATTCCACCTAGATATTTGGAAAGTTATATAGTTTCATTTGTTGATAAATATTGTGCAATTGCAGAATCTATTGATTATTATAAAGAAAATAAAAGATTTCAAAAATTATATAGATATGCATATTTGTTTTTTGGATTAATTATTTTTAAATTAGTTTGAAATTTATAAAAAAATATAAATACTAGACATTATTTCTAGTATTTTTTATTTTTCATAATTTAGCTATTAAAAGGTTAGAAAATTTTAATTTTTTAAAATAAAAAAATACCAATACCTAACACTATCAAGCACTGATACCTTTTATGTGGTGGTTTCAAGTGGAATCGAACCACTGACACGAGGATTTTCAGTCCTCTGCTCTACCAACTGAGCTATGAAACCTTATTAATATAAAAATGGCGACCCGGAACGGGCTCGAACCGTCGACCTCTAGCGTGACAGGCTAGCGTTCTAACCAACTGAACTACCGGGCCACATAAAATAATAAAAATGGTGGGCGCAATAGGGCTCGAACCTATGACCTCCTGCTTGTAAGGCAGATGCTCTTCCAGCTGAGCTATGCGCCCACATTATTATCACCACTTCACGTGACATTTATTAGTATACTAGATTTTTTTAAAAATGTCAATAGTTTTTTTGAAAAAAATTCCAATACCTTAAAATTTTTTGTTAAAATTCAGTAACTATTTTATAAAATCTTGATACATAGCTATTTTTAGTCAAAACATATCTAGGGTGACACAATCCGTGTCTTGACTCGCAAATAGCTATATATCACCATTTTGATAAAACTATATGTTTTTCTGCTGATTTGTAACATCTTATCTAATATTTTATAGAAATATAGTGAAATTTAATACAAAGTTTCAATAAAAAGAACTTTAAGAAAAGTTCTTAAAGTTCAAAAATTTCTAATTGTTGTCTAAAAAAAGAATCATCTTTAGATGTAAACAAATTTAAATTAGTATTTTTCTTTAAAATTTGTCTAACTTCCCATAAACCTAGCCCAGTATTCTTAGGTTTGCTAGAATAACCTTTTTCGAAAATCTTTTCAGTATCAATATCTCTTTCGTTATAAGTATTTTCTATTAAAACATATTGCATATTGTTAGAGGTTTTAGTATTAAAAATTATATTTATAACTTTGTTATCACAAGTCATACTAGCTTCTATTGCATTATCCAAAAGTATTCCTAAAATTCTAGTAAACTCATAGATTTTCATATTAAGACCATTGAGATTTAAGAAAAAATCAATATGTATTTTAATGCCTTGCTCTTCAGCTTTTTTATATTTTGATGTAAGTAAACAGTAAACACCAGGATTATTAACAACATTAGGATTTAAAGCAGTTAAATCATTAATTTTCTGACAATCTACAAATAAATCTTTATAATAAATTTTAAAACCTTCGATATCATTGCTATTAGCATAGCCACCAATAGTTTGAATAATGTTATTAAAATCGTGTTTGAAAGCTTTAATAGAATCATATAAAAATTCTAAAGTTTTATTATATTCTTGGCTTTGTTTTAATTCAAGTGAGGCTACTTCTAGCTTACTAATTTTAATAATATTATTAATAACCATAAAGAAAAATAAAGTAAGTAAAAAACTAGATAATATAATTATTGTAATAGGTAATGAACCAGTATAATAAATAAGTATGTAAAATTGTACACTAATAATTGTAGTGGCTAATATTGTGTTTAATAGTAATTGAATGTTACTTTCTTTAGAAAAATTATCAGATATTTTGATATAAAAATTATTTCTTTTAATAATTAAGTATATTATATACATTATAAAATATATTTGTAAGTATAATGCTATTTTATATAGTGGAATAGTTGTTAATATAGAATATGACGAATATAAAAAACTTGAATAGATTTTACATAAAATAGTTTCGAATAATAGTGTGATAGCAGATGGCATAAGTGCTATAAATATAGATTTAATTAATCTAGTTTTAAAAATAGACATAACAATTCCAGGTTGTATAATACAATTTATATATAATCCTAAAGGAGCTTGAATAAAAATATTACAAAAGGTCATCCATAATCCAGAAAAAATAATGTATTCATAAGTTTGCTTTTTAGAGACATCGAGTCTAAGCAAATTTTTAAAAATTAATAAGTTTATATACATACCTAGAAAAATAAGTGGTGTATTTAATAGATTAGTCATTAGTATATTAGGTTCTATTAAAAAATTTTTTATTAATGAGAAAAAATACATTTATCTATTACCCTCCTTTTTTTAAAATTACTAGATAAATATAAATAATATTGTCGAATTTGTAAATGCTTTTTAGAAAAAAAATAAAAACTTTAATAAAGAATTTATGTTTTAAATAAGACTTAATATCAGATTACTTATATATTAATACTAGTTATTTTTTATATATATTTCTCATAAAATAAAATAGGAATTAAAAATATTGGTATATATGTTGTGGACTGAAAGTAATTTATGAAAGGAAAGGGATTAGAAATGATAAAATTAAAAAACTTATTAATAGTAGGTTTTATATTAATTATAATAGCAAGTATATTTGTTGTTATAATAATGAATAATAATGAAACAGCAGTACTTGCAAATGGAACAACAATAAGTAATAAAAAGTATGGGTGGGGAGTAAAAAGAGGTGAAAATCATGAACAGCCAGATATAGCAGTATATAAAAACATTTTAGACAAGTATAATGGAATAAGTATGGGGAATAAAGATAAAAAAATAGTGTATTTAACATTTGATCAAGGGTATGAAGCAGGATATACACCAAAAATCTTAGATACTTTAAAAGCTAATAATGTAAAAGCAACATTTTTTATAACAGGTCATTATTTAAATAGTGAAACAGATTTAGTAAAAAGAATGATAAATGAAGGTCATATAATTGGGAATCATACAGTTAATCATTATAGCATGCCAGAAATAAGTGATGAAAAAATAAAAACAGAATTATTAGATTTACATGCGGCAGTATTTGAAAAAACAGGATACGAAATGAAATATATGAGACCGCCTAAAGGAGAATTTAGTGAAAGAACGTTACAATTAACTGCTAATTTAGAATATACAACAGTTATGTGGTCTTTAGCGTATGATGATTTTGACGAAAATAACCAAAAGGGCGAAGAATATGCAAAGAAAAAAATATTAGACAACATACATCCAGGAGCAGTAATATTATTACATGCAACATCAAAAGATAATGCAAATGTATTGGATTACTGCATAAAAGAGATAAAAAATATGGGGTATGAAATAAAAAGTCTAGATGAATTTGTAATATAAAAATTTTTAATTATTTTAGTAATAAATAAAATAATGATTGAAAGATAAATATCTTGTATCTTTTATACAAGATATTTGCCCTGATTAAATATTGATTTTTAAGGCACACAATTAGGGGCTTGACTCGCAAATAGCGATATATCACGATTTTGCAAAAGTTAAGTGTTTTCTTACTGAATTGTAACAGATAAATAAAAAATGGAAAAATATAGTCTTGTAAAAAGCTAAAAAGTATGATAAGATAAATAAAATAACGAAGTAGGAGAAGATGAAAAATGGTAGAAACAATAAAATTAAAAGAGAAAAATATGAAAGAAATAAAAGAAAACGCTGAAACCCGCATGGCTGTATATATATATATATATATATCGTATATTGTCATTTAGAAAATAAAAAAATAAAATCAAATAGTAGTAAAAATAAAGGTAGAACTATGCCTGTAAAACAGGTAATAGGTCTACCTTTATGTGCGTTTGTAGAAAAAGTAAAGCATAACCATAGGAGGGGAGGACCGTAAAAAAAATAGTAAAAACAAAAAAAGATAAAAAAATAAAAAGGTTATAGGTGCCTAAAAATAAAACCTAAATAAAAAAATAAGGAAGGTAAATGGAATGAAAGCAAAAGAATTAATGATAGTGTTATTAATAATAATTGTATTACTAATAGTAATAATAGTAGCAGTAAATG
>CAKPRQ010000004.1 GCA_934182605.1 uncultured Clostridia bacterium | reverse complement strand
CTTCTATACCAAACTCTTTAAATATATCTTCTTTTAAAAAGAATAATTTTGTATTTTCTAACATTCTATTTACTCCTTATTCTCAACAAATTACTATTTATCATTATAATAAACTACTAAATTTTTTACTATATTTATCAATATCTTTTGTACTTTGACTAACAATATAATCTGTTACTTTTATTTTTAATCTTTCTACTTCATCATTTGTATAATTCTTATCATCTACATTTATTCCCGCTTCATTAAATAATTGAATATCTTTATTTGAAAATTGCATCGTTTGTTCCCTCTTTCATTTATTGTTTCATTAAAATTATACCTTTTATTTCTGGGTGTAATAATCTTACAAAATCTATTGCATCTTGCTCTGTTCCAACTACACTACCATAATGAATTGGAATTGCTATTTTAGGTTTTATTTCATTTATTAATTGTGCTGCTTCTTTAAAATCCATTGTATATGTTCCTCCAACTGGAACAAAAGCTACATCACATTTTACTTTTTTATTTTCTTCTGTAATATCTGTATCTCCTGCAATATAATATCTAATACCATTTATTATAATAATATAACCAACCCAACCATTTTCCTTTGGATGAAATGTTTTATTTGTATTATAAGCTGGTATTGTTTCAAATTTAATCCCTTGCACCATATAATTTTTATTTGGCTCTACTGTAATAATTGCATTTTTATTTATGCCTTTTCTTAATAATTTTGTTAATAATTCTTCTGGTATTATAATAGTAGTGTTTTCATTTATAACCTTATCTATATCTTCTTCAGAATAATGGTCATAATGATCGTGTGTTATAAAAACAATGTCTGCATCATTATAATTTTTATTTATTTTAAATGGATCTATATAAATTATTTTTTCTTTATTAATTCTTATACTGCTATGGTATAAAACTTCTATATTATCTAACATTTATAGCCTCCTTGATTTTTTATATACATAGGAATTATAACATAAATTATAAAAATTTACACCATAAAAGAAAAAATTATCATTTATCTTATGGTGTGTTGTTTATTTTAACAAACCCTCAATTATTTTTTCTAAAACATTTACAACAATACTATTGCCAGCTTGTCTATATAGTTGAGTATCTGATACTCCAACATCTTTTGCTTTATAAAAATCTTCATCATCAAATCCCATAAGTCGCCAACATTCTAAAGGTGTTAACTTTCTTATTTTTAAGTAATTCTTTCCATCCTCTGATATTAATACTGCTGCACTAGATGTTGAGCATCCACAATTTGCTGTTTGTGTTGGTGCTACATCTTTTATTTCTTTATCATTATATGGATTAAACATTTTTCTTTCTGCTATTTTAGATCTAAATTCACTCGCTGTTACTGTTGCTGCAATACCTTCTTCATCATATATCCTATCTTGAATACTTACATTTTTGTTAGCATTTAAACATATTGGTTTATTTGCATTTTCAAATACTGCCATATTAGGAGATGTTAATATAGTTTGCGATACTTCTTTTCCTACTCTACCTCTTTTTCTCATATTATTAGGGTATGAAATATTTATTGAATCACCTTCTCTTGCTTCTGATGTACCTTTTTTAGTACCTTCGTTTACGAGTACAAAAGGTTGTTTATCTCCTCCTGGAAACATTGTTGTTAATGTTGGAGAAATAGCATTTGAATCATAAATACTTCCTGCTTGTCTTTTTCTTTCTTCTGTATCATAAATTCCACCTATTCTTTTAGGTTTGTTTTGCTCTGATATGTATTGATTATTTCTACCATCCATTTTATGATAACCTGCAATTATACAAGAACTTACATCTGGATTATCATTGTTTCTAATTAATTTATTATTTTTCTTTATAAGCCTTCCGATTCCTTTTTCAGTTAAATAGTATTTATCATCTACCACATCTTCCAGTAAATCTTTTAATTTTAATTGTAATGGTATTTTCTCTGGAAAAGTAAATTTACCATTATCTATATCTTTTCTTATACTTATAATAAAAACCCTCTCCCTGTTTTGTGGTATTCCATAATCTTTAGCATTTAAAACTTGCCAATAATTGTTATAACCTAAATCTGATATATCCTTTAATATAGATTCAAATTCATTTTTAAACCTTTTACTTGTTAAATTCTTAACATTTTCTATTATGCTTATTTTAGGCTTTTTATTTTTTAAGATTCTATAACCTTCATAATATAACCCGCTTCTTGTTTCTCCTTCTTTAATACCTTTTAATTTACCAGCAATAGAAATATCTTGACATGGAAAGCCCCAAGTCATTATATCGAAATATGGTAAACTCTTTTCATCAATTTTACTTATATCTCCATAATTTTTATCTTCTGTAACATTGTGTATTGCACAATAACTTTTTATTGCATATTTATCTATTTCACTAAATCCAACTAATTCATATTCTGCATTTAATCTTTCTAATGCTTTTTCAAATGCTCCTATTCCTGTGAATAGGCTTAATAATTTAATCACTTAATCCCTCCTCTTTTGTAAATTGCAACAAAAAAAGAGCCCAAGATTACTCTTAAGCCCTAATTTTAATAACTATACAATTTATCTATTTCTTTTTTCTTTTCCATAACGTGTTCTTCTAAATCTTTACCAGTTATACTTTGAATTTTATTATCATTTTCATCATACAACTCGTATTCTTTGTCATCTACCAAAAATAAAGTATAATACTGATATTTCTCATTAAATGTAGTATATTTCTTTGGTATATATATTCTTTCTTTTGTATAAGGCAATATAATGCAATATATATCATCTTTAGATTTTTTATAATCTATGTGATTACCACCAAATTTTATATTATATATAAACAAACCACTTTGTATTAGCTTTTCTTCTTTTATTGTGTCTAAATGATTTAACTCTCTTTGTAAATCTAGTATTTCTTTTTTAGTTTTGTTTATATCAATTCTTTCTTGTCTTGTAGATTTTATTAAACTTCTAGCTTCATCTAATGAATTTATTTGTAATTCATTTTGCAAATCCAAAAATATTTCTACTTCTTTTGGCATTACATACTTTGGATCTTGTTCTTGATAACTTCTAGCATACTCATAGGCTTTGTAAAGTCTAATATAATCCTGTGCTTTTTCTGTTCTTTCTAATATTGCATCATATTTCTTTTTATTTTTCTTTAAGGTTATATTTTTAGTTTTTATTTCACTTCTTTTTAATTCAATTTGTTTTTCAATATCATCAAAAGACCTTATATTATATTTATCTAAATACTCCAGCTGTTGCTTTAAATTATAAAATCTTTTAATTTCCTGATAACGTGTTTTTTGATATTCGCTATATTTCCTTCCTTCTGTTTGAATACTACTTTTTTCAATTGCAGTTTTAGATTCTATTATTTTTGATAACATATCTATATTGAAATTATTTTCCTTAATATTGATTTCACTTAAATTTATATTATCTTTGTTCTTAAAATAACTATATAAACTATTTGTGCTTAAACTTGGATGAATTGTATTTAATCTTGCAAATCGTTCCATTCCTAGACATTTGACTGATAGATTTTTTCCCCTTCTCACTTCATAACCAGCAATTGATAACTCATCTAAAAATTCTTCTAATGAATCACATTTAGGTAATATTCCTTCTATATCTTCTTTTATTTTTTCTTTCCAACTTTGCTCTTTATATTGATGGTAATAATCTTTTGTTTTAGACTTTAAATATGTTTTTCTTGGCATAATAAAACAGCCATATTCAGCTGCAATTTTATCACTTGTATCACTAAGTCCATATAAGCCTTCTTTTTCATTTGAAAGCCTATCTTCTAGTTTTTTACCATCTAAACTTATAGCATTTAAACATATATGATTATGTATGTGCCCTTTGTCTATGTGTGTTGAAATTATACATTGATAATCTGGATATAATTCTTCACACAATCTTTTTCCAATTTCATTGGCCTGCTCTTCTGTAATATCATCTTTGGGAGAAAAACTTTGTATTATATGATATGCTACTCTTGTTCCTTTCATATTGTATTTTCTTTGTATATCTTTAAATTCTAATAATGCTGTTTCTGGATTACAATTTATTGATGACACTTGACCTACTTTTTCGCCATCGTGTTTTTCATCTAGTATATAGTTGATTAACTCTTTAGGCGAACCATAGTGTGCCTCTCTTTTAGTTACTGGCAATCTATATGTTCCTTTTTATTTATTTCTTGCCAAATATCAATATCTAATTTATTTTCAATAAGTTGTAACATTTGCTTTTGCTTTTTTAATATAGTAAACATTGTAATAGAAATATTTTTCATATCTTCCTGCGAAATTTGAGTTGCATATTTACTAAAATGTCTAAATTCTTTTGCAATTTTCTTTAACTCTTTTGTATTATTACTATAGGCCTCATATAATTCATTTTTACTTTTTAAATCAACATGAGAAACCTTTTCATATATAGCTGTATCTCTAATATAACTTGCAATTGTTTTATATCCATAAAAATTTGCTTTTGCCTCTATTAAACTTCTTTCTTCATCTGAAACTATAACCTTAATACTTTTTCTTCTTTCCTTTGTATTAAAATTCAAATTCTCACTTCCTAACAAAAAAGAGCCTAGTTTTATCTAAGCTCTAATTCTAATAATAATATTATTTTTCATACTTATTAAGTATATTTTCTAAAACACTAAATTTATCATCTGGTAAATGATATAAAGCTACAACAACATTCATTACTGAACTTCTTATTGCTCCAGTTGAACACTCATAAAAACTTGCTACTTTTTTATATGTATTATGTTCTTTTGCATTTGGTCCAACATTATATACCATATAGAATCTTCTTTTTTGTAAATCTGTTTTTTTAGTAACTTTTGCTATCTCGTATATAACTTGTTTTTCTTCATCATTTAATAAATCTAGTTTTAAAAATTTTAGTATTTTATTAACTGTATTTATTCTCATTTCAATGTTATTAATTTAAAACACCTCCAGTTATATCAATGAATCTATAAGTAATTGATATGCTGTCGAAAATCCTCTTACAAAAGCCTCTTCTATTTCAATTGATGAGGCTTCGTTTTCTATCTCAAAATATTCTTGTATCAAATCAAAATCTTGTTTACTAACTGAATTTTCAATAAGATCTGATTTATTCCTTCTGCGATTTACAACTTCTTTATACTTATCTAATTCTACAAGGTCAAAATTAAATTGTTCTTCAATCGCCTTAAACAATTCTCTAACAGATTTCTTATCAACCATTTTTATCCTCCTTCTAAACTTTAGCATATATGCTATATATAATCGATTATGATAACTTTATAACGTATTTTTAGCTATTTGTCAGCGCCCTTTTTTAATTTTTATGAAAAAAATTATCATATATATAGCCAGCTCTAATAAATTTTTCTGTTAGATTCATTTTATAACTTTCTAATACTTCTAAATACTTTTGCTTAAAACAATTTTTGCAAAGCCACTCTATACCTTCTTTAGTAATAACATATTCATTATTTACAACATATCTATAATTACTATGAACCTTTATCATTTTCCAAATTGCTTTTTCAACTGTTTCATATTTTTTATTAAAGTAAATTACTAACTCTTGCATTTTCATATCTTTGACAGATAAATTTTTAGATTCTAATTTTAATACTTCTTCGTATTGTTTTATTAATTCTTCAAAAAATTTTATATCTGCATCAATTAACTTCATATTGCTATTGAAATATACATTGATTAGCCAATAATACCCTTCAACAAGAATATAAAAATTTCTACTTCTGATTTTTTCACTTTTCCACCTACAATTTTTGTGTTTTCGTTGCATAACTGTTATTGCTTTTCTTAAATCCTTATGTGTTATTTTTTTATTATCTTTTGTTTTTATGTTTTTTACATTTAACCTATATAATATTTTATCGTATGATAAAAATACTTCATCTAATTTACTTTCGCTATAAACTTCATTCTCCTCCAATCAAAAAAGAAGAAGTCTAAACTCCTTCTAAATCTTGTTTTAATTTCTTGGTCCCATAAATTTATCTCCGTTTAAATGTATCATGTGATCAGGCATTTCGCTCAACCATACCTCTGTTTCCCATGCTAATTGTTCAGTAAATTTCTTAAATGTTTTCATATCAATAAATGCTGTAACATATATTTTACCAAGTTTACAATTTCTTGTCATATCTGTTATCTCAACAATTCTTTTCGGACTTATTGGTCCAACACTTGTAACAGCTTCAATAAAGTATATCCACTTTTTTTCTTTTTGGTATAAAATAACATCTGGCAATTTTTCGTGATCACCCATTGATATTTTTAATTTTTCCAGTAATTCTACATCTTTATACAAATCTTTATCTTTAGTATCTCCAACATAGAGAACAATACTATTTTGTGCAAATCTAGGTGCAAATTCTTCTATTATGGCTTTTTGCAATTCATTGTGTTTTCCTGTACTAAATTCAAAATTTTCTCCATTAATTTTAACTGGAATCTTTGTTAAGTTTCTTTTATTTTCATATATACTAATTAATTTCTCGTAATTTTTTAAATATTTAGCTAATTCCTTATTCCAATCCTTAGTTCCATATTTCTTTATTAAATTCAATGCCTCAATTGTTATTCTATATCTATAATTTGGACTGTTAGTTGCTTTTAAATTGTCTTCTATTAAAGCTGCAATTCTAAAATGATGCATAGCTTGTTTTCTAAAAGTTTCTCTACTATTTTCAGCATAAGCAACACCATAATTTTGCTTTATAAACTCCATTATATCATGAATCCTTATGTATTCATTTGTTGCTGTATTCCATTTTGATTTTTCTTTTATATTTAACAAAGCTAACAAAGTATATGCACACAAATCAGCTTGCTGTGCTTTTGGCATTCCTATTTTTTCTAATATATCTTTTGCCTGTTCTAATTTATTCATCACTTATCGCCTCCAATAAAATACTATCACATATTTCTGTTGTAATATTTTCTTTTGTTTGCAATTTCTTTCCAATTTCTTCTATAAGATTTTCTTTTGGAATAGGAATATTATTAATTTCAGTAGCATTTACCTGTGTTGAACCATTAAGAATCCTATAATATTTATCATATAATGTACTGTTATAAATTCCATAAAGACCATAAATTAAATCTTTTTCTAATTCCTTATTGTCAATACTTCCAATAAAATTAACATGATTTTCAGTTGATATAAAATCATACTCTTCAAAATCAGTTTTAAAAAACATTGCTGGTTGTATTCTTCTTTTTTCTTCTTTACTACTAAATCTTTTTATAAGTAAATAATTAGTATTCTTTTGCAGTAAAGCTCTATTATCTTTTCTAACATATTGAGCTTCATCTTCGTTGCTTGGAAATTTAATTACACCATTTTTAAAATGAATTGAAGATAGTAAAGGAACATTATTAATAGACGCATTCTTTTCTAAATATTCTTCATTCCTAAAATCAACTATTAATCCTGTTTTTAATTTTAAACCTATATCCTGTAATTTAGTATTAAAACCATTTATTGTTTTCAATACTTTAATGTCATTGCTATCTAATGGTAAATAAACATATCTTTCATTTTCCTTTTCCACGCAAATATTATAATCAATATTATATGTGCTTATATTGTCAAAATCATCATTACTATATGATTGAGTAATTATAATATCTTTTTGCTCTTTGTTTGTTTTTAAAGCTCTCAAAATCATTGTTTCTTGCAACACATTTTCTTTATTAAAAACTTTATCTCTACTCACAAAAAGGTGTATATTGGTTAATTTAACATTATTTAAAAAGACTTCTCTAAACTTTTTAAAATAAGTACCCGAAGTCCATGATCTAGGTACAATAAATATTAATTCTCCATCATCTTTAAGTAATCTCTCTGCCATAGCCATAAATAAAAAATACATATTAGGTTGACCATATATAACATTTTCCATTATAGTTGATTCAATATCATTTTTGCCAATTTTTTTATATGGCGGATTACTTATCACAATATCATATATTTCATTATAATTGTCTTTATTTTTAGTTATAAAATTGTCTTTAATTATATTATAATTTTGTAACTTTTCTATTTTTAATTTTGCTTTTTGCATATTATCTTCTAATAACTTAACAATCTGCTCATCATTTTCATATAAATCTATTTCTATACTTTTTATTTTACTATTATTATTCAATTGTTCTAATAGAGCAATACTTAATATTCCACTTCCAGCTCCAGCATCTAAAACTTTAATGTTTTCTTTTTGACATTTGCTTAAATTTGCCATGAACAAAGCGGTTTCTTTTGATGTAAAAAATTGTCCTATTTTTTTTCTTTCTGTTTTAGTTTTAGAGTTTAAATAATTGTCAGTAGCTTGCAGTACATCATTTAATAACATTTTCTTTCCTTTCCTAATAATTACAATTATTAAATACTAGACAAATTTTATACATATTATATCACTTTTCTATTTTTTATTCTATATATCTACAAATCTTTTTAAATAAAATTTATGCTAACGAAGTGTAGCATATAATTTTAAAGGCAAATTTATTTGCATCGAATATTGAGAGCATTTTCTGGTGCCCAATATTCGCCAGCTTGGTGTTTTGACACCATTTTGCTGTTTAGGGCGAAATCCCCTAAAACCCTTTTTGCCCGCTGGGAGAATTTTTTTCGTTTCATTTTTTAGAAAAAGTGGAGCGATTTTCAGCTTCACTTTTGAAATTTTTTAAGCATAATCATAATCAAATTCGTTTTCATTTTCTAAATTATTTTCAACAATTTTATTTGATATTTCAGCAACTTTTTCAATAGTATTTTTACTTTCTTCTACTGCTAATCTGCTTTTATAAAGCACATCAAAAGATAAATTATTTAACATTCTTTGTATATTTTCTGATGAAGAAACTATTTCTGCAATTGTTAATCCTAAAGAACTTCTAATAGCAACCATATTCTCAACATACTCATCTTTATTAAAAGAATTATAATATCTTTGTATTTCTTTAACAACATTTGAAACACTATTATCTGATGTATCTACTTCAAAAGCAAAATCTTTTCCATACATTGTAGTTCGTTCTATTCTCCAAATTCCATTTTTATTTATGACATTCCAACCACAATCTTTTATTATACTTTTTAATTTATTTAATGTAATTTTATCTAAATCAATTTGCTCTCTTTCTTCAAAGTAATTGCTTATTTTTAGTTCTTTAAATATCCTATCTACATCACTAAGTCTTGATGTAGTCCAAGAATTTTTTAAGAATCTATTTTCAAGTTCTACAATAGAATCATTATAGTAACATCTATAACCTGCTTTATCATAATGAGCAATATCTCCACAAGCATTCATGAAGAAATGATATAAATCATTTGATAATTTTTCTAATGAATAATCATTTTGTAATCTTCTATATTCTTTAACAATTTTTTCAAATGGATATACTGTATTTCCATCGTATAATACATCAGATTTTAACTTATTTTTATCAATACAATCTTGTATAATTAATCTATCTTTATTTTCAATTCCAGTAAGTTTTAAACCTTCTAAAACTTGCTTTTCTTTTTCAATTATAGCTTTACTACCATATAAATTTATTCTTTTATTATTTATTATAATTTCAGTTCTATCCATAATTCTCCTTCCAAAAAAAGATATTGTAAATCTTGTTTAATCAAACATATCATCTACAATATCCACTTCTTCTTTTTCATTATTTAGTTCTAAATCTTTATTAGTTTTATAAAGTATTTCTTTTCTAAAACTAATTGATTTTATATCTTCTAAATAGAAATCATCAAAGCCTCTTTCATCTTTATACATTTCTTTTATTTCATTTCTTTTGCTTACTTCTTGAATACGATAATCGCTAAAATAAAAATTATACAATTGGTCTTTAGGATATTTAAAAGTAATATCTTTTCCTTTATGGCATAAATCAATTGTTAGCATTTGAGCATCAATATCTTTTATTGATTCTATAATATCGTGTTTCATTTTGTATTCATTTGTTGGATCATTTTCTAATTCTAAAGTTAATTTATCTTCTAAATCTTTTTCCAGAAGTCTTACACCAATTCTTTCTTTTGTTGTTAATTCCAAATTGTCTGCCTCTCGTGAATATATGCGTTCTGTTTTTTCTTCATTGTTTATATATTCTTCAAACACTCTATATTCTGTTTCTTCTGGAAATTCTACTTCTTCCATTGTAAGTTTATTTACATCACTATTTCTTTCATATTTAGAAGTATTTACATGAAATTCTAACTCTTTTTTATCAAAATTATATATATAATTTTTTACTGCTTGTTCCTTTATATTATTAAAATTTCCATCATAAGAAATATATTTATCAAATGTATTCTTTGCCATATTTCTTAAAGTTCTTGAGTTATCATTTATATAGTTATTTAGCAGTTTATCTGCATTTTTGTATAAATTATTTTTTATACTTTCAATGCTTCCAGTATAAAAATTGCTATACATTTCTTTATTGAACATTCCATTGAAATCATAACTTGAACCATATAATTTATTATTCTTTTTATCAAATAATCCAACACATTTTAATTCACTATTGAAATTTAATCCACCATAATTTGTTTTGAAAATATAGTCTATATTGTCGTTGTATTTTACTTTGGTAACAAAATCCCTATCAAATTCTCCAATTGTTTCTTTACTTACTAGGAACTCATCAAATGTCATTTGTCATCTCCTCCTTTTCGTATTCGCTTTCAACTTCTTGTTCTATATATTCAACCATTTTTTCTAATTCCGTATAATCATCTATCATTTTTTCTTGCTCTTTAGAAAAAGGAGAACGTTCTAATTCTCCTTCTAAATTTCCATTTTCTCTTTGTAAATTTCTAACAGCCATACCTGCTAATATAACACCTGCAACTCTAATATTTGTATATCTTTTATCTTCTTTAAAATATTCTGCAAGTTTCTGATCGTTTGAGGTTATTTTTCTAAATTCATTTCTCAATTTTTCCATTTTATTTAAAATAGGTTTTGCTTTAATTTCACATTCTTCTTGTATAAAATACTCATCAACTTTTTCTTGTATTTCTTCTTTAGAAAATGCTTGTAAATTTAAAGTATCGTTTAAATCTAAATAGCCATTTTCTAATAAAGCTATGTTATTATTTATACAAGCATCCCTTCCGTATTTTTCAAAGTCAAAGCAATATTCAATACCATTATCAACTAGCAATTTATGTATTCCGTTTTCTTCTGCAAGAGTGTATCCGTATTTTTCTTCTTTAGAAAACATTGAGCAATACTCACTACCTTCAAAGTTATACTGATAATAACTTATTAAACCTGACTGCATACATACATTTAATAATTCTTGTATATCCATATCAAATTTTCCGTTATATTCACAATAACCTTTTGCTGCCTCAATTTGCACTTCATCTAATAAACAATATATTACTGCTAACTTATTAATTTCGTGTAAATCTGCATATTGTATAATTTTATATTCAAATGGAAAATCCTCTGTATCAGCGATTTCATATTCTTGATTATCGTTATATATTTTAACTTTTTCTTTTAAGAATCTGTCTATTACTTCTTTCTTTTGTGGTAAATCAATCCAATCACCCACAATATTTCCTTCACTATATGCACCTAAATTTTGTGCAAATACACTAAATACTTTAGCCAAATTTCTACCTCCTTATTCATAATCATAATCCCAATCATCATTTGCCAAATTTTCTTCTTTTTCTTTATTGTTTTGTAATTTTTCTATTTCATGTTTTAGTCTTAAATTTTCTTCATATAAAAATTGTTTTTCTACTTTGTTTATTTCATCATTTGTATAATTTTTATTAAATTTCTTTATTTTCTCCATACTTATATGTTCTTTTTCTGTAACAATAATATGGTCTAGTAACTCAATATGAAAAGTCTTTAAAAGATTATTGGTTATATTAGTTATATGTATATCTGGATTACTTGGTTCTAAATTATTTGATGGATGATTATGTACTAAAACAACTCTTTCGCTACAAGAGAGTAAAGCTGTTCTAATAATATCTTTACTATCAACTAACACTTCACAATTAGATCCTATTCCTAAAACACTAATATTTCTAACATTATTGCCTCTATCTAAACCAATGAATAACAAGTGTTCCTTTACAGCATTTCTTATTGCTTGTACTTGTTTTAAACTAACTATATCTGTACTACTTAATACTTTTATATCTTGTTCTATATTTTTGCCTGTTTTGGTTAATATAGGAACTTCTATATTCAAATTCATTCCTCCTTCTACACTTCATTTCCCCAACAATCCCAACCATCTACTGTTTGTCTTGCAAATAGTTCAATTCTTGGTAATGGTCCAACTAATTCAACTATTCTATCTCTTACAATTGCTGGTTTTTTGCTATGTTCTTCAATGTGAGTATCAACAACTTGTGAAACTTTATTTGAAACTCTAGGTATTCTTCCTCTTGTTCCTATTAAACAAAGCTCTGCATTTGCTCTAGTCCATGCTCCTAATCCAAAGAACCATGTATTAGCAACTTTGTTTCTTTTAACCCATGTAAAGCCACAAGTTTTATATTTGAATCCCCATTCTTTCATTACTTTTAATCCTTCTATTAAGCATGGAAATGTAACCCATAAAAATAGGACACAATTTTCATCTGCAATAGACTTAATTGTATCCTTCATAGCAATTATTTCTTCTACTTTCATTGTAGAATAATGTCTTTCAACACTTCTTGGTCCACTTCTCCAACCTGTATATCGCCAAGGCGGATCAGCATAAATTATATTGTATTTTTTATCTGTTTTGTATATATCTACTACCAACTAACTCCTCCATTTCTTTAGTATTAAATAAATAATGAATGAGTACATTAAAAATAATATACTCATTCTAATAATCATATATTCAAAGCATATTGATATTAATAAAGCAAGTGTAATAAATGTAACTTTTTGTATAAGAATTAATATTTTTTTCATTAGTAATCCATATCTATTAAATCTTCTATATCAACTTCTTTTTCATCTTCAAAAAGTTTATTTTTATCTTCAATTAAGCTGTTAAATGCTTCTTTACTTTTTATACATTTACTTATTTCATCAACATACTTTGTCATTAAATTTTCCATTGTTTCTTTACCATATTCATTAATAAAATATTGTGTATCTCTTTCTCTTGTTTGTTCTTCTTGATATTTTAAACCATTTGCAGAATAGCAAGTATATAAAACCTTAATTCTAGTATTACCATTTTTCATCATATCGGTCCATTCTACTTTAATTGGTTTATATTCGTGTTTTAGTCTATAATCATATAAACTAAAAAAGCCTTTTTCTTCACAATATTTATCAATGTAATAATCATCAGTAAGTTCAATGTCATCTATATCTTTATTAAATCGTTGCAATAACTTTACTATATTTTCTTTTGTATGTGCATATTCAAATAATGCTCTTCTGTCATAATCAGAAAATTCTTTTGTATAATTCTTAAAATAATCTTCTGGTATATCAACTCTAAAGCAACTATCTAAATAAACATATTCTGGATTTGGATATCTCTGTTCATATTCTTTTTTAGAACAAGATGTATATTTTATATCTGGTCTTCTACCCTGCATTATTTCAACAAATAAATATTTTCCATCTTCGGTTTGAACAATACCTCTTATTCTATGATTTCTTGTTTCATCAATATCCATACCCATTTTTACCATTTTAATTTTCAAGTATTATTACCTCCAATCTTATTCTTTTAATCTACCAAATCCATAAAAATGCTCACCATTCCACCAACCATTATTATATTTTCTGAT
This sequence comes from uncultured Clostridia bacterium, assembly GCA_934182605.1. Lineage (GTDB taxonomy): Bacteria > Bacillota > Clostridia > TANB77 > CAG-508 > CALXUC01. The sequence goes on along the minus strand of CAKPRQ010000004.1, from coordinate 105,572 downwards.
TTTCACACCTTCTGGATTTCCTCCAGTATCAATTACCCATTCGCCAGTATCACCATTTATAGTTAGTTCTCCCATATAAATACCAACATGAGATATACTTCCAGGTTCTCCAGTATCGTAGGTATCTTTTAGGAATATTAAATCCCCAGCTTTTCTATCATTTACATCAACTGGATTGCAATAATTCGTATAAATTCCCTGTGCTCCGAGTATTTGGTATCACTTTAATTCCTGCATGTGCCAAACAATGAATTGTCCAACTAGAACAATCATAGTATTCCATACAAGTATCGTGTGATAAATTACTATGATCCATTAAATAAGGTTTACCCATATTCTTTAAAAATTCATTGTATATAGCTTGTAATTTTTCATCTTCTATAACTATTATCATTGAAGATATTTCATCAAAATTCACATCATCTGCTTCGTGAGTAGTTTTAAAATTAAAGAAACTACCAATTGCTGCAATTATAACGATTATTATAATTACTGGAGCAATTGAAGGTAACATTGACAATAAAAGTTTTACTGCCTCTGCTACAATTTTCATAGCAATCTTTGTAGCTTTTACAACAATATTTGTTGTTTCTTTAACTACTTTCTTTGTTGCTTTTACTCCAGTTTTTCTAACAATATTTGTTGCCTTTGATGTTACTTTATCTGCAACTTTTTTAGCTGGTTTTGTCATAATTCTACTAGAACTTTTTTCAAAGCTCTTTAATCCACCTTCATTAGTTGCAGTATTTAATGTTTTTCCTGTTTTCACAAATCTATTTGCAGTATTATTAACGAATTTTGCTCCTTTGATTGCAGTTGCTATTTTGCCATTTATTTTACCCTTTTTAGTTCCTAAATCTTTTACTTCATTTTCTTTTTCGACTGCTTCCTCTAGTGTTTCATCTGTATTTATTGTTTTTAATCTTCCTGTGTTTTGATTAGAAATTAACTTATTTTTATTGTTGGTTTGAATCTCTGTATAGTCATCTACTTTGGTTTGTATTTTATTTATTTTTTCTTCTGTATCTTCTTCAATACTATTATCAACATTTGTTTCAAGTCTTGTATCTTGATTTTCTTCTCCTGCAATTTTATTTACTTGTTCTGCATACCATTTATTAATTTGATTAGCACTATCCAAAGCTAAATTAGTACCTTTATTCAAAGTATTTGAATAATTACTTAAAGAGTTTGCTACATCTTTTCCATTTCCGTTAGCCACTTTTTAACTCCTATTTAATTGCATATTAGAAGTTTGATTAATTTGATATATGTAAAATTCTTTTGAAACTTGATTTCTAAATGCAACTTTATCTTCTCCATAAACAATAATTCCCTGTCCTGCTGGAGAATCTATAACATATTTTGCTTCCTCATCACTTATATCAAATATTTTACATATTGCTGGTAAGTCTAATGGTTTTTGTTTTAATATCATTGCAAACTCTGAATTAGATAGTATTTTACAACCTTGTTCATTTTTAATTACATCTGCAATATTTTGTGTAATTATAGTAGGAATTGCATTTTCCTTCCTACCTGTCTTATATATCTTTGCAATATAATCAGCAGAATACTGATTTGCAAGTAATATATGAAACTCATCTATAAATATCCAAGTATGTTTACCAAGATTTTTATTTCGCTTTAATCTATTCATAATATGCTCTAAAACAACTAAATACCCCGTAGTCTGTATGCTACGAGGTAAATCTGAAATATCAAATGATATAAATCTATTTTTAATTTCTATATTTGTTTTTTTAGCAAAAATATCCATTCCACCTAAAACATATCTTTCAATTACTAATGCAAGATTTTTAGCCTCCTCCTCTGGCTGTTTTAGTAATTCTTCATAAAATCTTATAAAATCTGGTTCATATTGTTCACTAAATCCATGTAATTGATATTCTTCATATATGTTTTTAGTACAACGATCGACTAATGTTTTTTGTTCTCCAGTTAAACCATTACTAGATACAATTGATTCTATAAATGCAAGTGAAAATTCTATTTTACTATTTAAAGCATCTTCATTATCTTTCTCATATTGAAGTGAACTATCAAATGGATTAATATAAGTATTGGTTGATGTACTTATATTTAATGTTTGCCCATTAAAAGCATTTATTAATGGTGCATATTCTCCGTTGTGGATCTATTACAATTACCTCATCTTGTGGATAGCGAAGTAATACTTGTTCTATTATTACTTTTATAGAAAATGACTTTCCTGCTCCTGATGTAGCAAGTACACAACCATTTCCATTTAGTAATTTTTTTCTATCACAAAATACTGGATTTTTAGATACAAGATTTATTCCATGATATATTGAATTTGGATGCATTAAATCTTTTGTATTAAATGGTACGTTTGTTGCAGTAGATTCAGAAGTCAATGACCTTTGAATTTGCAGACTATTCCAACCAAAAGGCAAACAATTTTGTATTCCTTCTAATTGTTGCCAATCTAAATTGTATATTGTAATTAAATGCTCATTACCTATACTTTTTATCATTTTAGTTGTTTTGTCTAATTCTTCAAGACTTTCTGCTTGAATACAAATAAGTACATTATTTGTAAATAGTTTTTGTTTTTTCTTTTGTAAGGCATCTCTTAAATTTTGTGCATCTCTTATAGCATCTTCTAGCTTTTCATCTTTTACTGCCTCATAACTATAATTATTTTTATTGGCTTTCTTAATTTTTTCAAGCCTTTCTGTTTTCATACCACTTATCTTTTTATTTACCATTTTAATCACTTTTGCAGGATCTGTTGGTGTTATATTTAAAGTAGTTATGATATTACAATTTTCAATTGTTGTTATTCTATTATAAAATCTTGGTGTTATAGATTTTGGAAATCTAGCAACATATAAAACTCTTATAAACTTTTTATTTCCGATATTTATATAATTCTTTTCTTTTAATATAACATCATCTTTTGGTGCTAAAACATCATAAACACTTAAATTATGATTTTTAGCAAGCTCTACTATTTCTGATGAAGTATCATCTTCTAAAATTTGACTATGAAATAAGTTATATAATGTTTTTAGCCTTTCATCTACACTTACCCTTCTTATTTTAGATTTTAATTCCTTAAACTTTTCTTCTGTTCGCAATTGATATTGCATAAAAATATCTTGTGCTTCTTTCAAACTTTCTGCTTTTGTAGTAATTACTATTAATCTTGTTTCTTTTAATATTTCTTCTTTATTTCCTAATGTTGTTTCAATTAGTGTATTAAATTCATTTGCAATTTTCTTTTCGTTACCATCAAATTTATCTTCATTATAAATATAATCTTTCTTATAATCTTCTGTTTTTACCGGTCTACCAGCACAAACAACTTGAATATGATCGTTATAATTAAATGAATGTAAGTATTCAATCCATTTTAGAAAAATGTTTTCTTGTTCATCATAATTAGCTTTTGCAAATGAAATATCTTGATATTCAAAGCAAATTGAATAATGATTTTCATCTAATTGCATAATTGTATTTTGCTCATTGAAATCCTTAAAAAACATTCTCATTATTTGTGATGTTGTTTTTGGTTTTGCAACTTTCATCTTCGCAAAGAATTTACGTATCTTATCTAATAAAATTTCTTTTTTTACCTTATTTTTATTAGCTTTAACCTTTGTTTTTTTAGGCAATTTATCAATCCTCCTTGTTCTTATTTAAAAGGTCTGGTATAAAGTACCATTTGCCTTCTTCTAAGCCTTCAAACATATTTGATAAAGTTAAATTTTCTGTTAAAGGCTGATGTTTTAATCTCCTTTTGTATATTGTGTATAAATCAACTCTAGTTGCTAAAAGTGGATGCTTGTTATTAAAAACACGCACCCACTTAGCACTAAACTTTTTTAAATAATAATTTAGGAATTTATATTCCCATTCAGTTAAATCTTGAATAACTATCATCTCCCAAGTAATTTCAATAATATTTCTTGTTCTTCTTTTGTTAATGTATAAAGTTTTTGAGCAAGCTCGTTACTTTCTTCTTTCTTTTCTTCTGTTTCGTTACTTCTCATAATTTCAGTATTTTCAGTTATTCCATATTTCTTTTTTGCTTTCATTAGTAATTTTTCTTGCTTTTGTTTCTTTTTTAATTCTTTAATTTGTTTCTTATCCTTTGTTTGCAATTTAGCATCTTTGTTTACTTTTCTTTTATTCTTTTTATCATGTAAAAGTCTATATTCTTCATCACTCATATAGTGAATTGGTTTAGCAAATAAAAAGTAATGTCTAAACCAATATGGAAGTATTTTTTCTGCTGGTAATTCGTGAATTTTTACAAATCCTATAAATCCAAGACTACCTGCAATCGCAATTACAATATAACTAGTGGCCTCTTCGCCAATTTTATCTTTTAAAAGAATATATGTAGGAATAACTAATCCTGCAATTAAAATAGCAAATGCCCATTGTCTAAAATTAAAGAAATAAATTTTTTCTTTATAATCTTTTATTTCATCAAATACTGTTATCTCTATATTATCCATCTTCTAATGACCTCCTGTTAATCTTTCTGCAAATTGGCTACCATATTGTATTACTGCTAAATACATTCCATTTAAAAATAGCATTGCAACAATTGTTGATATTGCACTTGTAGAACCTACTGTACTACTTAATCCCGAAAGACCTATTGCATAAATATTTGTTGCAATATAGATTATAACTGCCTCTAATCCCACACTTGCCGAGAATAAGAAATATTGAACTGCTTTGCCTCTACCTTCATCATCAGCTGCAAGAGCAATTGGTATTGGAGCAAAGGCAAAACACAATATTAGCTTTACTACTCTTAAAAATATTTGAGTTAATATTTGAACAATTGTAGTCATAAATGGAATGAATAATATTAAATACAATCCGATATGTCATAATACTATCTATCCAACCATCTGGAACTGCATTTATTAATGTGTCTGCTACATTAATAGTTGAATTACTATTACTTATAGCATTTGTTACACTCACAAAAATATCATTTACAATATTCATAATCGTAGATAAAAATGTATATCCATTTTGTATAAAATATTTTAATAAAAGGAAAGATACAAATGACATTGCAATTCTTTCCCAACTTATTCTATCTACTTCCATTGCTTTTTTTATTAAGTTAATCATAAAGAAAAGTATAAGCAAACTTAATGCAATTGGAACTATAACATTATTAACTGCTTTTCCAATACTCCAAATATTAATACTTTGAACACTTGAAAAATTAGTTAATTTTTGTACCGAGCCTATTAGATTTCCACTATCCATTTCAACCCCAAATACTGAAAATTTGAAACTATATAGAAGTCTAATTATTCCATCCAATTATTAGATTCCCCCTTCTTATAGTCCAAATAAGTTTTTAGACTGTGCAATAGCAACAAGCATAAATCCAGCCATTAAGGTCATTAACCCTCTTGACTTTCCTTCTGCATCTTCTCTTTGCCAACCTAAAGCAAACATAACTCCACCTACTAAAGCAATAACACCACCAATTTTGGTTAGCCAATCACAAGCAAAATTGATGAATGAATCAATAGATCCTGTATTTGAATCAGCATATACTCTTGATGTTAAAAGTATCATGCTACTTCCTATTGCTCCAGTTAAAACTGTGATTTTTTCTTTTAATTTATTTACTTTTCTATTCTCTTTAATTTTTTTTACTAAATTCATAAATCCTCCATTTCTGGAAGATTACCTCTATTTTAGGCACAATAAGTTTGAGAGATAATCTCAAACTTTATAATGCAAGTTCAAGGTTATCCCCCAATTTTAATTATTAAATTTAAAATCTTCATACTGTATAATTTCTGTTTTATACAATTTTTTCAATTCGTTATCATTAACATTTTCTATCTTTAGTTTTTCAACTGGTCTTGCAAATTCAAGACCTAAATCACAAAGTAATTTATAATTAGAATTTATTTGATATTCCAATTCTTTTTTATGGTTATATATTTTTTCAATGTTTTTAGCCCATGGTTCATAAAGTTCTGAATAATTAGGATGTCTTTTTAAATCAAATAATTTTGAATAAAAAGCACCCACTCTTGCAATAAATAATACACAATAGCCACTAGGCATAACTGACAATTCATCTAATGTTGCAAGTTCTCTACCTACAACATCCCAATTTGTACTAGATGAACCCTGTTTCGAGAAAGTTCTACCAGTAGATTTTTTGTACCAAGTTTTTTTACCAAGCAAAGATACAATATACTCTAAACTTTCTTTTGCTGAACTTCCTAAAAATAATATAGAATCTACACAATCTAAAACTGATTCCCAACTATCTTTATATTTTTTCTTTAATTGGCTTAATGATTGAAGACCTATTGTTATTCCAACATTTAAACCTCTTAAATAAGCAAGTTCTTCAACAAATCTTGGTATTTCTCCGTAGTTGTGCCCACTCATCCATATAAATCTCTAATGGTGTTGGCAAACTTCCACCACATTTTTTTGCATTTTCATCAATCATTGCAAATACTTGTGAATAGAATATACTTGCTAAAAATGAGAATGTTCCGATCGCTTGGTTTTGTAATTACAAATATTGCAATTTTACCATTACCAACTTTCTTTTCAGAGTTCTCATTTATTTCTTTCAAAATTGGATCATTGTCATCTAATGGCATACCAATTCTTTCAAGTTCCATATCATCATCATCTGTTAATTCGTGTATTTCTTTAATATTAAATACTGCAAGTCTAGCTGTTGCTGTCATTATAATTGTACTCATCATTTTAGGTGTTCCTGCTGCAACTTTAAAATGCTTATATTGTTTTACACCAATTGCATCCGGCTCTATTGCCTCCCATTCAATGAATAGACTATCAAGCTCTGACACACCATTATTGTTTGGACTACTTAATCTTATTAATTTTAAAATAGTAGTAAAATTTTGGTGTCCCCTATCATAGTGTCTTATTACATAATAAAACAATGCTTGAAGATAAATCATTTCTGCTTTAATCCAAAACGGATCTCCTGTTGTACTATCTATACCTTCAACTTTAGTATTTGCAATTAAAGTATTTATTAATGTCATTACATCATCTTCTTGTATTTGGTGGTTATCTTCATATTCTAAAACATCATAAAATGTTTCTTGCTTTTTAACATATACAATAGGATTATAATGATTTGAATGACTTTTCTCATCTAAATTTAATACCTTAATTGTATAACCTTTTTTCTTTAGTGAATTACCACAATCACGAAGGAGCTCACCGCTTTGGATCAGTAACAATTATAGAGCCATTTGCACTTAAAATATTGGGCTTAAAATAATATCTTGATTTGCCGAGTTCCAGGACGTCCAAGTAAAATGACATGTCTATTCATTCCACTTTTTTTCATATTTTTAGAAACAAGTTCTGTTTGAGTAAGAATCATATTGTTTTCAAAATTCTTATCTCTCTTGTATTTAATATCTTTTGGACTTTTCCATTCTGCAGAACCGATATGTATTTTCTTGAATGTTTTTCTTGTTTTGCATTTTGTATGTTTCATATAGCATTAAAACAAAAAAGACCACACCTAATGACATCACAACGTTATTAGTTGTAAATGATATTGGTGTGGCTATTTTATATAACTCATTTAGGCAAGTGGAAAATATCTCAAAACTCCAATTACCATTATTCAATTCTACCAATGTTGTTACTCTTAGCATATAGTAGAATATTATAATAAATACGATAGATAGAATGATAAACGAATTTTTTTTCTGCTTCTTAACAAGCAATTCTAATCATCACCTACCTCTTTTTCTACATCCAAATCAACTTCTATCTCTTTAGTATTATCAGTAAGTTCAATATTATTTTCTAGTATGTGATATTTTTCTAATTCCTCACCTACTACATCTCTTTTTTTTTCCGTTTCAACCAATTCTTCTAAATCTTTTTTCAAAACTGTCCACAAGCATTCATTATCCTGCCTTTTCATAACATAGTTTTTACCACTTAATTTAGAATATGTTTCTCTTTCATCTTTACCAATTTTAGTTGTAAATGTTACTAATTCATCTTGTGAATTAATACTCCACTGCAAATTTTTATTTTCACTACCATAAACTTTTATTTTTCCATAATTATTAAAGCCTAATTCACAATATCTTTCTAAATCATTATTATCCATATAGATATTAATAATTTCTTTATCATCATTGTCTTTAGTTACTTTTGCAGCATATTGAATATCAGTAGCTTCCAAGTCATCTTTAATACTCATATAAGCTGAAAATGGTAGTTCATGAATGCAATAATCTTTTTTAAATTTATCTGGATCTACACTTCCAAATTCATGAAGTTTGTATTCTTTAGAAAATTCCTCCAGTTGTTGTGAATTTAGTTTTACTTTTCCTTCTTTTTGTAAATTTTCTATTGCTTTACCTGTTGTTTCATCAAATAACTTTTGTGAAATACCAGTTCTTAATTCAATTACATCAGCAATTCTAGCAGACATATAATCCCTTTTAGATTTATTAAAATAAACGTTATAATGTTTATTTTTATGCTTTATTTGTTCTTCCTTTTGTTTTGATACATTCCTTTTTATTGCCGACTCCATTTGAAGAATTTTAGCGACTTTAGGATGATCTGCTTTAAAATTACTTAAATGTTTTATTCTTCTTGCGTATTTGGTTATTTTCTTTTGTTGATATAGTGATTTTTTCTTACTAAACTCACTATTTTCTTTTTCTAATGTTCTCTCTGTTGCAACTACTCTAACACCATCTTGTTGGCATTTTTCCATTACTTTTATTGTTTCTTCATAAGATAAATTAGTAATTTTCTCTAATTCTTTTGTTGGTCCATCTTTTTGAACTGCTCTTATGCCTTCAATAAAGTAATGATAGCCAAATATAGTAAGTGGTTTTAGAATATACTTTAATGTTCCTTTTGCACCTGTTCTTGATGATTTTACAGCACCTTCATAAACCTGTGTTGCATCACTTTTATTAGTTGCCTGCATAAGCCATCACCTCTTTTTCTTTTTGAATTTCATATAATCGATAATATTTATGATAAAATTCATCAATTCCGATTTTTGCAATCCAAGTTTTCTTATGTTCTTCATTATCAATTTTGTATTCACTAATAGTCGCTGCATTTCTTTTGTTATCTAGTATTTCAATTCTGTCATTATTCTTTTTATATAATTGCTTTGGAATATATAAAACATTTTCATCTGATATTGGTAAATAAATTCCTTTATAGGTTTCTTTTTCATTACCTGATAAAGTAATGAAGATAGATGTTATATTTTTTTCTTTTATCTTTTGTTTTTCATTTTTTTGTTTCTCTTGTGTTTTCTCAATTTCTTGCTCTTTTGTTTCTTCTTTAAAATTCTCTTTTGTTAATCCTAAAATGTTTTTATTATTATTAAATACAAGCAATGTTTTAAACTTATTATTATTCACATATTGCCTACTCATAGCCGATTTCAATTCTTCTGAATATGCTAAACCATATCTAACAGCCTCCATTACACCATCTGTTTTAAAATGAGTAATAGCTTGTTCTTTTAATGTTTCTACATATGTTTTAGGAAATAATTTTTCAAATTGCATATTATTATTTGCAATAAATATTTCTTCAAACTCATCACTATTATTTTCAATATATTGTTTTATTTCATTATCAAAACTTTCATTATATTGCTTTATAACTATTTCTTTTTGTTTCAAATTTAGCTTTATATCCACTATTTCGCCTTTTTCATTATAGCCTTTAGCATTTTTAAGTAAATCATCTAAAATAAATACTTTATTATTTTTAAAGTCTATATAGCTTTTTGTTTTAACTAAATATTCTTCAATAAATTTAACAATATCAATTTCTAATTTATCATTACTTAAAAACTTTTCATTATCTAAATTATTTAAAATCTCATCTTCTTTTAAGCTATCAGAATCTACATATTTCATCAAAATTCTATCTTGATGTTTCGTAGAATATTCTTTTATTAAACTTTTGATATATGAATAAAAATAAGCATCTTTATATTTTAAAATTTGACTACTCATTATATATCCTCCATTTCAAGAATGTTGTTTATATAATGCTCTAATTCTAAATCATATTCATTACTAATAAATAATAAATCACATTCTTTTTCTTTCGTATTAAATAAAGTTAATAGTATTGTCGTTCTCCTTCGTAACAACTCAACTAGCTCATATATCTCTTTACTTGTATAATCATCTTTTAATTTAAAAGATATGTGTTTAATAACATTTATAGGATTTGTTATCTTTCTTGAAATCAAATAAAATTCTCTGCTTATATTTTCATTTTTATTGATTTCTTCAAAGAATATATCATCATACATTAAATATAATGTACCTTCTTTTGTTTTATTTCTTAATATCTCTTGTATTTCTCTATTACTATATATAATATCTGCGTGTACCAAAATTCCTCCTTTGAATGTGAAAAAGAGTGGTTTTTAAGCCACTCCAATTCTAATTATTTTTCTTATGTTTAAGTAATATAGTTCCCCCTATAATACCTACTGCTGCAATTGTTGCAATGCCTAATAATAAAGCATAATTTGTTTCATTTCCTGTTTGAACAGCTGGTAGTAATGAATTGTAATATACAAAACTATATATGCCTTCTGTTTCTTCTAGTGAAACACCATCAGCAAATACACCCTCATCATTAATTTCAATTTTTACAACTTGATCAGAAAGTTTATATCCTAACGGAGCTTTTAGTTCCTTGATATAAAATGTACCATATCTTAAATTCTCAAATAATGCAGTTCCTTCAAATTCATTTGCACCTGCTTCTTTGATTAATTTAGTACATTCTTCATCTTCAAATATTCCAAATGTAAATTTATTAGATTTAATATGTTCTCCAGTATCTTTATCAATTTTTTCTACTTGAATTGATTTTAATATTGGCATATCTTTCATCTCGATTAATTGTGTCTCTTTGTCAGTAGTTACTGTAAATGTTATGCTTTCTGCAATTTCGTATCCATACGGACAAGTGGTTTCAGTTAATACGTAAGTTTTTCCTTCTTCTAAACCTACAACATGATGTGGCTCTTTAGTTGAAGTCCATTTATCAATTTCATTGCCTTCTTTATCTGTTACTACTAATTTAGCACCTTCAACTTCTTCGCCATTTACCATATCAGTTTTTGTAACATCTACAATTTTATCTACCATTTCTAAATGTTGTGTTTCTTTGTCATAGCTTACTTCAAATTCAATATCTGTTGCTTTTACAAATCCATCTACACAAACTTCTTCATGTAATATATAAGATTTTCCTTCTTCTAAACCACTTATTTTATGAGCCTCTTTTCCTGACACCCATTCATCTACTATATTGCCTTCATGATCTAAAACTTGCATTTCTGCTCCTTCTATTTCATTTCCACCAATATCGACTTTACTCATATTAACAACTTTATCTATCATAGTTACTTTTTGAATTTCTTTTGTATTTTCTACTGTAAATTCTATATCTGTTGCTTTAACATAAGAATCTACTTGTATTTCTTCTTTTAATGTATATTTTTCTCCAGCTTTTAATCCTTCTATCTTATGTGTTTTTTCTCCTGATACCCATCTATCAATAACATTTCCATTATTATCTGTTACTGTTAATGTAGCACCTTTTAGTTCTTTATCTCCAGTAATATCTGTTTTTGAAAATTCAACAATCGTTGTATCATTTACAAATTTTTCTTCATTTGTATATACTTTAGTTTTTGTATCTTCTTGTTTAAATACAATTTCGTGTTTTGTATTATCTAATACAAGACCATCTAAAGTTTCAATTTCTTCTAATTCATATTTTCCCATTGGAAGTTTCTTAACTTCTAATTTTCCTTCTTTTGTTAGATTATAAGTTCCAACTTCTTGACCTTTTTCATAAATTGTACTTCCATCTGCATAGTCAATAATTTTTTCTTTTGCAGTTAATTTGAATTTAATTTTACTTAAATCTGATATATCAATAAGTGATGTATCGACATCTTGTCTTATTGCTACTGATTTATCTAGTTTTAAAGTTCCAGTAGGTTGCTCATTTCCAACTGTAATTGTTATATAAGCATCATAATCTTCGTCAAATTCAAGTGTTTTATTACTTCTATTTATTTTAAATGTTAATTCATCTTCTAATTGTAAGAATCCTGTTGGAAGCTCAATTTCGTCGATTTTATATGTTCCTGCTTTTAATTTATCTTCTGTAACAGCTAATCCTGTTTTATCAGTTTTCCATTTATCTGTATTGAATAATCCAGTTTTACATTTTACTTTTTCCCATTCATTATTTTTATTTAATCTATATAATTTGAATGTTGCATTTGAAAAAGTAACTTTTTTCCCTGTATTTTTATCGATTTTTACCATTTTTAAATAACTTTCAAATGGTGCATCATTTTCAATATATTCTTTAATTATCCCACTAGAATTTCTATCTATTTTTATATAAAAAGGCTCTACTGTTTCTATTTCATCGCTTGGCGTATATGTTTCATATACTGTATATTCCCCATAAGCAAGTAATCCTGAAACACCATGTCCATCTGCTCCTGTTTTGAATATAGAATATTCATCTTCTGCATACTGATCTAAATGTTTTTTAGCCTCATCAAAACTTCCATAATAATCTACATATTTTGTAAGTATTGCAGTAAATTCTGCATTTGCAATTACTGGTGCTGTTGTATTAGTATTTGTAGAAATTTTAATTACTTCAAATTTTGCTTTTTGTACTGTATTTTTTAATGTATCGCCTATTTTTATAACAGGTGTATTCATATCTTTATAACTTAAAGTATAAGTGTGTTCTTGTGTATCTTGCATATACCCTTCCACTACATAGGTTTCCTTTGCATAAAAACTGCCCATAGGCAAACCTTTTAAAGTGCTACCTTCAACATTTAACTTTGCTGGTGTTGTTTTATTTGTTACAATTACTGTTGCCTTTCCATACTCATCAAAAGTAAATTTTGCAATTTCTTCATCTTTAGAAAAATATTTTATTGTTTTCTTAACATTATAAATATCTTCTTTTGCATATAGAGTATATTCTGTTCCTTTTAAGTTTACATCTCCATGATGAGAAATACCATCTACTCTATTTGAATTTCCTGTGTTTTTGTCAGTCTTTGTTAAAGTAATTTCTCCAGTTGGTTCCTTATTTACAATTGCTTGTGTTGTTGTTTGGTTAGGTTTTACCTCTGCTTTGTAGCTTTCAATATTTAATAAATAACCTGTTCCAACTGATTTTTCTTTTATTGTATATGTACCTTTTTTGATTTTTTCTAAAAGTATTTTTCCATTTTGAACTGTAACATCACCATTGTATCCAGGACCATTAACTGTGAATACTGAACCATCAACTAAATCTCCATTAGTATTTAATTTGTTTAATTCTAATTTTCCAAGTAAATTAATTTTTAATGAAAATGCTAGTGATACAGGATCATTATAATGTAATGCATATAATTGATCTTGAGCACCATCATCCATTTCAAAATATATTGTACTATCATTATCTTCTGTACCTTCTTTAATTAACCCCCAAGCAATTGTTGTTGCATCTGATACTCTTAAACTTTCAACTTCACAATTTTCACTTATTGTTATTCTTAAAGTATTTTCTCCTTTATTATGTTGGAATCTAATTCCATTTGTTGTTGTATCTATGCTATTATAACTTGCAAGTATTCCATTTGAATCTGTTGCAGTATATGTATCTCCTGCATTAAGTTCAATTGTTGTTGTATCAAAACTTGGTCTTGCAGATGTGCTATTAATTTGTGAATTTATAGTATTTTTTAAAGCCTCATATTGACTTTGAATACTACTATCTACAAATGTTGCATTACTTTGTCCTAGAGTTTCCCATATAAATTGTTGCACTAAAACATATTGTAATTTTTTATCTGCTGAAATTCCTCCATTTAGTACATAATCACCATATTTTGAATACCATCCAAAATATGCAATTTTACATGCTTTCTTTACTATTGCACTTGTTGGCGTATAATAATTTCCAGTTACTTTTACTCCTGTTTTTATATCTACACCATGTTGAGAACAAAATACTGTTTTCTTTTCTCCAGTATTAACATTTGTCATATTTCTCAATAGCACGCCAAATTTACTATTTGCATTATCAGTAGTATATATGTATGAAGCCCATTGTCCTGCTACCCATGTTCCACTACCTGATGCAGCGAAAATTGGACTAATATTACTTAATAGCATAAATAATATTAATAATGTTGCAACTATTTTCTTGTTTATTGTTTTTTTCACTTTTCATCATTCTCCTTTTTTCAAAATAAAAAGCCAAGACTTTTACATCTTGACCTTAAAGAAATTTTATTTATATTTTTATCTATAATAGAAATTTATAGTCCATTTTGAACAATACATGCAACTCCACACCTCATATCCTGACGCGCATTTGCTATAATATGTTGCATCATCAATTTTTTCTGTTTCCCATAAATTTCCCCAGTAGCTTACTTGACTATTGTAATATGCAATTGCATCATTTTTACTAGAAAACCATTTTTCTGAATTTCCAACATCCATACCGTGATTATTGTTATTGGTACATCTTGTTGGGGCTTTCACTACTTTGGTTTCTTGTTTTGGTTCTACTGCTATTGTTGAAGGTATATCTACTTTGGTAAGTGTTTCGTCTTTAGTAGTTGATGTTTCTTTAACTACTTCACTTTTAGTTTCTGCTTTTTTGATTTCAACTTTATTTGTTGTTTTAGAAGATGATTTAACTTGTTGTGTAGTTTGTTGTTGTATAGAAGTTTCTGGTTGTTGTTCTTCTACTTCTATATTACTTTCATCTAAATTTTGTTCTTCTTCTATAATAAGATTTTCTGTATTTTCTTCATAATTATCAATTTCTATACTTGATAAATCATTTTCTAATATAGAATCTTCACTAACTTGTATATTAGGTATTTTATTTTTAATTACACAATAACTTATAGCACCAATTATAACTAACAAAACACTTATTATTGATATTATTATAATTTTCTTCTTCATAAAAGACCACCTCTTTATTTAAGAATAACGTGTTCTTTTTTATTTGTCAGCCCTTTTTTACAAATTTTAATAAAAAGTTACTCTCATTCCTAGATAGATACCTTCATTGTCTTTTATAGGTATACATTCTCCAGCATGACCACTTGATTTTAAATAATCTTGTGCTGCTTGTGTTACATTTTCCATTGTATAACCATCAGTAAATAAGAAATCTTTATTGGCTGGTTTTGAAGATATTTGTTCAGTTTTTGTTTCTGGTTGTTTATTAGAAGATTTACTTTCCTGTTTTGGAGTTTCTTCCTTTACTTCCATTTTTTGAATTTCTGTGCTTTCTTCTTTTTTAGTAGTAGTTTCATCTTTTGTTTCTTCTTTCTTTTCTTCTGTTTTTTGAGTTTCATTTTCAGCTTTAGTATTGTTACTATCATTTACTACATTTTCTTGTGTAATATTCTCATCTGATACAACATCTACATTATTTTGTGTTAAATACTTTTTAGCAGATGCACCACCAATTATAATTACACAAATTATAATAAGTGCTATTATTAGTCTTTTCTTTTGCAAATCTTTTAAATATAAATCTAAAATTTCTTGTTCCTTCTCGGTCATAAAACACCTCACTTCAAACTATTTAAGTATTCTACCGAATCATTTTCTAATTTTTCATATTCTTTCTTAAATGTGTATAATTTTTTTAATTTAGAATCTATATCATTAATTTCATTTTTAATCTCTAATATTTTATTTACTTTTATTTGTTTTTGACTTTCAAACTTTTGTATTTTATTTAATATTTTCTTTAGCATTACTATTACACATCACCTTCCTTTGTTAATTTATCTCATAAAGTGTTGCAATAATATAATATCTTTGGTTGGTTGGTCTTGTTCTACTATTTATATATGAACAAGTTGATAATTTTACTATTTTATTTGTAAATTTAACATTATCTACCTTTATTGAACTTGTTTTTTTATAGTATTCTATTTTCTCATCAAAACCTAAATTTGATATATTACTTTTTTCTGTTCCTATTCCTATTGAATAAGCACTAAATATAACACCTTCATAATTTTTATTTGGTGTATATATTTTAATTTTTTGATGTGAAAGTAAAAAATCTTTATCAAGATATTTCCCAAGTATTGAAAACATTGTTCCATTTTTCATATTGTGCCCATATAGTAAAGTTTCACAATCTTCAAATGGATTTATATCTAGTGTAAAGATAGATCCATTACTGTTATACTTTTTTGAATAATTATGTTTTAAATAATATAGACTATCACGATCTTTAAGTATAGGATAATTAATTTCTGTATTTTCTATTTCTATCCACCCAATAATATCTTCATTTATAGATTTTAAATAATCCCAATCAATATTATTTTCATTTTTGTTAGAATCTTCTATAAATACTTCATCAATTAAATCATCTATATCTTCGTTGTTTGAATTATATTCTAAATAGTCTTTTATAAATATATAACCTACTATTATTAAACTGACAATACAAACTAATATGGTTATTATAATCAATAAATTTTTTAATCTACTCATACCAAAGACTAAACCTCCACCTCCTTTAGCATATTTTTCTTTATTGCAACAGCAAAAATATAATTTAAAATTTCAAATTTCAAACTATCTTGTTCTTCTTCTGTTAAACTCATTCTTTCTTGAATTTTTATAGGTGTTAGTTTCTTAAAGTATTTTAAACAAATAAATTTATACTTTTCTTTATCCTTTGCTTTATAATGTTCTAATATTGCAGTTATTAAATTCTGCCATTTTCTAATCTTATAAATTCTTTGTTCTATTTCAATGTTTCTAATAACATCTTCTTCTAAACTACTACATTTATTTTTAAGCCATTTATTATAAGTTTGTTTATAGTTATATTCATCAGTAAATTCACTTAATTTGCTTATTTTCAAGTCTAATAGGTTATACCTTTTTAAATAATACTCAATTTTCTTTATTCCTGAATTATATAAATATTTCTCCATGCTCTTGTAAAAACTTTCTTGAAATATAAAATCCTAAATCATCTTTATTTTTAAATCTTCTTTGATATTGAGTACCATCATTTTTCTCACACACAAGCATATACTGACCTTCATATTTTAATAATAAACAATAGAATCTAGCTGTTGTTATTGCAAATAGAATGTCTTTTTTATGTTCAATAGTTTTAAAGTCTGAATCCTTATTAGATATTAAATCAACTAATTCTTCAAGTTCTAAATCATCAATATCACTAATTGTTTTATCTACACATTTCAATATTTCAATTATTCTCTTTATAATTTCTCTAACATCAATATTACTTACATCAAAACATTCTTTTACTTTGTTAAATAGTATTTTATATTCTAATTTTGTCAAATCAACTTCATCAGAATTTTCTAACTGTTTATATAACTGATGAACTATATACAAATCTTCAATGTCTTTTCTTTCTTCATCAGTTAATTTATTGTATTTTTCAAATATATTTATCATATATCGTATCCTCCTATATCTTCAATTTCATCTTTTTTAGGTACAAAAAACGAAGGACTTTGTTTGTCCTTCGTTAATTCATTTGTAACACTTTTATAATAATAATTTATAAAGCTCTCAATTGGATTATTCAAATCTTTGTATTCATCTTCTTTGAGTTTACAATCATTATATATTTTTAGTAGTTTATCTCTACTAACTTTATATGTTAGGTATTGTAATTTATCTCTAACAATTAAAGCTATTGCATAATCTATAACTTTTATTCTTTCTAGGTTATCTCCAGTTATATATTGCAAAGAATCTTTAGTATATAACATTTCATATTTCTTTAGTAGTTCATATATTTCATCAAAATCTACTTTTGAAAATTCTGCTGGAAATTCCTCTTT
The DNA here is from genome assembly GCA_934182605.1 of uncultured Clostridia bacterium. Lineage (GTDB taxonomy): Bacteria > Bacillota > Clostridia > TANB77 > CAG-508 > CALXUC01. The sequence goes on along the minus strand of CAKPRQ010000004.1, from coordinate 87,595 downwards.
ATTATTTATAATATAATTAAAGAATCTATCTATCTTATTATTACTTATAATATTATACTGTCCTTTTTGAAACATACCCCCTGTTTTATTTATGACATAGGGTGTATCATTTGGATATATCCTTCTTTGTATTACTTCGCCTTTTTCATCAGTTATTATATCTACATATAGGAAGCCTTTATTTTTAAGATTAGAAACCCATATAGAAACAGTATGTGGTATAACATTAAATAACTTTCCTAAATAAGCATTAGAAGCATAACAATAACCTTCTTTATTTGATAAAACTGTTATTACTGCATATAATAACTTTTCATTTGGCTTTAAATCATTATTAAATAGAATAGTAGATGGTATAACCGCATAATATCCTATTTTGTTTTCTTCACTCAAATTTTACCTCACCTCCAAAAAAAGAAAAGATTGTATAATTTTCACACAATCTTTTACCTGCTTTTCTAAAATCAATTTTAAGGCATTTTTTATTTTTTTGGTAACTTTTTTATCGTTTTAAAATTTTTTAATACTTAAAATGAGCTTTTAAATGCTTGATAACAAAATGGTTCAAACGAATATGCTCCATTTTGTTGTCAATAGTTGATATTTGACAACAATAAACAGACTAAATGATAACATTTTGGAGCTCATTCTTCAGTTCCGATATCATTTAAAATTGCTTTAGATTTTTGGTCCGGCATGCCAAATCTTTGAGATAAATATCTTAAAGATGCTGCCAATTCGCCATCAGGTCCGCCGTATTGAGAAATTATATATTTTGCAAGACGAGGATTAGGACACTTTATTTTAACCGGATACTCTAATTGTTTATAATAATTCCACATACTAATATGCCCCCTTTTCCCAAGGCCATGGCATCTCTAACCATCTCCACTTATTACATGGATATTCTATGGTTAATGGTCCATAAACCTTTTGATATCTATCTGTTAATTCTTTAAATTTTCTAGTATATTCATTGTGTAAACATAATGCTCTATTATCATTTGGATGAGCATTTAAATATAAACTAATATCTATAATGGCAAATTTATATTCCATTATCTTTCTAGTTAAACTTTCTCTTGTCTCTCTGTTATTTTGGCATTCACATTCTTTACATTCGTTCATCGTTACATCCTCCTTTTATTTCATTATTAGCTTTAATGAAATCATTTTCAGCTACTGATTGGCAAGGTTCATAAGGTGAAACTAACTCTGGGAAAATAGTTCCCATCCTTAAACCTACACAAGGTCTAAAAGTTCTATTCATAATTTGGAAAGGCACATAACTTTGTGCTAATTGAGGTGATGAAGGAAGCCCATTATCTTCATCTTCAAATCCACATTCACATTCGTCTGTATCCATATACATATCATTATCTACGCAATCACAAGAATCTTCCATATCTTCTTCTGGTAATTGCATACAATAATTATAATATCTTCTTCTACAATTTCTGTTCATGAAATTATCCTCCTTTATTTTTTATAATATATACTATGCTATGAACTTTTGGTACGTTCCTTAAAGTTCAAAAAATCGACAAAAAAATATGAACTTTAAGAAAATTTCTTAAAATTCATATTTTTTTAGAAAATAATTTTACCATTCATTTAATGTTCGTTATTTTATTTCATATTCTTCTTCTTCACCAGTCTCCATATTCTTTATCTTAGCAACTTTATTTTTAATTTCGTCATCACCTAAAGTAATTACATATTTAGCTCTAATTTTATTTGCATACTTGAATTGCGCATTAAGCCCTTTTCCTGTTATATCTTTTACAACGTACTTACCTTCTGCTCTTAATTTTTGCACTAATCTTGTGGCATATTTATTTGCTTCTTCTCCGATTGTTGCAACAAATATTTCAGGTTTTTTCACTTCTATATTTTCATTATACTTATCAAATAATTCTAAAAGTCTTTCCATACCTAATGCAAATCCTACTGCTGGTGTATCTTGACCTTCTAATTCTTTTACTAATCCATCATATCTTCCACCTGCTAAAACTGTTAATCCTTCTTCCTCATCTATAAATTCAAATACAGTTTTAGTATAGTAATCTAACCCTCTAACTATTTTAGGATTTATTTCATATTTAATATCACATTCTCGAAGAATTTCTTGTACTTTTTCAAAATGTTCTTTACATTCTTCACATAAATAATCTAATATTACAGGCGCATTTTGATTTTGTCCTTTACAAAATTCTACTTTACAATCTAATATGCGCATTGGATTTTTTTCTAATCTTCTTTTACAATCAGAACAATATTTATCTATATTTTTTCCAATATATCCCCTTAATGCTTCTTGATACTTAGCTCTACATACTGGACAGCCTATACTATTTATTTCTAATTTAATATTTTTTATATTTAAACTTCTAAATATTTCATTCGCCATAGTTATAAGCTCAGCATCTGCCATATAATTATTAGTACCAATTAATTCTGCACCAATTTGGTGAAATTCTCTTAACCTTCCTTTTTGAACATTTTCATATCTATATGCAGTTATATTATACCATAATTTTATAGGGGCTGGTAAACTAGCCATGCCATTTTCTATATAAGCCCTTACTACTCCAGCAGTTCCTTCCGGTCTTAATGTAATACTTCTATCACCTTTATCTTTAAAAGTATACATCTCCTTTTGAACAACATCTGTAGTCTCTCCCACACCTCTTAAAAATAATTCTGTATGTTCAAACACAGGTACTCTTATTTCATTAAAAGCATAATTCTCTAACACACTTTTAATTGTATATTCTATAAACTGCCACTTTGCTGTATCTATAGGTAATAAGTCCTTAGTACCTTTTGGTTTTTGAATCATTATAAACACTCCTTATTATTTAATTTATTAAGTTATTATTTTAAATATAAATTACCACTTTTTAGGTTTCAAATCTAAATATATTTTTTCCTCTTCGCTAATCATAGTTGGTTTTCCATGTCCTGGATATACAATAGTGTCTTCAGGTAATATCATGAGTTTATTTGCAATAGAAGCTACTATGTCTTCAAAACTAGATGTTGGCAAATCTGTTCTTCCCCAAGTTCCACAAAACAAAGTATCTCCGGATAATAACAATTTATATTCTTTACAATATAGGCAAATACCTCCAGAAGTATGTCCTGGTGTTGTTATTACTTTAAAACATATATCACCTAGATGAATTTCATCCTTATCATCTAATCTTGCATCAATTTCAACTTTCTTTATAGGCATATTTAAAGTTGAATATAAAACAACATCAGGATATTTTATATTCTCACTTTCAACTCTTCCTATTAATACTTTTCCACCGTAATTTTTCCTTAATCTCTGGTACAGCCATTATATGATCTACATGACAATGTGTTAATACTATATATTTTACTTTTACATCCAAAATATTCACCATATCTATGATTTTTTTAGCTTCACTCCCGTGGGTCAATAATCATAGCTTCTTTACTAGTTTCGTCTGCCACAATATAACAATTAGTTATATGGCCTGGCACAACTTCTACTTCAATCCTCTTTAAAATCATTTTTCAATTATCAATATAGTATTATTTAGTAACTACTCAGTTTCTAATCTTCAAAAAGCTAGCTATATAGCAAGCTTTAGTCAATTAACTATTGAGTTGTTACATTATTTATACTATAAACTCCCTTCCTTATTTTTTGTTAAAAATAAATACAGATATCCAGTTCTTTAGAAACTTACATATTTTCGTACTTAATTATAACTATTTTTTCCTACTTACTTCATACACACTTTCTATCTCTCTTAAAGCCTTAAGTGTTTTATCCAATTCTTGTAAACTTTCCACTTCAAGTTTTACTTCTGTTAATGCTATGTCATTTTTTATAACTTTAGAATTTACTCCTGTTAATTTAATATTACAATTTCCTAATTCTTTTACAATATCTGAAAGCAATCCATTTCTATCTGTAGCATAAATTTCTATATCTACAGTGTAAGAAACATTTGCATTTTGATACCATTTCACATCTATAAGTCGTGAACCCTCACTAATTAATTCATTCATATTGGTGCAATCAGTTCTATGCACAGAAACACCTCTACCTTTCGTAATATATCCTACTATTTCATCACCTGGTAATGGATTACAGCATTTTGCAAGTTTTACTAAACAGTTATCTATACCTTTAACAATAATTCCATTATTATTAGATGGTAATTTAGTTTTAGGCATTTTATTTAAAGCTTCTATTGTTTTTTCCACATCTACTTCTTTATGAACTTTTCTATACTCTGCTAATAAACGTGAAATTATTTTTCCAACACTTATAGCTCCAAAACCTATATTTGAATACATATCTTCTACAGTATCAAATTTATATCTTTGTAAAACTGCTTGCACCCATTCCGTCTTCATTAACTCTTCTTGATGCATTCCTATTCTTTTTATTTCTTTTTCTAAAAGTTCTCTACCTTTAACAATATTTTTATCTCTATCTGCTTTTTTAAACCATTGTTGAATTCTTGTTTTGGCAGTTGAACTTTTTACTATTTTTAGCCAATCTCTACTAGGTCCTTTTGTCGAATCAGATGTTATTATTTCTACTATATCACCATTTTCTAACGCTGTTACAATTGGTTTCATTTTGCCGTTTATCTTAGCACCCACCATTTTATGACCAATTTGCTCATGTATTGCATATGCAAAATCTATAGGTATCGCTCCTTTTGGCAATACTTTTATATCACCTCTAGGTGTAAACACATATACTTCATCTTCAAAAAGCTCAGTTTTCAAGGCTTTCATAAATTCTTCTGGATCTTGAGTATCTTTTTGCCACTCTAATGTTTCTCTAAGCCAAGCCAACTTATCTTCTTTAACTATAACATTAGACTTTTTTTCCTTATTAGCCTCTTTATACGCCCAATGTGCAGCAATACCAAACTCTGCAACTCTGTGCATATCCCAAGTTCTAATTTGTACTTCAAAAGGTACTCCTTTAGTTCCAAGCAAAGTTGTGTGTATAGATTGATACATATTAGCCTTTGGAACAGCAATATAATCTTTAAAACGTCCTGTCATTGGGGTATATAACTCATGAACTATTCCTAACACTGTATAACAGTCCTTCACTGTATTTACAATAACTCTGATAGCAAATAAATCATAAATTGATTCTAATCCACAGTGATCCCTCTGCATTTTTCTATATATACTATATAAATGCTTTGCCCTACTTTGTATTTCAAAACTTATTCTTTGAGCTTTTAAATGTTTCTTAATATTATCTGTTATAACATCTAAAAAAGCTAATCTTTCTTGTCTCTTTTCAGATAAACCATCTACTATCTTCATATATTCTTCTGGATATAAATATCTAAAAGCTAAGTCCTCAAGCTCCCATTTTAAAGAATAAATACCTAATCTATTAGCAAGTGGGGCATAAATATCCATAGTTTCTTTAGCTTTTCTAATTTGCTTTCCTTCAGTTACATAATTTAATGTTCTCATATTATGAAGTCTATCTGCTAACTTTATTAAAATAACTCTTGGATCTTTTCCCATTGCTAAAAACATTTTTCTATAATTTTCCATTTGTTGTTCTTCTTTATCAGTATAAGTAAGAGATTTTAATTTAGTAACTCCGTCAATTAAATTAGTTACCTCTTCTCCAAATTCTCTACTTATATCTTCTCTTGTAACAGAAGTATCTTCTATAACATCATGTAACAAAGCAGCACAAATAGTATCATCATCAATCTCTAAACTTGCTAAAATTGCAGCTACATTTACAGGATGAATTATATATGGTTCTCCCGATTCCCTCTTTTGCTCACTATGAGCATTATATGCATACTCATATGCTCTCATTATCTTTTTTACGTTACTTTTTCTATTATGTTTTTTCATAATATTAATAACATCTTCAATAGTAACATTCTTTTTTGATTCTGTCATACACATTCCTTCTTTAATTAATACTTTTTATTATATTCTTTAATGTAATTTGAATATTCTCCATTCCATTAAATTCATTTATATCTATTGTACCAGCTACATCTACTTTGTCACCAATCAAGAAATTATCTACTAATTCCCCCATTTGAAACCCTATTACATCTATATATTTACCATCCACATTTACTGACATTTTTAAATGTTTTCCCTCGCTTAAAGCTCTAATTGAAGCTATTTTAGCACTTTTTATTAAAAATACTGGTGTTTTGTTTCCTTCACCAAAAGGTTCTAATATTTTTAAAGCTTTTATATTATTAATCTCTAAATCTCTAGCATTTAACACTTTGTCTATTTTCACTATTGGAATTAATTTTTCTAAATCAATATTACTAGAAATTTCTTGCATTCTTTCATTAAATTGATTTAAATTTTCTTTATTTAAACTTAATCCAACTGCCATTTCGTGGCCACCATATTTTTCTAACAAATCACTACATCCACATAAAGCTTTATGCAAATCAAAACCTTCTATACTTCTTCCAGATCCTTTAGCAATATCACCTTCAATACTTAATAATATTGAAGGTTTATAATACATCTCAGTAATTTTAGAGGCAACTATTCCAATTACCCCATGGTGCCAATCTTCTCCAGATACAACTAATGTATTATTATCTTTTAAATTATATTTTTCAATTTTTTCTAGTGCTTCTACTAAAATATCTTTTTCCTTTTCTTGTCTCTCTTTATTAAATTCGTTTAATTCATCAGTAATCTTCCTTGCCTCATCATAATTATCTGTTAAAAATAATTTTAAAGCTTCCTTTTCCATTCCCATTCTTCCACAAGCATTTATCCTTGGTGCAATTCCAAAAGAAATAGCTATAGAAGAAACATTTTTATATCCAGAAGCTTTTAATAAGGATTTTAATCCAATATTTTTTGTTATCTCAACTAACTTCATTCCTAATTTAGCAATAACTCGATTTTCTCCAAAAAGAGGTACAATATCAGAAATTGTACCAACACAAACAATATCTAAATATTTTAAATACTCTTTTGGTTCTAAATTCAAATGCATAGATAATGCTTGTATTAATTTAAAAACAACTCCAACTCCTGCTAAATGTCTAAAAGGGTATTTGTTATCCTCTCTTTTAGGATCTATCACAGCATACGCACTAGGTAAAATATCTAAAGGTTCATGATGATCTGTAATTATAGTTTCTATACCTAATTCATTAGCCAAATCTATCTCTTTATTTCCAGAAATACCACAATCCACTGTTATCATTAAAGTATAATTTTCTTCAGCAAACTTTTTAATAGCTTCATCATTTAAACCATAGCCTTCGTCTAATCTATTAGGTATATAATAATCTGTTTTCAAACCTCTTTCCTCTAAAAACTTTTTTAAAACTGTAATACTTGTTATTCCATCAACATCATAATCCCCATAAATAATAACTTTTTCTTGATTATTAATAGCTTTTTCTATTCTTAAAATAGCTTTTTCAATATCTGGCAAAGTCATTGGATTGTGAAAATCATCTCTTGTTGGTTCTAAAAATATTTCTATTTCTTTTTCATCTGTTATACCTCTATTAACTAAAATAGTTGCCACTAATTCTGATATATTAAATTTTTTAGAAATCTGTTCCACTAAATTTGTATCAGCAATTATGTATTCTATTTTTTTCTTCATTTCTTTATTCATTCCCTTCATACAGCTTTAATTTAATACATCTTTTACAGCTTCTGCAATTATTTTATTTACATCTGCTAACATCACATTAAAAACTACTTCCTTATCAAAAAACTCCTTAACTTCTCTATTTTCAACAAGAATTTGATATAACTGTTGTAATTTTTTTACCTTTTCTTCATCTTGCTCATGACTTTTTACTGATAAAATTTGAACTTCATATCTTATTTTTTCAAATTCTTCTATTTTTTCTTTTAATTCTTTATTTTGAAAAATCTTGTTTTTCAACTCTTTATATTCTAAATACTCTTTACTCTCCTTTATAGCATTTGACAATTCATAAGCCTTATCATAAACTGACATCATCCATTCAATCCTTTCTATTGCTAAAACATAACTTTTAAAATATAAATTTTTTTGAGTAAACTATCAAATAAAATATTCATTGAATTTCTAAAATATTTTTTACGGCACCCTTCCAAGGTAAACTTGAACTCTTTCCGTAAAAAATATTAAGAAATTCTAACTCTATTTTATTATGAATAGTTTTACTCTGCAAAATTTTATATTTTAAAAACTTATCTAATAAATACTGTACATTATAACCGTAACCTTTAATAATTCTATTAAAAATTATGCATATAAACTTTTCTTTTTGAAAGGAATTAATTTACTTAATTCATTTTCAACATTCTTAATTTTCTTATCTTTTCTTAATTTTTCTTGAGCTATTTGTCTAGCTTGTCTATTTGCCATTGTCTCACAAATAGCTTTTTGATATACAAAATGTGTATCTTGGGCAAGTTTAGTCCAATTATATTCGTTCTTTACTTTTTGTTTAGCATTTTTAGTAATTTCACTGCATAATTGGTGGTCAAATAATAATGTTAAAATAGAATCAGCTAATGAATTAGCATTACCAGTATAGCTTTTCATTCCATTTACTCCATGGTCTACTATCTCATTTAGCCCACCTGTATCTGAAACAACTGTAGGTACACCTGCGAGCATCGCTTCCAAAGCTACTATACCAAAAGGTTCATACGTACTTGGAAATACAGAAACATCGGCACATTTGTACATTTTAGGCACTTGTTTAGAATTTAAATACCCTGTAAAATATACTTTTTGAGATAATCCTAAATAATCTACTTTAGCTTTTAATTCATCTAACATAGCACCTTTACCTGCAACTATTAACTTAGCATCATTATAATTACTTAAAATTTTAGGCATTGCATCTATTAAATGTTGAATACCTTTTTCATATACAAGTCTTCCCATAAATAAAATTATTTTTTCATTATCTGCAGCATATTGTCTTCTAAAATCATAATCTCTTTCAATGCCATTATAAACATTTATGTTTATACCATTAGGTACAACATTTATCTTCTCATAAGGCAATCCAAATAAACGTTGTAACTCATTTTTCATATAATTACTATTTACAATAACCTCAGATGACTCATAAGTAAGCATCCATTCAGTATCATTTACATATCTTTGTGTATCATCATGAATCCCTTTATTACGGCCAGATTCAGTAGCATGAATAGTAGAAACTAAAGGTATATCATAAGAATTTTTAAGAGTTTTGGCAGCATATGCGACTAACCAATCATGAGCATGTATTACGTCAAATTTAATACCCTTTGCTAATAATTCATTTACTTTTGCTATCATATTAAAATTCATTTGCATAATCCAGTCTATAAAATTATTTGGACTAATCATGTAATTATCAACTCTGTAAACTTCTACTCCTTTATCATTTTCATAATATGGTGCATTTTCTTCTCTGTACGTAACAACAGTAACATCATGTCCATCTTTTATAAGTCTTTTTGAAAGGTCGTGTACGACCCTTGCTATTCCCCCTACTATACGTGGTGGATATTCCCAAGATAACATTAAAATTTTCATTCGTTCAATCTCCTTTTATTAAAATATATTTCATTAGTTTTATTCTATATATTTTATAAGATTTTTTGCAAAAAGTAAAGAGTTTTTTTGTAATATTTTTTATTATTTTGTTATAATTCAGGAAGGAACCATATAACTTTTGCAAAATCGTGATATATAGCTATTTTTAGTCAAAACATAGCTAGGGTTACACAATCCAGGTCTTGACTTACAAATAGCTATATATCACGATTCTATAAAATAATTACTAAACTGTAACCCTTTAAATTCTACCTCAAATTCCTTATTCCTAAATCAGTTTCAACAGTTTTTACATTATACACTAATAAAACTTCTTCTATTTCATTTTCCTTCACATAATCACTAATATCTAACCTATAAAGTCTTGGATCTATTACATAAATATATTCATATTCTTGAGCTATAAATGGGATCATTGAATTCCCATAACTATCTTTTACAATTAATATTTTTTTATTGTTATCTACACTTTTATTTTGAATTTCTAACAAAGCTTTGTTTTGTCCTAAAAAATATGAATATTTATCTTTCTCGTTTAACCACTTTTCCTCGTATATTGTATCCATAACTGTATTTGTAGCTACATCTTTCATAATATATTCTGTATCATCATCTTTTAATTTATACATACTTTCTCTTTCTAAAGAATTATCAATCAATTTAGAATAAAAAGTACCATAAAATTCATCAGTTATTTTTTCAAAAGTTGGTCTTTCTAAGTCCTCTATTCCTAAATAATTCATATAAGCCACATACCCTAAATATGCACCAAAAGTAGTCCAATGATGGTCAGTTTTATAATATAAATCTATTGTAGTACTTTCTTTTTCTAAATAATCATAAACATTAATCCCATCAAAATTAATATTATTATAAACATACTCAATCACATCTTTTTGACTAGTATTTGTTGAGTATTTAGGCAATTTTTCACTATAGATTTCAACACTTGTTGGAACAAGCATTAAGCTCATATTTGTATTATCAGGTAAATTATCATTAAATCTATTTAAAACATCAATTGGTATATTAGTACTTTTAGGAGTTACTGTATATTCTTCTAACAAGTATCCATCGTCTCCTAAATATAATCCAGATATCTTGTTTTGACCGATTACTTTTAATGCACTAGTTTTTAAAAACATAAATTCATTTCTAAAAGGGAAATGATCTGTTAAATATGTTTCTAATTTTCTAATATATTCTCCAGACTTCAGACTTTCAAAAGAAAATTGTGGTAACTTTTCTAAATATCTATTTTCCGTATCAGAAAATTCTTTTTTATCTAAAAATACAAACAATAATGATAATGTAATTATAATCATACTTACTGTAACAGCAACCAATACAACTACTATATTTTTACTCTTATTCATTTACATACTCCTCTCTGTATTTTTTTGCTAAATACAATTTTATTTTAGAGGATTTTTAAATATAAATTTTGCAAAGTAGGATTATTCATAATAAAACAGAGTTAGAATTTATTAATATTTTTTACGGAAAGAGTTCAAGTTTACCTTGGAAGGGTGCCGTAAAAAATATTTAGAAATTATACGAATGTTTTATTTGATAAGATTACTAAAAAATTTATATTTAAAAACTATATAATTAATAACTAAAACCTAAAGTATAAAAATGGATTATACGTATCACTAACAAGCATAGATGTAACAATCATAAATAATGCTACATATACCAAATAAATTAAAATTTGAATTATAGTATTATTAAACTTAAATTTTTCTTTAACATATGGATATATCGGCATTGAGAATATTATTGCTACTACTATAATTACAAAATAATTCGTAAAATATTGCATAAATTCTGTATCTATAATAGATGGATTTATAAATAATTTCAAAGCATATTCTTTTAATAAAGATATATCATCAAATGCAAATATTAGCCAACCTATTAATATAAAAAATATAGCATATATATGTTTAAAAAAACTAGGTAATTTTTCTAAAAATCTTTTTAATATAAATTTTTCTATTAAAAGTAAAACACCAAAATATAATCCCCAAATTACAAAATTCCAAGCGGCACCATGCCAAATTCCTGTTAACATCCATACAATTAAAATATTTCTAATATTTATAATCTTTTTACATCTACTACCACCTAACGGTATATAAACGTAATCTTTGAACCAACTAGATAAACTAATATGCCATCTTCTCCAAAATTCTGTGATACTTTTTGAAATATATGGATAATTAAAATTTTCTGGATACGTAAATCCTAACATTTTTCCCATACCTATTGCCATATCACTATATCCTGAAAAATCAAAATATATTTGGAAAGCAAACATAAAAATACCTAACCAAGCTGTAAGTAAAGAAATATCTGAAGCATCTCCAGAAATTAAAGACCACACATACCCAACATTATTTGCAATTAAAACTTTTTTAAATAATCCTTGTAAAAATCTTACTAATCCACTAGTAAATTTATTAAAATTAATTTCTCTTTTAGAAAGTTCCTCACTAACAGTTTGATATCTTACAATAGGGCCTGCTATAAGTTGTGGAAACATAGAAACATAAGTCATAAAATTCAAAAAATTACGCTCTACTTTTACAGCACCTCTATAAACATCAATACTGTAACTCATCGTTTGGAAAGTATAAAAACTTATTCCGATTGGTAATCCTAATTCTAATAAAGGTATTGATATATTAAACAAAGAATTAATGTTTTCAATTAAAAAATCACTATATTTAAAAAATCCTAATAGTGCAAGATTTATAATTATAGAAAACACCATAAATAATCTTTTAATCGCTTTATTATCTCGATACTTATCAATCATTCTTCCATTTGTATAATCAACAACTGATGAAAAAATCATTAAAACTATATATACAGGTTCTCCCCAAGCATAAAAAATAAGGCTAAAAATTAATAAAATTAAATTTTTAATTTTAAATGGTGATATATAGTATAATAATAAAAAAATTGGAAAAAAAAAATAAAAACGGTATACTACTAAATATCATTTGTAATCTCCTCCATATGTATTACAAAGAAAAAAGCAAAACAGAGAATTATAATGCCTCGCTTTGCTTTTTTATTAATTTTAATTATTTTGTTGAATTGATTATTGTATCATAAATAAGCTCGTTATTTTCAGAAACTATATAAATTAAATAATCTCCGTATTCTTTATACATACGATTTTTAACCAATTCATGTTGCGATGGTAAATATGTTGACCATTGTTCTTCTAATGCAACCATATAATTATCCAAAACTTCTTTAACTTCATTTTTCTTGCCATCTTCAGGTTTAACCACCATATATGTTGTAGAAAATGTTATTAAAGCTGGTGTTTCTATAGCAAATTCTGTAACAGAAGCAGGATTCAAACCAATACTATCTTGTAACATATCAGATGTAATATCCATCATCATTGGTAATACATTAGCTTTAGCATTTCTAGTTAACTCTAGAATTCTATTATTATCTTCAGAAACTACCCAAACTAAATATCCATCAATTTCTTCGAAAGAATAATTTTTCAATTTTTCTTTTATTGTAGCATCTGTTTCATCAGAAATTAATTTTTGAATATATGCTTCAGTTTCAGTTTTTACTGTATCTTCCATACCTTCTACTGGTAAGAATACTATCCACATATCTTTATTTAATTTATCCATATTAAAACGATACTCTGATATATTTTCAGGATTAATTCCAAATTCTTTAAAATCAAAATCATACAAAGTTTCTAACATATCAAAATTAGCAACTCCTGAATTCATTACATCAGATTCAGCTGTAAAAATATCAAATCCTTCTCCCTTCAAATTCTGTAAATTTGTTGTAATTTTTTCCATATCCAATTCTACAGTATTAGACTTACCGCAACCTGTTAAAATCAATAATAACATACTTAATACTACTATAATTGCAACAAAGCTTTTTAAACTTTTACTCATTTAAATTTTCCATCCTTCCTATAATTTCAATATTCATTTGATATAAATATTTATATCATACACTTAATTTAAAGTCAATACATTTTTGAATTAAATTTATTTAAAGTTTCACAGCTTTTCTATAAAATATCTGTACTTATATATTAATATTTTGCAGTCAAAGCCCCAGAGTGTTAACCCAAACTATGTTTTTGATAAAAAATATTAATATATAAGTGCCATTAAAAAATTTTTAGCTGTGAGTTCTAACCTACAATTATTATGCACATTTTTTTTAATTTTATAAATTTAAAAAAATTTTAAATTTATGCAACTTTTTTTATATAAACTCGTATCTTATATAATATAGAGAGTATTTGTAAAAAAATATATTATAGGGGGATAAAATATGTTAAATTTACTTATAGCTAACAAAAAATTACAAAATTCGCAAGATTTATTAAATTCTATTTCGCAATACATACCAAATATACGCGTTGCATATTTAGCAAAAAATGGTGACGAAATATTAAGAGCAATAAAACGATATCATTTTGACATAATAGTATCAGATTATGAATTTCCCGATTATAATTGGAACACAATCACTGAAAAAATGTCTGAATATTTGCAAAATAAGTATGCTAAATCTATCATATTTTTAATAGAAGAATCTACTTTATTAGAAGACTTAAATAAAAATGATTTAGTATTTGATTCATTTTTTTATGATGAATTTCTTTCTAAAATAGTAGATTCTTTAAAAAAATTAATTGATACAAAAAAAGATTCAGAAAATACTGCAAATGTTAGAGTTAAGATAATAAATGAATTACAAAACATAGGATACAATTTATCTCATAATGGAACACATTACATAGCAGAAAGTGTGCTCCTAATTGCCGCATTCAAGTATGACTCTGAAAACTTAAGCAAAACTGTATATCCTAAAGTTTCTCAAATATATAATAAGGATTTAAATAACATTAAAACTAATATTATTACGGCAACAGATGCAGCATATAAAAATATGAATAAAGAAATAATTAAAAAATACTTAAAAATACCAGACAACATAAAGCCTACTGCTAAAATGGTAATTAACACAATATCAAAAAAATTAGAATAAATTGAAATAACAGAAATACACTTGAATGAGGTGTATTTATGTTTTTAAAAACTATTAAATTTAAAAAAATTTATTTAATATCTTTTATAATTACTTTAATAATACTCTTTTTATTAATATTATTATATGAAACGGTATTTGCGGATGATAAATCATCTAGTAAAGATAACGATTACATAAAGTGGATAGATTTTACTGCTACAGAACAAATATTATTAGACACCTCCAAATTAGATATACAATCACATAATGAAAATTATAAAGTTAAATATAATTGGATTGAACTTTTAGCGTACTTATCTTCTAAATATTATGGGCATTTAAATTCTTATAAAAAGGCCGATTTAAATAAGCTCATGGACGAATTAAATAGTGGAAAAACAATGAGAGAATTATCTCAAAATATGTCGAATTATGATTATTATTTAGAAAGCTATAATGCAGTCTTGGGAGGTTTTATAGGTACATATGAAATAAAAAATACTGAAACTAATACTTATGAAAAAAAATATGGTTTAAAAGTATTTTCACCAATTGCTAGAGGTTATAGTTACAGTCATTATGATGATTTTGGTAACTCAAGAAGTTATGGATATAAAAGAGTTCACTTAGGTAATGACTTAATGGGAAGTGTTGGTACTCCTATAATAGCAATTGAATCTGGGTATGTAGAGGCTTGTGGCTGGAACCAATACGGTGGTTGGAGAATTGGTATTAGAAGTTTTGATGGATTAAGGTATTACTATTATGCACATTTGCGAAAAGACCATCCATACAATTCAGAAATTATTGAAGGTTCTATAGTTACTGCAGGTGATGTTATAGGATACCTAGGAATGACTGGATACAGTTCTAAAGAAAATGTAAATAATATAAATGTACCACATTTACATCTTGGACTACAAATTATATTTGATCCAGTACAAAAAGATGGTATAAATCAAATATGGATTGATATGTACCAGCTTGTAAATTTCCTAAAGCAAAATACTTCCGCTGTATATTATGATAAAGAAACTAAAGAATATTATAATAAAGTGGATATAATTAATGAGAGAGATTAATGTAATTTATAAATATAGATACTAAGATTTACTTATATTTAGAATTATTATGACTTTCTTGCCCCTATATTTAAAACTAAACCTATTAAAATTGCACTAGTTAATAAAGAGCTACCTCCATAGCTTAATAATAATAATGGCACACCTGTTATAGGCAATAATCCCATTGTCATTCCAATGTTTTGTACCATATGAAAGAAGAAAATTCCTATTACTCCAACTACTATATATGAACCTATAGGATCTTTTACTTCTTTTGCTATTTTAATCATTCTAAGCAATATATAAACATAAGTAATTATTACAATTGAAGCCACAATAAATCCCATTTCTTCGCTAACTACTGCAAATATGAAATCTGTAGTTTTAGGATATAGATAACCGTAATTGAGTTTGATTACCATTCAAAAGTCCCATTCCAAACAATTCTCCTGCTCCTATTGCGAGTTTAGATTGTATAATATTGTATCCTGCCCCTCTCGGGTCTGAATATGGATTCAAAAAAACTTCTATTCTTGATTTTGCGTGGTCTGGTAATACAAAAAAGTACATTATAGGCAGTAAAATAACAATTAATAATACGCAAGTTATAATATATTTTTTATCTATACCAGCAATATATAAAATTGCTATTATCGCAACAATAAATGCCATAGCAGTACCATAATCTGGTTGGATTACTATTAATACTATAGGCACAGCGATTAAAAATAATAATATTCCTAGTTTCCAGATCTTATTTATTTCATTCTTTCCTTTTTTCTGAAAATTATATACCATATATGAAAAAAATATAATGATTACAATTTTAGCAAACTCTGATGGTTGAAGTGTAAAACCACCTATATCAAACCAACTTGTTGCTCCATTTCTTTCAGCAGTAAATAGAACTCCCATTAATAAACCTAATATTATTATATATAAAAATGGTGATAATTTTACAAAAGTCTTATAATTTATTGCAATTGTAATTATCATTACAGGTATAGATATTCCAACAAAAATTAATTGCTTAACAAACTCTTCATAGTCGTCACTACTACTAGCAGAAAAAAGTGCTATCAATCCTATTACTAGTAAGATAACACTACATATTAAAATGCTCCAATCAATATTCTTAAGAAACTTTTTATTCATAATTTCCTCATTTCTTTAATAAGATACTAATACGGCTTTTATAATTTAGACTTAAATTCAACCGTTCCTTATTTCATAAATTACTTTTTTCTTCAACATTACTTACAGCATTTTCATTATTTACTTTTTCTGTTTCTACATTTTCTTCCATATTTTTTTCTTCGACATTCTCTAATTCATTTTTTTTATCTATTTCAAAAGAAGCTTTTTCCTTATCATTTAAAATTTTAGTCTTAACATTGGTAATAGGAAAATTAGCATATAACGCTGGTGAACTACCTTTTCCATCTTCATTCACATTATTAGTCAATCTAACATCAATAGCACTTTCATCTATCTCTATATATTTTTTGATAACATCTATAATCTCTTGTTTCATAACTTCTAAGAAATCAGCCGATACGCTCGCCCTATCTTGTATTAAAACTAAATGCAATCTTTCTTTTGCTGCTTCTTTTGAACTTTCATCTTTGTTATTTAAACGAAATACTTTTTTCATCAAATTCATAATCTTTTCAAACATTAGCTCCCTCCACTAATTTTTACTAAATATCCTCTTTATTTTAGTAAAAATCCCATTTTCTCTTCCAGGAACTGTTATCTCTATTTGTTCCCCTAATATTCTTCTAGCAATTTCTCTATAAGCCTTACCCGAAGGCGCTTTTTTATTTGATATAACTGGTTCACCTTTATTTGTATATGTTATTATATACTCATCATCAGGTACAACACCTATTAAATCAATAGATAACAAATCAACTATATCTTCAACATCCATCATTTCTCCACGCTTTACCATAGTTGGTCTTAATCTATTAATTATTAATTCTGGATTTTTAATCTCACTTGCTTCTACTAAACCGATTATTCTATCGGCATCTCTTATAGCTGAAATTTCGGCAGTTGTAACAACTATTGCCCTATCTGCTCCAGCGATAGCATTCTTAAATCCTTGTTCTATACCTGCTGGACAATCTATTATTATATAATCAAATTCCTCTTTTAGTTTTTTAGTTAATTCTTTCATTTGTTCTTCGTTTACTGCAGATTTATCCCTAGTTTGAGCCGCTGGTAATAAAAATAATTCTTCGAATCGCTTGTCCTTTATTAAAGCTTGCTTTAATTTACACTTTTCTTCTACAACATCTACTATGTCGTAAACAATTCTATTTTCTAGTCCCATTACAACATCTAGGTTTCTAAGTCCGATATCTGTATCAACTAATGCAACTTTCTTACCTTCTAAAGCCAAAGCAGAACCTAAATTTGCTGTTGTAGTAGTTTTACCGACTCCACCTTTACCAGAGGTTATAACTATAACTTCACCCATTAAATAATCCTCCTCATAAACTACCTTTCATTCTAAGTCATTTGATAATATAAATTTCATTAAATATTTTACCTCATTTTTATGTAAATGTCAAGGAAAATTTAAATATCATCAACTTTATATAATTTTATGAATCGTTCTATATTTTTAAAATCTTCTTTTCTTTTTCTTAAATCTTCTCTTGACCAATCCCACCATTTTATTTTTTTTAGTTCATTTATAACATCATCACTAAATCTCTTTTTCAAAAACATGGCAGGAACTCCTGCTACGATTGAATATGGTTCTACATCCTTAGTTACTATTGCCCCGCTCCCTATAACAGCTCCATCACCAATATTAATACCTGGCATAATAATTGCATTATACCCTATCCAAACATCATTTCCAATATTTACAATATTTTTTATTCTTTTTGATAAAAATTCTTCATCATTTTCTCCAAAATCATATTGCTCTGATAAATATAAAAAATTATGCTGTGATACCCATTCATATGGATGGTTTATAGCGTTAATCTTAACACCTGAAGCAATAGAAACAAATTTTCCAATATTTGCATTCATAATTTGATTAAAACCATTACAATAACTATAATCCCCTATTTTAGTGTTACTTAAATACGAATATTCTGCAATCTGAACAAATTTACCAAAAGTTACATTATATAATTGAACTTCTTTTCCTATTTTAGGATTTGTATTCATTCTCCTCACCATTTTCCTTAAATTCTATATCGATAACTCTTTGTAATCGCACAACTAACCTGTTCTTTTGTTCTTCGATTCGTTCTAATAAATAAGGTATATAACTTTTATCAATTTCGTCCTTTAATTTACATAAATGTTCTATGCAAGCGATTGTATCATAAACCTGTTTAAATTGTTTCTTAGTAGTTAAACTGCCTTCTCTTCCCGTATTATATATAAATGTAGGATAATTAGCTAATATATATGTATTTGAGTTACAGATAGCTAAAAACATAAAAAAAACATCTTCATACACAACATTTTCTTTAAATAAAATATTATTTTCTATTAAAAATTTTCTATTCCAACAACCTGCACAAACACTTACAAATTTATTTTTTGCTAATCTATATGCCTTCGTACACTCTTCTTCTGTTGGAATAAACACAAAGTTTCTTGTTCCTCTTGCTTCAAATCCAGAATATACTATATCATAAGTATTATCTCCAATAGTATTATTTAATTTTTCTAATATTGTATTATCATATAACATGTCATCTGCATCTAAGAAAATAATATATTCTCCTTCAGAATTTTTAATTCCAGAATTTCTAGCACCTCCTAAGCCTTTATTTTTTTCATGTTCAATAAGTTTTATATCGCTTTCCTCTTTTAAAATAGATAAAGTATTATCTATAGAGCAATCTTCTACTACAACAATTTCATAATCTTTAAATGTCTGATTTTTTACACTTTTTATAGCATTTTCCACATATTTTTCAACATTATAAGCTGGTATTACTATACTAAATTTTTTCATTTTAACCTCCAATAATATATTTTCTACACTCACAATTTTTCATTGCATCCTGTATCATGAAAAATTGTGAATTATTTTTTCCCTCAAAATAATACTTAATTGCAACACTTACTACTGCATGGGTAGATAATAAAATAGTATCAAAATCTTGCTTTTTTATATCATCTAACACACTATAAACTCTTTCTACAAAAGAATTTATAGGTTCTATACCATATTTACTATAATTTAAATCATAACTCCATAATTCATTAGATGCACACTTAAAATCTTCTAAACAATACTGAGATTTTCCTTCTAATTCTCCATATCTTCTTTCTCTTAACCTGGAATCGATTTTAATATTTATTTTGTTATCTGTAGCAATCTTAGCGGTTTCAATTGCTCTACTTAATGAAGAGGATATTATATAATCAAATTTTATATTTTTTAATTTGTTTTTTAATTCTTCTGCTTGTTTTCTACCACAAGCATTTAAAGGTACATTTTGATTACCTTGAATAATTTCTTCTAAATTCCAATCTGTCTGTCCGTGTCTAATTACATATATTTCTTTCATTCATAACCTCATTCTTTATTTAATTTTATACTATCTAAAGTTTCAAAATATTTTTCTAATACAATATAAGATGCAGTATCTTTTTTATATTGCTCCATTAATTGTTTTCTTTGTATTCTATCTAACATCCATGGTTTACCCTTTGATATAAAATGTACAATTGAAATATTATCTATCGATTTTTTAAATTTGTCAAGATAATACTCTAAATATTGAAAAAAAATATTATATTTATGATCTAAATGTAAATTTTCCATATTTTCCCATTCTGGAATATATTCTTGAATGATATTTTGATCTCCAATAATTTTACCTTTTAATATTTCCGAATTTAATATTTTCATAAATTCATCTAACATTCCTGTCTTAGGTTCAATAACCATTAAACCTGAATTTAGTTTTACCCATTCCTCATTACCAGGATAAAAACTTCCAGCAACTACCGCAGATAAATTTTCTCTTTTAAATAATTCATCAACATTTCTTAATATTAACATATCACTATCTATATACACTATTTTTTCAAATTGAGTTAATTCAAAAATATGTAACTTATCAAATGTGTTATTCCAATACATAAATTTTGAATCTTTATTTTGTTCATTAACAATATTAGTAATTTTAATTTTAGGTTTCTTCACAACATTGATTTTTTCATTTTCTAATATTTTAATAATATCATCAGAAATATTATCTGTTACTACAACTGTTAATGGAATTTTAGTATTTGAATTTTTTAATGATTGATACATACATAAAACTCCCAATAAATACGTTTCTGTTGATAAAACAGTTACATATGAATACTTCATTTATAAATCTCTCCTTTAATAGAAAATTACAGATAAAAATTATTTTATCTGTATTTTTGGTTCAATGTCTTGTATACATTCTGCAATTTCAGGATTTTCTTCTAATAATTCTGAATAAATATTATCATCTAATTTTCCTGCTCTTCTTAATATAGCTGTAGCAACTTCTTTAGACATTTTAGATAATGCTTCCCAACTTTGCGAATCATTCTTAATTGTTCCTATATGTACTTCTTTTATTCTTGCATTCATTTTTACCATATCTAATAAAATGCCAACATCTACTCCATAATCTTTTTCAAAATTAATTTTTTCAAAAAAACTCTTTCTTCCTGCTATAATTCCACTTAAAGGTTGTTTAAATTTATACATATTAGGAAATAATATTTCTAATAAAGGTTTTGCTACTAATTCTGTTACTCTACCACCACTTCTATCGAATTCCGACTTAACAAAATCAACTTCATTATTTAATAATGGCTCTAACATTTTCTCCACCATATCATTTGTATAAGATAAAATATCCCCATCCATATATAAAATAATATCATTTTTTGCTTCTTTTAAACCAGCTTCCATTGCATAACCTTTTCCTTGAGTTCCACAATATATTACTCTAACACCCTTATCATGAGCTATCTTAGATGTATTATCTGTAGAACGGTTATCAACTACTATAATTTCTGAAATATATGGATGTTTTTTTAACTTGTCCAAAATTAACCCTATTGTTTTTTCTTCATTTAATGCTGGTATTATTAATGTTGTTTTCAATTTTTATAACACCTTCAATCTTTTAAATTTTAAGTTAACTACCTTCTTATTATAGCATACATTATATTTTTTGTCAAATTTTCTGCTAAACTAACATTAATAACAAGTTTCAAAATGAAGTAATTTTTATCAAAATATTTCATTTTTTTAATTAACAAAAAAGAATGCCTTTCGACATCCTTTTTTATTATTTTTTAATTACATTACCTTTCTCTTTATAAATACTATACCTGCACCTAGTATGAAAATACATCCTGCTATTAATGCATAGTAAGTTTTTTCTCCTCCACCAAATGGTGGCATTATAGATATATTATCAGCTTTAGCTGAATCATATTCAGTTATTTCTTCAAACGGTACATAGTTACCAGGAACTCCTATGTAATCTCTTCTACCTAATTCATTTAGTCTTTCCACAATTTCTACTGCATTATTATAGCTCATTGTATCTGTACTATCGTTTGCGGATAATACTTTACCAAATTGAATATAAGTGCTTACTGAAGCTATATGATTTCCGCTTAATACTTCTTTACTAATTGTTGGATATAACTCTAAATCTTTTAAGCTTTCAGTAGAAACTACTTGTAATAAGCTCTTCTTTAATTTATCATCAATATCTGCTGCTGTTCCTATATGGTTCTTTTGTTGCCATGCTAAAGTTGTTTCAAGTATAGTCTTTTCTCCATTTTCATCAACCTTATTAGTTATTTGAATTTTATCTGGATTAAATGCCTTACCATCTCTTATCAATTCTTCAGCATTTGCAATTGTACCATTAGTAAATTTCATACCGTCTAATACTACTTGATTTACCTCTATAGGCATTCTATTATTTTCTTCTGTTCTAAATACTAAGTTATCATAGTAATTATAAATTGTTCCAACATTTACCGGTACTGTTTTTGTATATTTTGCAACTTCCACAGGGTCAAACATGTTATAATCGAAATATTCGCCTAATGTATCTACCTGTCCATTATTTACTACTGTTATCTTATACTTAATAGACAATGTAGCACCTTGCATAATTTCTTTATCTAAGTGAATTACTTTCTTATCTTCTAAATCTAATACATTTTGTGTTAAATCTTTTTCAGAATCTATTATAACTGTACCATTAGCTAATGTTATTTTAAAACTTGCAATTTCCTCTTTAATTTGTAATTCAACTTTTGGTCTTTCTATTAAACCTAAGTTAGTATTGGCTGTCTTTTCATTTTCATGGAATAATGTAACCACTCTTACTGGTGTAATTGCTGTTATTTGTGTTTTATTTGCAAATTCTGTTAAATTGCTTGTATCTATTCCATCTACTATTTGACCATTTTCATTTACCATAACTTTTGTAAATTCTATGTTTTGTTGTCTTGTATGGATATCTCCAACTTTACTATCATTAGACACAACATATTCTGTTTGAATATCTTTAGCATCTGTTAAGTTTGGTAATGTTTTCTCAAGCTCTAATATAGTATCCTCCAATACGACTTCTGATACATAGTCTGAAATATATTTATCACTTATATTATATAATTTATTTGATACTGGGCTATACTCATTTCCAAATACATCTTCTGACCATTCATCCATAGATGTTAAAACTGATATAACTTTTACACCTTGTGCTTTGGCTTGCTCTATCATCTCTTTGTCTGCATCAGTATCTTCCATATAACCATCTGTTAAAATAATTAATACTTTTGGAGTATTAGCTTCTTTATTATAAGTATTTAATGCACTTTTAATTGTATCTGCTAAATTAGCTCCATAATTATTATAATCTTTATCTAATGCACTTATCAAAGTATCAACATATGGTTTTTCTATTAATCCTGTATTATTCACAGTATTAGATTCTGGTTCTGAGAAGAATGATATTCCCACTTTGGCTTTTTGTACTTTTGTATAAATTGAATTTACTAATTGTTTAGAAGCATCTTTTATAGCTGTTAATCTATTATTATATTTCATACCATTAGATGTATCTATTAAAATCATTACTTCCATTGGATTATTTTGATATTGTTGTTTTATTGTATCTGTAGAAACAGATTTATAGTCTTGACCATTATATGTAATGTCTTTACTTAATTGTTCTTCATCACCATAAGTAAATTTAACTTTATATGTACCTGCTGGTAAGTTTGTAAAACTATAATTTCCATTTTCATCTGTTCTAATTGCATCTCTTACAATCAATTCAACTTCTCTATTGCTTTCTTTATCGATTAAAACTTCAATTAATTCAACTTTTACATTTGCTATGCCTTTTTCATTATCATCTTTTATACCATTTCCTGTAAACATATTATTTACTAATACAGAATCACTTGTTTTTAAATCTTCAAATACGTTACCACTTATAATATTACCCAATTTAGCTTCTTCACTATCATCTATTAAAATTCTTACAAATGGTGCATTATCTGTATCGTCTTCAAATGTTTTTGTATTATTTAAGTCTGAACTTCCTGGGTTTGAATCTCTGTCTACAAGTCCTTCGTTTACGCTGAATTTAGTAATTTCTAATATGTTATCGTAATTTGGATTACTATCATTATTTAATATAATATTTCTTGCCGCGTCTTTACCAACTTGTAAAATTAAATGTATTTCTAATGTATCTCCTGAAATCATTTTAATATCAGCTAAATCGTCTGTATATATTGTACTAAACCCATCTTTATCTTCACCATATTCCCAAATAATTTCTTGTTTTTGAACTTCTTCACTGCCATTCATCTTAGTTTCTATCCATGATGACATATCTAAATGTTGATATGATGAACTATATTTTAAATCTTTATCAAAATAATTTGATAATTCTTTTATACTTCCCCACTCTAATGTTGATTGATTTCTAATTAAAAACTTATATTCTATATATACATTCAATTCATCTGAAGTATTATATATTGAACTTGAAATTGTTGCATTTTCGCCATAAGATGTATCGTATTTCCAATCATAATCTGCTTTATTTAATAATTGTGTATATTGCTTATCTGTATAATATGCTGCTGTTCTTGTATTAGCATCATACGTTAAGACATTTGTTGTTTTGTTATTATGTTCAAAACTTGAATTATTACCTTTATATGCAATTATTGTTTGGTATGTATCATTCTTTACTGCAAAATCTCCTTGTTCTCTTTTTACCAATCCTAAATTAATATGCTTTAATCCTTCATAAGTTCTAACATAATTATATTCTTGTCCATTTTGAGTTGGCAAGTTCAAATCTTTATTATCTACGTAGTATGAATCATTTAATGGGAAATAAAGACCTGTTGTACTTGTTCTTGCACTCATCTTAAATTCAGGTAATGTCATATATGCAGAGTCAGTTGTAATTAAAGATGACATTGTTCCTTGTGATGAAACTACATTATAATATGTTAAAGGTGTTTGTAATCCTGTTACACCTGTTGCCATATTATTTGATATTACACTAAATTTTGAGTTAAACGCATCTCTTTCTAAAGCATTCTCAACTGCATGTGAAGCGTTTAAATAATTTTCAGGATTATCTATATAAGCTTGATTTATATCTGATAAATTTCCTGGTAAACTTTCTGTTATTATTGAATTTAAGTATTTTGTTGTTTTATATGTCATACCATCATACACAAATTCTACATAATACTCTTCACCTATATCAACATATCCAAATGTATATTGACCGTCATAATCTGTAATTGTTTTTGCAACTGGTTCACTGTCATTTAATTTATTATATAAATATACTTCAACGTTTGCTTTTCCTTTTTCAAATTCATCCCTAACACCATTTGCCAAAGACTCTTTACCTGTAGGATTATCTACCCAAACTTCACCTGCAATTTCCATAATTAATGGAATACCTGGATTTTCTATTTCTTCATCTGGATTTTCTGGCTCATCTGGCTCATCTGGTTCATTAGGATTTGGTGGCTCTGTTGGTAACCATGGAACTTCTTCATAAATATCTTCTCTTGGATATCCAACTGGGAATGGAATTGGTGGCGTATAAGATTGAGGACTGCCTAATTCCATGTCTGCTACATTATTATTAATTGTAATTTTTGATACTGGAATAGCGTATAATGGCTGAGATGTTGTTCCTCGATTTACAATTTCACCTATAATGTAGAAATCGTGACCTTTTAAGTGATTGTTTTCAATCATTTCTTTTCTATGTTCTGCACAATAAATTTCAGGGCACTTTGTATAGTATTTACTACTTCCCCAAAAAGAACCTTTTGTATGTTTAATCATATGATTTTTCATACCATGAACACAAACTGCATTAGTACATGTACACTTAATAGGATCATCTTTAGCAATCCAATTAACATCATTAAATGTTCCTTCTAATTCGTGTGCTGTTCCTTCTGCATTCATAATATCTAAATTTATACTAGCTTTTGATACCATCTTAACATTTGGATTTTCAGCTTTACTAAATTCTATATAAAATGGTTGATTAGGATATGGAAATTTGTAATTCTCATCACCTTCTCCTAAATTTCTGTTTTCATCATATACATAATTTACGTTTTTGATTTCTAATGTTTTCTCATCATCAGCATACCATTTTATATCTGTAATACCTATGAAACTTACAACTCCATCCTCATTAACTGTTTGACTTTGTCCTAAAGCAGATGGTTTATAATATGCTCTTACATAATCCCAAGTAAATGGTCCAACAATATACTTGCCAGTTATTTTATTATAACCTGGATGTACTTTACTATAATCTGTTTTATCTACAATAGATCTACCATTATTTTTCTTTTTAAATTCTTCTAACTTTTTCATAGCTTCTTCATATGCTATAGCTTCATTAACTAAATTTTTAGGAACTTCTCTATCAGTTGAAGAAATAGTTACATCTTCATTACTTAAATCAGCACCTGGAACATATTTTGTAACCCCCCAATGAGATAATTGTGTAGCATCGGGATATTTACTTGTATCTTTTTGATGTGCTAGTACATAAGCTTCTCTAGGACTTAATTGTTTTTCACCTTTATCATTATATATAGCTTGTGTTCTGGTTGTTGTTACTACACTGCCTGTTGCACCGTAAGGATTACTAGCATTAGGTTGATTTTGAGTATAATTGTATGCTGGATTTCTTTGGATTTTATTATCTTCTCTTAATTGATCTATTTCAACATCTATACCATGTGTTTCCAAAGTAGCATCCTTTAAAGGTCTGCTATAACTTTTTCTTGAAGGTAATGCAATTCCATGTCCATTACAAATTAAAGCTCTATTATCCCTTAAGTCTTCAAAATATATTGGAGTATTCGGTTTACTCCATTGACTAACATCATTTTGCACACCAATAACATCAGTAGTGCCAGATAATGTCATACTGAAATCATTAGCTAATGAATAATTACTCATTAACAATATATATATAGACAATATTGCCATTATTATTATCTTAATTTTACTTTTAAAATTTAACATAATCATTTACCTCCTCTGTTATTATACTATATTTTCAGATTTTTTTCAATAGAAAAAGGCAAATTTGTTAAATTTTGGGCTTTTTTTAGACAAAACTAGCCATTCTACTATACAAAACGAATGGCTATAAATATTATTTTTTACGCACTTTTCATTTCAATTCTTAGTTTATCAGCTACCATAGCAATAAATTCACTATTTGTAGGTTTTCCTTTAGCTGCTGATACTGTGTAACCAAATATACCATTTGTTGTTTCTATGCGACCTCTTGACCAAGATACTTCTATTGCATGGCGAATTGCACGTTCTACCCTTGATGGTGTTGTTCCATATTTTGCTGCTATTTCAGGATACAGCTGTTTTGTTATTTCGTTTATTAAATCTATATCATTTACCACCATCATTATTGCTTCTCTCAAATATTGATACCCTTTTATATGAGCTGGCACTCCCAATTCATGTATTATGTTTGTTACTAATGCTTCTAAATTACACTCACTTTTCTTCTTTCTAGGATCTATTGCAATATAATCTGCTTTATCTTCTCTTACTGAATATGTACTTCTTTCTCTTCCAATAGGTTGATAATATTTTATTTCTTTTATTCTTTTTATTAAAACATCTATTTCAAAAGGTTTTACTACATAATATTCTGCACCTAAATTTATTGCTTTTTGTGTTATTTTTTCTTGTCCAACTGCTGAAAGCATAATACATGATGGTTTTTTTTCTAATTCTTCATTCGATATTTTTTCTAATACTCCTAATCCATCTAGATGTGGCATTATAACATCTAGTACCACAACATCTGGTTGTTTTTGTTTTATTTGATTTACAGCTTCCACACCATCTTTTGCTACACCTATTACCTCCATTTCTTCATCTTTTCCTAAGTAATTTGTTAACGTATTTGCAAATTCTAAGTTATCATCTGCGACTAATACTGAAATTTTTTCATTCATAATTTTTCCTCCTAAATATAATTTTTAAACCTTATGTTTATTTCTTGTTTCAAATTATATTTGGATTTTAATTTTTTTGCAATAGTTTTTTTATATTTTTTTGAGATTTTTACCTTTTTTAAACTTTTCAAAAGTCGCTTGTTATCAGCTTTTGTCGAAGAATGTCGTTTTGTCTAAAAAACAGATTCTCTTTTTCAAAATTTTCTTTAGAAATTTCAAAAATACATTCTATTTTCTCAAAATATTCAGTTTTAATAATATTAATTCCATTATTTTTACAATAATAATTAAATTTATCCCAATTATTATAATCTATTAGTATTTTTACTTCATATCCTTCTACTATTTTGTACATTTTAGAATTTAATACAACTTTTTCCGCCACTTCTTTATATGCTCTTACTAAACCTCCTGTTCCCAATAAAATTCCACCAAAATATCTTGTTACTACAATTAAAACATTTATTAAATTATTTCCGCTTATAACAGAAAGAATTGGTACACCAGCTGTTCCAGAAGGTTCACCATCATCACTAGACCTTGAATATATTTGCATACTTTTCTCATCATAAAAAGAATATGCAAAACAGTTATGTCTTGCATCATAATATTCTTTCTTTATATTTGAAATTATTTTTTCTGCTTCTTCTTTATCTTCTATATGAAATATATTTGCTATAAATTTTGATTTTTTCTCTATAATTTCAGCCATATTACTTTCTTTTATTGTTTTATACTCCATAATTAATATCATTCCTTCTTAAGGCACAAATCTGGTTGAAAAAAATTGTAATTATTTTTCAACCTTACTCCTTAAATATTATTCTATATAAAAAGCTCCTTCACTTGCATAATAGTTTTTATAAAATCTATTTAAAAATTCTGGATCTGAAATATTATCATCAATATAAAATTTAGGTTCTACTATGATATTACCTTCATTATCAATTATTCCCCATTTATCTTCTATTTTAATACCACCATATCCAATTTCATTTATTTCTACAATTCTATCGTAAATAGCTTTTATAACAATATTTCCGCTTCTATCTTTAAAGCCCCATTTACCATTCTCATAAAAACCTATTATATTATTATTTTTATAAATTTCTGTATTTAAAGATTCTTTGCCATCTAATGTATAATATTTAGCACCCTCATTACAAAATACTTTAATATAATTATCATTAAAAATTACAAGTAAATCTTCCTCTTCTAAAAGTTTTTGACCATTTTTATTAAACAAACTTACCATATTACTTGTTACATCCATAGCTTGTATAATTTCAGTGTTGCTTATTAATTGTATTACATCATAATTATTATCAACTATTTTCTGATTATTAATATTTATAATACCATATTTACCATTTGTATTTTTAACTATATATAAATTTGAAAGTATATTTTCCATATATTCATATTTTTCATTTGTTAATACATTATAATTTTTATCTAAAAGTTGATATGAATAATCATTTGATATTCCTATATATGTATTATCATACTTAGACTTCTCTATAGAATTATAATTATCAAATTGGTTTGTTTTTTCTCCATTTATGTTAAAATGTTCTTTTTGGTTATCACTATTTACAACTTCTATAAACATTCCCTTATTTTCAATGTTTTGATATTCTACAGGTATCACAATATCTCCATTTTCATTTAAAGCACCATATTTACTGCCTCTTTTTACAAAATACATATTTATACTATCTTCATATTTCATATCTTGATAATTACAATTTATAATAACTTTATCATTTTGATACAATCCATATTGACCATTTTTCATTACAATTAAATTATCTTTATCATTTAAAACACGTTCTATTTTATCAAATTCTAAATCTAATATTTGTTTACCATTATAATCTATATAACCATACATCATTCCATTACTTGTTTCATTTGAAATAATATATCCTGTTTTTTCAAAATTATTTTCTAAGTAATATCCATCTGCTACTATATTAATTCCGCTATCTAATTTTATTTTTTCTTTTCCATTTTGTTGTAATACATACACATTTTCAGGAGTTTTACATAAGAGTTCTCCTTCTTTATATGGTAAACTTTCTATACTATCAAACTTTGCTTTACTTATTTTTTTTCCTTCTAAATTTAATAAACCTTGTTTTCCATTTTCTTCATATATTAATACATGTTTTTCATATGGAATATCGCCTATCAATCCTGTTACAGGAATTGGAGATACTTTTTCAAAATTTGTAAAAATTTTCTCATTTTTTTCATTTACAACGTTTTTTATTTCATTATTTTCTAATAAGAAAAATATTGGATATGTTGGATTAGGTATAATTATATCTTGATAACTTGCTTCTATCAAAACATTTCCTGATTTATCTATTACTCCAAATTTTTCATTACTATAATATTTATAATAATTATGTACTATAGGCTCTTGCACCACCTTATTTCTATTTACTATAAAATATACAAATATTGCTATTGCTATAATAATTATTGCTACTATTATAAATTTTAATACGTTTTTCATAATCCTGCTCCGTTCTTTTTTTATATATTTTATACTTTATGTAAAAATTTGTCAACAACTTTGAAAAAGTTTATATAATTAGTAAGAGCCGTGCTTCCACGACTTTTATTTATTTTTATACATATTTATAATATCCTTAAAACTCATTTTAGTTCCATAATTTAAAATTGCATTTGAGTATATTTTTATTGCGACTTTAGCAATTATCAATATTGTAATTATTAAAATTGCTATAGATATTACCACATCAACTCCACTTGCTAATCCCATCATTATTCTAAATGGCATACAGAATGGTGATGATACTGGGAATAATGATGCAAATACGTTTAATTCACTTGTTGGATTCATCATTGTAAAATAAGATAAATAAAATCCTACTACTGCTACTAATGCTACAGGTGTATTAGCTGATTGTATATCTTCAGGTTTACTTACTGTTGAACCTGTTAATGCATATAATAGAGCATATGCAAAATATCCTAATATAAAATAAATAATAGTAATTATTCCTAAATATGCTGTAATATTAGACATATCTAATACTGATTCTAGTAATCCTGGCTCTAAAAATGCTTTTGCACTTATTAAAGCGGTTGCTACTATTAATATCATTTGTATTAATCCTACTATTCCAATTCCTATTGTTTTTCCTAGTACTATTATTCTTGGGCTTGTTGATGTTACTAATGTTTCCATTATTTTTGATGTTTTTTCTGTTGTTATTGAGCTTGATACGTGGTATGCACAGAAGTATATTGCATAAAATAATACTAGGGACATCATCATCATAACAAAAATATTTCCACTTGCTTGTTCTTTTTCAGTTTGTTCTAATGAGAATTCAAAGTTAGGTGTAATCGATTGTAATTCTGTTTCTGTTAATCCTAATTTACTTATTTGAATATTTGTATATAATGTATTTAACATATTTACTACATTTTCTGGCACTTGTGGTATCATTGTAGCATTTTCTACTATGTATCTAACCTTTATATTTTCATCTTCCTTTTCTATCATTATAGCTTCTGATGCTTCTTTACTTTCTATTTTAAATTTAATATCATCATACGTTAAATTACTACTTGTTTCTATTTTATACCCTAAATCTGCTTGTTTTAATGTTTCTAAATTACCTTCAAATACATTATCATTATCTACTATTAATAATATTGCTCCTGTATCTTCTCCGCTCATACTTTTCATTATATTAGGTACATTAAATCCCGCTACTATTAATATTAAAATAATTAATGTAGAAATTATAAATGACTTTCTTTTCACCATATCTTTCATAGTAAATTTCATTACTGTTATTAAACTTTTCATTATTTTCCACCTACTCTTTCTATGAAAATATCATTTAATGTTGGCTTTTTAATTTCAAATTTATCTACTTCAATTCCATCCTTTACTAAATTATTTAATAATATATGTGCCTTTTCTTCATCTGATATTTTTATAACATAATTATTATTAGTTTCGTTTTCTATTTCTAAATCTAGCACCTTTATATATGATTCAATATCTTGATTTACATTTACTTCTACTCTATTTGCTTGATATGTCTCTTTTATTTCTTTTAAATTTCCTTGCAATACTGTTTTACCCTTATTTAAAATCAAAATTTCACTACAGAATTCTTCTATAGATACCATTTGGTGTGACGACATTATTATATATTTTCCATTTCTTACTAAATCTATAATAATATTTTTTATAATTTCTGTATTTACAGGATCTAGTCCACTAAATGGTTCATCTAACACTAATAATTCTGGGTTATGAATTATTGCTGTCATAAATTGTATTTTTTGTTGATTTCCTTTTGATAATTTTTCTGCCGGCATTTGTAAATATTCTTCTACTCTTAATTCTTTTGCCCATTTATTAATTGATTCTATTGCTTTATCTTTTTTCATACCTTTTAATTCAGCAAAATACATTAATTGGTCAAATATTTTAGTTTTAGGATATACGCCTCTTTCTTCTGGTAAATATCCAAAATTAACATTTTTTCTATCTACTGCTTTTCCTTTCCAAGTAATTTCTCCACTATCTTTCTTTATAATTCCTAACAACATTCTTATAGTTGTTGTTTTGCCTGCTCCATTAGTTCCAAGTAAACCATATACTCCTGGTTTTGTTAAACTAAATGAAACATTATCTACTGCTTTTTTTCCTACATAAGTTTTTGATGCATTTTTTAATACTAAACTCATTTTAATTACCCTTTCTTTATTATTCATTTACAATAATATTTATATTTCCAATACCTTCATCTACCTTAATAAGATTTTTTCCTTCTCCATAAGTAGAAGCACCTGAAATATTTTCTCCGTTTATTTTAAGATTTCCTACACCTTTATCTGTTATTATTCTATAATCTGTTTTAGAACCTTGTAAGTTTAAATTTAGAATTCCTATTCCTGCATCTATATCACTATTTCCTGTGATAAATGAATTTATATTTATTTCACCTATTCCCATATCTAGATCTAAATTATTTATATTTCCATCTAAAATATTTAGTCTTCCTGCTCCACCTTCTAATTTAGTATTGTTTCTTATGTTTAAATTCGATATGCTTGCTTCTCCTGCACCTAATTCAAGGTCTAAATTATCTGCATTTAAGTTTTCTATCTCAACTTTTCCAGCACCTGCTTCTATATTTATTTTATTTAAATCAAAGTTTTCTGGTATATAAATTATTAAGTTACTTTCTGTATCACTAAAAAGCCATTTACCTTTTTCTTCTATTTTTATTGTATTATGATTTTCTTTATATATTATATTGTCATTATTTGTTTCATAATAGAATGTATCTCCATTTTTTATAATCAAATTAGTATATTTAACTTCTATATCTAATGATGTTATATCTGTTAAATTTACTATATTTTCTTTATTTCCAATATCTACAGTTTGCATATTACTACTTACATCAATTTTACTATTATCTTTTAATCCTAAAACGCCTGATAATGCATATACTCCAAATAAGATTAATGATATTATGCTTACTATTAAAAATATAGCAAATGCTATTGCTAAATACTTTATTATTTTTTGAGCAGTTGTCATTTTATTTGAACACCTCCAAATAAAGCTTTTCCATTTATATAAATAGTTTTGCAATTTTCTTCTGGTTTATCATATGCTTTATTAGAAACTCCTCCAAATATTGCATTAGATTTTACCTTTACTTTTACATTAGAAGGTACATATATATCAATACCACCAAATATGCTACTTGCATTAATAACAACATCAGAATCTATAATTGCATTTCTTAAATCACAATTAACTCCACCAAATACTGCTGTTAAATCTGCTCCTTTAAAATTTTCGCCATTAAAATTTAGATTTTGTTCAGAAAAAGTTGCACAATATTCATTTTCTCCATTTCTTTTTTCATCTAATTTTTTAATTTCTTTATTTACTTTTCCACCAATTACATCTTTAAAAATCATTGAAATACCTATCGCAACTAAAATAGCAGGCAATAATAATTTCCATACTAAATCAAAATCTAAAACGTCTTGGCACATTAAAAGTAAAACAATTCCTATTAATAGTCCAATAATATTTCCTGTTTTTTCTCTTTCTTTAAATAATCCTATAAAACATGGAATTATTATAATCAATGTCCACCAGCCATCAAAAAATATGTTAATATTTGTAATACCTAGCGCATTTCCTCCTATTATCAAGCCTATTACAATTAACACAATTCCCCACAAAATATTTCCTACTTTTTTCATAATTAATCTCCTTTTTTGTTTTATTTTTTCACAAACATTATACCATTGGTTAAATATTTTGTAAAGAAATTTTATTGTAATATATTATTAATTTTGTTACAATTCAGTAATTATTTTATAAAATCGTGATATATAGCTATTTTTAGTCAAAACATAGCTAGAGTGACACAATCCAGGTCTTGACTTTCAAATAGCTATATATCACGATTTTGCAAAAGTTACGTGTTTTTTACTGAACTGTAAGTATTAATTTTCTAAAAAAATATTTTTTCATCTTTACTTTTTCAATTTTTTTTGATATTATTATTAAAGAAAATTTACTAAAGGAGTATACATATATGGAAGAAAAAATTGAAGTAAAGAAAAACACTAATTTAATTAATAATCTAAAAAATAAATTTAATACGCCTTTAACAGATTTACAAATGCTTGTTATCTTTTTCTTTATATATGCAATTATAGGATGGATTTTAGAAACAGTTTATTGCGTATATATAGTAGGACATTTTGAAAAAAGAGGCTTTTTATATGGTCCGCTTTGCCCAATATATGGATATGGGGCTCTTATTTTATTAGTTACTTTAAAAAAATTTAATAAAAATAAAATCACTCTTTTTATAATGTCTGCAGTTATTTTTTCAGTTTTTGAATATTTAGTAAGTTATGGACTCGATGCTTTATTTAGTATGAAATTCTGGGATTATTCTAATGATTTCTTAAATATTAATGGAAGAATTGCATTGTGGTTTTCTGTTATATGGGGAATTTTTGGAATTTTATTTATGAATTATATACATCCTACAATAAAAAAGTTCACAAATTTTGCTGTGAATAGAACTAGTAACATTCTTCAACATATTCTTTTATATTTGATTGTTTTAACTTATTTAGGTGATACTGTTTTATCAATTATAAAATATATAATTTAAAGTATTATAAAAAATACACTATATGAAGTAATTATGAATTCACCTCATATAGTGTATTTTTTTTCTATAATCATTAATTGATCCTAAAATTATTGTTACCCAATAACTTAATATATTGTCTTTTTTTCTTCTTCATACTTTTTAAATAATTGTAATGCTTCTTCTTTTTCCATACTTACAATTTCTAAAACAGTTTCATCATCACAGTTTTTATTTATAAAATCATATATATAATCATCTCTAAATCCTATTTTTGCTGCATCTTCTTTTGTAGCTGCATAATATATTTTCTTTATATTGGCCCATATTACAGCACTTAAACACATAGGACATGGATAACAAGTTGTATACAATATACAATCTTTTAAGTCATAAGTATTTAATTTTTGACATGCTTTTCTTATAGCATTTACTTCTGCATGTGCTGTTGGATCATTATCTTTCAATACAGTATTAGAAGCTATTGAAACGATTTCACCATTTTTATCAATTATTACTGCTCCAAAAGGGCCGCCATAATTTTTTTCCATTGTTTCTATAGCTCTTTCTATACCTAATTTTAAAATTTCTTTATCATTCATATAAAAAACCCTTTCTCATAATTTTGAACTTGATAATTGCTATATATCAAGTTCAAAATTTAATATTATTCTAAAACATAATTATATTCTCTTCATTTCCTCATGTCTTTTTACTTTTTGAGTAGTTGTCTTTATTAACTCTTCCTGAGTTATTGTTAATTCTCTAATATACTTATATGCAGGCATTGTTTTATTTATTTCTTTTATTTTGCCCCATATAAAATCTTTTATTTCTTCTTCTTTTTCTAAATTTTCTTCTTCTTTTATAACATCTTTATCATATACTACTTTTACACAAATTTTTAAATCATCATCTCTGTCTGGTTTTCCATATACGAAAGATTCTTTTACTCCTGGTATTTTATTAATTAAGTTTTCTAATTCTTCTGGATATATATTCTTACCATTTTTTAATACTATAACATTTTTTTTACGACTAACTATATGTAAAAATTCGTCTTCATCCATATATCCTAAATCTCCTGTTAAGAACCAACCATCTTGAAATACCTCTTTATTAGCTTCCTCATTATTATAATACCCAAGCATTACACTATCACCTTTTACGGCAATTTCTCCTACTCCATTTTCGTCTTTATCTACTATTTTTACTTCTACACTTGGAAATATTTTACCTATTGACCCTATTTTAGTATATTTATCATTTCCTGCTGCTACTACTGGAGAAGTTTCTGTTAATCCATAACCTTGTACAATTTTAAAACCTAACGCATTAAATCCTCTTTCAGTTTCTTCATCTAAAGCAGCTGCTCCATTAACAAATAACCTTACTTTTCCGCCTAATTTTTCATGAATTTCTTTAAATATTTTCTTTCTTACATCTATACCAAATTTCAATAAGAATTTACTTATTTTTATTCCTGTTTGAACTTTTTCCATTTTTCCTTGTTTTTCGATATTTTTCATTACTTTTTTATACATGTTTTCAAATAAAATTGGTACAGATATCATCGCTGTTACATGGTAATCTTTTATATTATCTGCGATATGCCTAATTCCTTCACAATAAGCTATTTTAGCTCCTGAATAGATTGGGTATAAAAATCCTACTGTACATTCAAAAGTATGGTGTAATGGTAAGAATGATAACATAGTATCATTTTCATCTAATTTAATTACAGAAGCAATATCCATTAAGTTTGTACATATATTTTTTTGGCTTAACATTACTGCTTTAGATTTAGAAGTTGTTCCTGATGTAAATAACATAATAGACATTTTCTCATTATCTATTTTTGCATTAACAAATTCTTCGTTACCTTTCTTTAATAATTCTTCGCCTTTTTCTTTTAAATCATATATGTAAAATTCTCCATCTTGCAAATCTTCTTTATCCATACATATATAATATTTTAAATTATATTTATTCTCTTGACGAATCCTTTTCATTGTATCTTTATATGTTTTTGTATAGAATATTGCTTCAACTTCTGAACGCATTATTAAAGATTCTATTTCAACTTCTGGTAATGATTTATCTAATGGTACAACTACTCCTGTACCAGCTACTACTGCCATATAAGATAAAGCCCACTCGTATCTATTTTCGCCTATTACAGCTATTCTTTTATCCTTTAACCCCATATCTATTAAAGCTGTGCCTAATTCATCTACTTGCTCTTTATAATCATCGTAATCTATAGAATCATATTTATCTGGTTTATCTGTTTTAAATATAAATGCTGGTTTATCATCAAAAATTTTAGCACTTTGCTCTAACATATCTTTTAAATCTTTAATTTTCCTATATTCATGTAATCTTTTATTCATTTAACTTCATTCCTTTTTTCTAAATTACCCTTGTTATTATATATCATTTCTATCTTTTTAGCAATACTTTTTTTATCTAAACCATATCTTTTTTCAATTTCATCTACACTACCTTGTTTTATAAAGTCTACTGGATATGCAATTTTTACACATTTTACCTCTTTTATATCTTCTTCCACAATTAATTCTTCTATTTTTGTTCCTAATCCGCCTTCTATAACATTATCCTCTATTATTATTATGTTTTTAGTTTTATTAATAGATTCTAATATTTTTTCTTTATCCAACGGATTTATAAATCTTGCATTTATTACTTCTACATCTATTTCGTTATTTTCTAATTCTTCTACTGCTTCCATTGCTCTTGATACCATTTTTCCTATTGCAAGTACAGTTATATCTTTTCCTTCTTTTATAATTTCGGCTTTTCCTAATTCAATGTCTTCGTACTTTTCAAATTTATATTTGCCTTCTCCACCTCTAGGATATCTTATAGCTATTGGTTT
This sequence comes from uncultured Clostridia bacterium, assembly GCA_934182605.1. GTDB lineage: Bacteria > Bacillota > Clostridia > TANB77 > CAG-508 > CALXUC01. The sequence goes on along the minus strand of CAKPRQ010000004.1, from coordinate 49,234 downwards.
AGAATAATTTATTGAGAATTCTAACATTTTTTCAAATTCTTTGAAATCTTTGGGTGCCAATATAGTTAAGTTCGGTACTATTGATAAAAATGATAAATCAAAAATTCCTTGATGCGTCTCACCATCATTTCCAACTATTCCTGCTCTATCTATACCTATTACTACTGGTAATTCTTGCATGCATATATCATGAATTACTTGATCGTATCCTCTCTGTAAAAACGAAGAATATATTGCTACTACTGGTTTTAAGCCCACTCTTGCCATTCCTGCTGCCATACAAATAGCATGTTGTTCCGCAATTCCTACATCAAAAAATCTTTTAGGATATTTATTTGAAAACTCCCTTAAACCCGTTCCATCTTTCATAGCAGCTGTAATAGCAATTATCTTTTCATCTTTTTCAGCTAATTTCACTAAAGTTTCTCCAAAAACTTTTGAATAATCTTTTTCAGATTTTTTTATTTTTTCTCCTGTTTCTATATTAAAACTAGAAATTCCATGAAATTTTGACGGATTATCTTCCGCTATTTTGTATCCTTTTCCTTTTTTAGTAATAACATGGACTAATACAGGTCCTTGAAGTTCTTTTGCTTTTTCCAATATACTTTCTAATTTTTCAATATTATGACCATCTACAGGTCCTAGATATGTAAAACCTATGTCTTCAAAGTACATATTAGGTAAAAAGAATTGTTTTAACATATCTTTGACTCTTCTAGTTAAATTTACTAATTTTTCACCTAAATATGGAATTTTCATAGTAATTTCTTTTATTTTTTTATTAGAAGCAGTATATAACTTTTTGCTACGTAATTTACTCAAAAACATAGATATACCACCTACATTTTTAGAAATACTCATTTCGTTATCATTTAATATAACAATGATGTTAGAATTGCTACTTCCTGCATCATTCATTGCTTCTTCAGCCATACCACCAGTCAAAGCACCATCGCCTATTACAGCTATAACTTCATATTCTTCGTTTAAAACATCTCTAGCCCTTGCTATACCTAATGCTGCTGAAATAGATGTACTACTGTGGCCAGTTTCAAAAACATCATATTCTGATTCACTTATTTTAGGGAATCCAGATAAACCATCCAACTTCCTCAATGTACTCATTTTATCTTTCCTGCCCGTTAAAATTTTATGCACATAACTTTGGTGTCCTACATCCCATATTAATTTATCCTTTGGTGTATTAAATATGCTATGTAAAGCAATAGTGAGTTCTACTATACCTAAGTTTGAAGCTAAATGCCCTCCAGTTTTAGATACAGTTTCTAGTATGAATTTTCTTAATTCTTCTGCTAATTTTTCTTTTTCTTCTAATGTTAATTTTCTTAAATCTTCTGGTGTGTTTACTTTATCTAAAATGTTTTGCATTTAAATTCAACTCCTTGTTTTAGAATTATACAAAAAAACTCTTGAATTTTCAAGAGTTTTTTTGTTGATTATCATACTTTTTGAAATTTTATATAAAGATACTTTACATTTAAAATTGAACATTTATGGTCAATAAGGTGCTCCCCCACTATGTTAATCCAGTACGCCATCAATATAGACTACTCCGCCATTTTTTTCTATAGTACCCTTTCGTATACACGAATTTATATCTATTCTTCCGCTATTAGCTTGTATTGTACCATTTATAGTACAATTTTCAAGAGTTACTGTTGCATTATTCGTAATTTTTATGTCTTTACCTTGATATTGTCCTATTGTGCTTGAATCTATCATAGTGTTTTCTGATATTGTTACTACTTCTGGTGCTGTCCAAGTTAGCTTCCATGGACTATCCTCGCTTCCATTTCCATCCAATGATGTATTTATTTTGACTCCAGACTCCAGAGAAACTACAGGGGCTAGGGCATTACTACCGCTACGCGCAGACTCGCCGCCGCCGGAAGTCACGGTGCACAAGTTGCTGCCGCCGAGCGAGCCAGAGCTATCCACACCGCGGACGTAGAAGAACGAAGGGATCGACGAAACATACGCATGGCGAGACGCCAGCCAACTATTACTGAACAATTTGTTTGTGCCGCTAAATGATTTTATTGCATTCAAATCGCTTTCATGATGTGTTTGCACTAAACATGCTTTTGTTCCACTTGGCACTGTTCCTCCCGGATAATATTTAACATAACTTGTTGATATCGTTGCATAGCTACTTGGATTACTTGGATCACTTCCTAAATGTCTTGTGCTATATCCATATGTTCCATTTTTATATGGTGCTGATGCATCATTTAATTTTTGTATTGCATTTGCATAATCACTTTTTCCGCTCATTGTAAAACTTGGTCCATTATAGCACACTATTTCCATATGTCCATTATTATCAAAATCTAATATTCTCCATTTATCATATGTTCTTCCATTTACTTCTACACTATAATTTACAAAGTCTCCTATTTTTGCTACTGTTTCTGGATCTACCCCTGCTGTCTTAGTCGTTACAGTTATAGTATTACTTTCTTTAGAATTTCCTGCATTATCATATACTATTACTTTACAAGTATATGGTGTATTAGCTGTCTTTCCTGTTACGTTATATGTTGCTGTTCCTTCTGTTATTGTTACTGTCTTTTCTAATGTGTTATTAATATAGAATTCATATTTTGCTATTCCACTTTCTCCATCTGCTCCTGTTGCTGTTAATGTAAATGTTTCTGCTTCTACATTACTACTTGCTATTGTTGCTGTTGTTGGAGCTGTTGTGTCTACTCTATTTACTTTTACAGCTTTATTTCCTGTATTTCCTGCTTTGTCTTTTACCCATACATAATACGTTCCATTTGCTGTTATATTATTTATTGTTGTACTTAAACTTGTTGTTGCTGTTACTGTTGTATATGTTGGTTCTGTTGTGCTACTTTGATTTATTCCATATCCTACTATTCCTATATTTCCTGTTGCACATCCTTCTGTTCCTGTATCTGTTGCTGTTATTGTTATACTATTTGTTGCTCCCCAACTTGTACTTGCTGTTGCACTTGTTACTATTGGTTTTTCTCTATCTATATTTTGTACCGTTGCTGTTGCTGTATTTGTATATTGATTATTACTGTCAAATAATCTTGCATACACTTTTCCATTTGTTGTCATTGTTACTGGTTCTGTATATGTGTTCCATGTTCCTGTTTGACTTCCTATTTGATATTTTAATGTTAATCCACTTTGTCCACTATTATTTGTAAATGTTACTTGTACATTTCCTGTTGTTGGTGTTGTTGGATTATATGTTATTCCTATTGCTGTACTTGAATCTGGTGTTGTGCTTAATGTTACACTTTCATCTTTATTTGTTGCTTCTGTTATATTTCCTGCCTTATCTACAGCTCTCATACTTACTTTATATGTTGTTCCTTGTGTTAAATTATTAAATGTGTAACTTGTCGCTGTTGTTTCTGTTGTCCAACTTGTTATTACACTTCCTGCACTATCTTTTAATTGGAACTGATATCCTCTTATACCATAATTTTCTGCTGCACATCCTGTTGTTCCTGTGTCTTCTGTACTTCCACTTACTGTTATACTATTTGTTGTTTTTGTTGTTGATAAATTAAACGCATTTGGTGCAATTCTATCTATATTTTGTACTGTTGCTGTTGCTGTATTTGTATATTGTTCATTACTATCAAATAATCTTGCATACACTTTTCCATTTGTTGTCATTGTTACTGGTCCTGTATATGTGTTCCATGTTCCTGTTTGACTTCCTATTTGATATTTTAATGTTAATCCACTTTGTCCACTATTATTTGTAAATGTTACTTGTACATTTCCTGTTGTTGGTATTGTTGGATTATATGTTATTCCTATTGCTGTACTTGAATCTGGTGTTGTACTTAATGTTACACTTTCATCTTTATTTGTTGCTTCTGTTATATTTCCTGCCTTATCTACAGCTCTCATACTTACTTTATATGTTGTTCCTTGTGTTAAATTATTAAATGTGTAACTTGTCGCTGTTGTTTCTGTTGTCCAACTTGTTATTACACTTCCTGCACTATCTTTTAATTGGAACTGATATCCTCTTATACCATAATTTTCTGCTGCACATCCTGTTGTTCCTGTGTCTTCTGTACTTCCACTTACTGTTATACTATTTGTTGTTTTTGTTGTACTTAAGTCAAACGTATTTGGTCCTATTTTATCTATATTTTGTATTGTTACGCTGGTCGTTCCAAATCCTTCTGTTCCACTATAGTATCTTGCGTATACTGTTCCATTTACTCCTACTTGTATAGTTGTATTTGCTGATGATGCATTTTGCCAATTATTTTCTCCTATACTATATTGGAATCTATCTGCATTTACTAATACTTGTCCTCCCATTTTTACATTTTCATCATATGTTATTAATACATTTACTGCTTGGTTTGTTGGCTCTGTATTTTGTACTTCCATTACTATATTTGCTACACTTGTTATATTTTTCACTTCCACATATTTTGTAGTTTTTCTTCCATTTGCTCCTTCTACTACGAATGTATATGTTCCGTTTTCTGTTACTATGTATTCTTTTGTTACTTCTTTTTCTTTATTGTATATTATTTCACTATTGTCTGGTAATACCATTCTTACTATTCCGTTCTTTTCTTCTGTTGCTGTAATTGTTATTTTTACTTCATCTCCATACGTTCCTGCTGGTGGGTCTAATTCATATGTTACTGTTGGTTTTACTAGATTTTCTACATCATCTACTATATTTCCGTCTGATTGTATATGTCCATTTTCATCTATCCATACATCTACTACTACTCCTGTTGCTTTATCTATTATTGTTGCTGTTTGTTCTTCGTCATCTACTGTTATTATGTAATCTTTTTCATTTATAGTACTTACTTCCTTTATTTTATCTATTACGTCTGTTATTGTTATTGGTTCATTAGTATATGTTTTATCTAGTTCTACATATGCTTTTGCTAAGTCTACTGCTTCTAGCATTGCTTGCTTTTTATATTCTCTTGTTGCTTGAGTTATACTACTAAACATTCCATCAGTACCTGTAAATACTGATATTGTTACTCCTGCTAGTATCAGCATTACTACCACTGTTATTACTAATGAAATTAATGTTATACCTTTGCTCTTTTTCTTAACTTTCATAACATTCTTTTAATATATTTTTCAATATATTTTTGACTCCTTTCTTTTAAATTTTTATGGGAAAATATAATCCTATAGAAATCTTGATATATAGCTATTTGACAATCTGTACCTTAATTGTGCCACCTGTGCTTGTTTTTTGATTAAAAATAGCTATATATCAAAATTTGTTATTATATATACTATTAAAAAATTATATATTATTTTACTATTTCAAAATCATATGCATTTGCGAAATCTGATGTTGCTGATGCATGTAGTTGTACTGTTTTTCCTGCTTCTACTTTATCTATATATGCTCCGATTGTTGTTATTTCTTTTCCTGCTTTATCTTTTACTACTATATCTACTGGAAAATCTCCTAATGTTTTACTTGTTGGATTTTTTACATCTGCTACTACTTGTGATACATTGTTATTTTCTACTAATCTTATATTACTTATTTCTAGTCCATCTATTGTTTTTGTTTTCTTTAATTCTTCACTTGTATTTACTTTACTTCCATCTTCTTGTACTTCTACAAATTCCTCTACCTTATTTTCCTCTACTACTCCTATCGCTGGTGTTTGAGTATTTTCCTCATTTCCTTTATTTTTATTAGCATTTACTGCTACTATTATTACTATTAATAATACGATTATTATTAATAACACTATCATTAACTCCTTTGCTTTCATTTTCTTTACCTTCCTTATTTTTTATTTAGGTTTTATATTTAGGTACCTATAACCTTTTTAATTTTTTATCTTTTTTGTTTCTTACTATTTTTTACGGTCCCCCTCTCCTATGATTATGTTTTACTTTTTCGTCAAACGCACATAAAGGTAGACCTATTACCTGTTTTACAGGCATAGTTCTACCTTTATTTTTACTACTATTTAATTTTCTTTTTTTATTTTCTAAATGACAATATTCGTAGTTGAATAAAGAGATTCTCTCTCTCTCTCTCTCTCTCTCTCTCTCTCTACAGCCACAAGGGTTTCAGCGTTCCATTTTATTTTTTTCATATTTTCTTCTTTTAATTTTATTGTTTCTAACATTATTCATCTTCTCCTTTTTCGTAATTTTCTTTATACTATCATACTTTTTATTTTTTTACAAGACTACTTTTTGCAAAATTTTTAATTTTAAACTAGTATATTTAAGTTATTATTAATTTCAACTATTATCTTGTAACAATATTTCTACTTTCAACCATTTTCTTCTAACAGCCAATCTATTACATTTTTATGAATTATACCATTTTGCGAAAAATCAAATTTATCCATTGTTAAAACATATTTAGGATAGTTATCTTCTATTCCTTTAAATGCTCCAAATTCTCTTTCAACAACAGTTTCATCTGCTAAAATATATGCAACTTGAATATATATTTTTTCTTTAAATCTTATTGCTATAAAATCTATTTCTCCATTTTCTAAATTTCCCACCTTAACATCATATCCTCTAGATAATAATTCGTTATATACAATATTTTCTAAATATGCTCCTAATTGTGGTCTTTTCCCTATATTCATTATTTGACCAAACCCTAAATCAGTTAAATAATATTTATATTTACCATTTAATATTCTTTTCCCTCTAACATCATATCTATCCGCTTTATTTATTACCATAGCTTTTGTCATATATTCTAAATAATTATATATAGTTATTTTTGAAACTTCTCTGTCATCTTTATTTGCAAAATAATTTGATAAACTTTCTGCCGAAAAATTTTGTGATGGTGTAGTAACTATATATTCTACCATTCTATTAAACAAATCTAAATCTTTTATATTAAATCTAGTTATAATATCCTTTACTAAAATAGAATTATAGATATCTGATAAATATGTTCTTATTTGAAAATCATCTGCCATCATAAATCTTTGTGGCATTCCTCCCCAAGTTATATAGTCATTAAATGCTTCTTCTATATCTTTTTTATCTGTTATATTTTTTAATTTACATACTTCTTTAAATGTGAATGGATATATCTTAAAACTTACATATCTTCCTGCTATATGTGTCGCAAGGTCACCAGATAATAAATCACTATTAGAACCTGTTATAAATATTGATACATTTTTAGATGCTTTAAATGAATTGATTGCTTTTTCCCAATGATTAATATTTTGGATTTCATCAAAAAATAGATAATATTTTTCATTATTTACTATTTTTTCTTTAATATATTGATGTAAATCCATATTGTTTTTTATAAAAGCATAATCTTCATATTCGAAGTTTATATATATTATTTTTTCTTCTGGTATTTTTCTTTCTTTTAACTCATCTATTATTTGTAGCAGTATAACTGATTTACCACACCTTCTAACTCCAATTATTACTTTTATTAAATCTTGATCATAGAATGGTCTAATTTTAGATAAATATTTTTCACGAATAATCATAAAATTCTCCCTTTTGTTTATTTTATTCTATTATATCTCAAATCTTTCTTTTTGTCAACATTTTGTCCACTGTACTAAACAAAATTTAAATTTATTTTGATTTTGTTCAGTGTATTATTTTATTGTAAATTTTTTTAAATATCCAAAATAGTTTTTATCTATATTAAATACTACTCAACTTGAAATAAACTAATTTTTTTATAAACTTCTTTTAATATTTCGCTTTTTATGTTACTAACATATACAATTCTGCTATAATTTTAAATTCTTTAATCTTCAACTCTACTTCATTATCATTTGCATAAACTATATCATTTAAAATATACATACAAACAGCTCCTAATTTTTGCTGAACAATAACATTATTTCATAGCCTCTTCGATAGCAACTGCAACAGCTACTGTAGCACCTACCATAGGATTGTTACCCATTCCTATTAATCCCATCATTTCCACATGTGCTGGTACAGATGAAGAACCTGCAAATTGTGCATCTGAATGCATTCTTCCCATTGTATCTGTCATTCCATAAGAAGCAGGCCCTGCTGCGACATTATCTGGATGCAATGTCCTTCCTGTTCCACCACCTGATGCTACCGAGAAATATTTTCTTCCTTCTTCTATACATTCTTTTTTATATGTTCCTGCTACTGGATGTTGGAAACGTGTTGGATTTGTAGAGTTTCCTGTTATAGACACATCTACTTTTTCATATTGCATTATTGCAACACCTTCTCTAACATCATCTGTACCATAACATCTAACTTTTCCTCTTTCCCCTTTTGAATGTACTATTTCTTTTACTATTTTTAATTTACCTGTGTAATAATCAAATTCCGTTTGAACATATGTAAATCCATTTATTCTTGAAATTATCTGTGCTGCATCTTTACCTAAACCATTTAAAATTACTCGTAATGGTTCTTTTCTTACTTTATTAGCAGATTTGGCAATTCCTATTGCGCCTTCTGCTGCTGCAAAAGATTCATGTCCTGCTAAAAAAGCAAAACATTTTGTATTTTCATTTAATAACATTGATGCTAAATTTCCATGTCCTAATCCTACTTTTCTGTCATCTGCTACGGAACCTGGTATACAGAAAGATTGTAATCCTTCTCCTATATATTTTGCTGCTTCTTCTGCTTTTTCTACATTATTCTTAATTGCAATTGCTGCTCCTACAATATATGCCCAACAAGCATTCTCAAAGCAAATTGGTTGTATACCTTTTACAATATTATATACATCTATTCCTTTATCATCACATATTTTTTTAGCTTCTTCTATATTTGCTATTCCATACTTATTTAAAACTTTATTTATATTTTCAATTCTTCTTTCATAACCTTCAAAAAGTGCCATTTTCTATTCCTCCATTTTTATTTATTCTTTTCTAGGATCTATCACTTTAACAGCTTCGTCAAATCTACCATATTTACCACTAGCTTTTTCTATTGCTTCTAGTGGTTCCATACCAGATTTAATGTTATCCATCATTTTTCCTAAATTTACAAATTTGTATCCTATAATTTCATCATATTCATTTAATCCTAAATCAGTAATATATCCTTCTGCTAATTCTAAATATCTAGGGCCTTTTACTACTGTACTATATGCTGTTCCGACTTGACTTCTGTGACCTTTTCCTAAATCTTCTAATCCTGCCCCTATAGTAAGTCCACCTTCTGAAAATGCTGATTGACTTCTTCCATATACTATTTGTAAAAATAATTCTCTCATAGCTACATTTATAGCATCACATACTAAATCAGTATTTAATGCTTCTAATATTGTTTTACCTGTTAAAATTTCTGATGCCATCGCGGCTGAATGAGTCATCCCAGAACATCCAATTGTTTCTACTAATGCTTCTTGAATTACTCCATCTTTAATGTTTAATGTTAATTTACAAGCTCCTTGTTGTGGTGCACACCAACCTATTCCATGTGTTAAACCTGAAATATCTTTTATCTCTTTTACTTTAACCCATTTTCCTTCCTCTGGTATAGGTGCTGGTCCATGATTTGCTCCTTTTTTTACTGGACACATTTTTTCTACATCTTCTGAATATATCATAAACATTCCTCCATTTTTTCCTTTTTTACTCCCTTATTATACAAAAAAACTCTTGAAAATACAAGAGTTTTTTATTTTATTTTTCATTCTTCTTTCCATCTACAAAAATTTCTTTTGCAGCACCTAATGCAGATAAAGCACCTGTTGCTTCAAACGGGATAAATACTTTATTTGCCTCTCCTTTTGCTATTTCTTCTAACGCTTCTAATGATTTTAATTGAACCAACTTATCGTCTGGAGCTGCATTTTTAATTGATTCATAAACCATTTGAATTTCTTGAGCTTTAGCATTTGCAACTTTTACTATAGCCTCAGCCTCACCAGTTGCTCTTCTAATTTGTGCCTCTCTATCAGCTTCTGCTTCAAGTATCGCAGCTTCCTTACGTCCTTCTGCTATAGTAATTGCAGATTGTTTTTCTCCTTCTGCTTGTAAAATTGCGGCTCTCTTATTTCTTTCTGCATTCATTTGTTTTTCCATTGCATCTCTAATATCTGCTGGTGGAGTAATATCTTTAATCTCTACTCTATCTACTTTACATCCCCATTGGTCTGTTGATTCATCTAATACTATTCTTAATTGATTATTAATAGCATCTCTAGAACTAAATGTAGAGTCTAAATCCATTTTACCTACGATATCACGAATTGTTGTAATTGCTAAATATTCAATACCTTTTTTAAGAGATTGGATTTCGTATACTGCTTTTGCAGGGTCTGTAATTTTATAGAACACAACTGTATCTATTGTAATTGTAACATTGTCTTTTGTAATAACTCCTTGAGGCGGAATATCCATTGTTTGTTGTTTTAAACTTACAACACTTCTTACTTGGTCCATAAATGGTATAATTATTGTAAGACCTGCATCTGCTATTTTATTAAATTTTCCTAATCTTTCGATTATGTACACTTCTGATTGTTTAACAACCTTAATTGTTTTTACTGCTATTATAACTACTATAATTAATAATATTACAAAAAATACTATCATAACTTTACCTCCAAAATTTTATTTACTCTTATTATATTATAACTACATTCTGCTTTATGCCATAACTTTCTCAGTTTTTTCAGATTCTTCTACTACTAATTTTACACCTGAAATATCTTTAACTACAACTTGAGTTCCTTTTTCTATAATCTTATCGTCATCAGATGATTTTGCAGACCAAACCTCTCCTTGCAATTTAACTTGCCCTACAGATTTAATATTGTCTATAGTTTGTATGACTATTCCTTCTTTTTCCATTAAACTATCTGTATTAGTAGGTATTGTTTTTTTATCTATAAATTTTTTTACTAATGGCTTTGTTAAAAGAATTAATACTACTGATGAGACTGCAAATACAATTACTTGTACTACTACGTTATCTACAAAGAAACTTAATGCTAATGTTATTAAACCTGCTACACCTAGCCACATTGCTAAAAATCCTGTAGTTGCTATTTCTAGTATAAAGAAAAAACCTGCTACAATTAGCCATAATATCCACATCCCCATAAATTTACTCCTCTCTCATTAATTTCACACATATTTATTATACTATATATTTTAAAATTTTTAAAGGTTTTTTTATAAAAAAAAATTAAAATGTGTTACAGGTCGTTACAATTCAGGTTTACTAAAACTTTATGTTTCTCTACTGAATTGTAACATAATGTAAATAGAAATAAATTATGCTACCATTTCAGTATAATTAATTATAGTAATTTCAGTAATAGCATTCCTAACAGAATTTACTAATTTTTCCAACTGCTTTGCTACACTATCGCTATAAGAAATTTCTCCGCATTGTTTACAAACTTCAATTATTTCTCCATTTATAATAGCTTTTTCAACATCAGCTTGCGTTATATGTCTCTGAAAAAGTCTTATTATTACGTGATTAGTCCATCTTATTTTATTTTTCTTAATTAAATCTTTTATTCTTTCAATATCTATTTTTTCCATAAGCACCTCTTTACATACAGATATATTTTGCTATAAAACCATTAAAATATCAAGCTTTAAGTTTATAATTTTATTAAATTTCATAATTCACTTGTGAATTATAAAATTATATGATATATTATAATAGATTTTGTAAAAAAAAATAAAAATATAAGGAGTAATAAATTATGGAAGATAATCAAAATAATGAAAGAAGGAAGCCTCATTCAAGGATTAAAGAAACCTCAAAAATTAATATATTTAAATTAGTTAGAAATATTATAATTGTAATTGTATTATTAGTAGTAGCTTTATTCGTATTAGAAAAAGCACCTAATTACAAAAATCATGATATTACAGATAAAACTAATCTTGTTATAAACAATAGCAATGTAACTGCATATTTAAAGAATGACTTAATTGTGGAAAATAATCATATATATTTATCTCGACCAGATGTTGCAAACTTTTTTGATCCTTATTTATACTATAACGAAGCTGAAAAACGTATTGTTATAACTTACGATACTAAAGTTACTAATATGTTTTTAGATAATACTTTAATTACTATAAATGATATTGAAAATACTATTGCTACAACTGCTTTTGAAAAAGATGGAACAGTGTATATTCCAATTTCCGAGTTATTAGAATCTTTAAATATCGAATTAAATTATTATACAGATACAAATATAGTAACTGTTGAAACTTTATCCAAAGAACAAGTTAAAGCAACTGCTACTAAAAATTTATCAGTTAAATCTATAAAAGATACTTTTTCACGAACTGTTGCTAAAATAAAGAAAGATGAACAAGTCATAGTTATTGAAAAGGACGATGAAAAAGGATGGACAGAAATAAGAACTTCTAATGGAATTATTGGTTATGTAAAAAGCAAAGATTTAACAAATGAAACTATAGTACGTACTGAAGTTACTAATATTCCACAAATTGAAGGTAAAGTAAATATGGTTTGGGAACCTTTTTATACAGATATAGATACAAATTATATTGAAGGATTGAATGTTTTCTCACCTATGATGTTTGAGTTGGAGCGATTAGGTAAAGGAAATGTAATTGATAATGTTACTCAAAACAGATTAGATTATATTAATTGGGCTAAATCTAATAATTACAAGGTTTGGGCAATGGTGACTAACCATTCTTGGATTGAAACTACTACTGAAATATTAAATAGTTATGAATTAAGGAACAAAACTATAAATAATATACTAGAATTAGCTAAGAAATATGATGTGGATGGAATTAATCTTGATTTTGAACACATGTATGAAGAAGATAAAGATATGTTTACACAATTTGTTGTTGAACTTTATCCTAGATTAAAAGAATTAGGTATGGTATTATCTGTTGATGTTACTGCACCTGATGGCGGAGCTAATTGGTCAATGTGTTACGACAGAAATGCTATTGCAGATAATTCTGATTATATTGTATTTATGGCTTATGACCAATATGGCACAAGTAGTACAAAAGCAGGAACTACTGCGGGATTAGACTGGATGAGAGTAAGTTTAAATAAGTTTTTAAAAACTGAAGAAATAGAACCTAACAAAATAATTTTAGGATTGCCTTTCTTTACTAGATTATGGACAGAATACTCAGATGGTTCTATAAAGAGTACTGCTATTTATATGAGAAGTATTACTAATGTAATACCAGCCTCTGCTTATGAAAACAAAACTTGGTTAGATGATGTTGCTCAATATTATGTTGAATATACTGAAGGTAATACTACAAAAAAAATGTGGATAGAAGATGAACGCTCTCTTACTGCTAAACTTAATTTAGTAGTGGAAAATAATCTTGGTGGCGTTGCATTTTGGGCTAAAGGTTATGAAAATCCTGAGATTTGGAGTAGTATAAATAATGTATTAACACAATAAATAATATAAAGAAAAAATATATGAAAAAAGTTCAAATTTTATAAAATTTGAACTTTTTTCTTAAATATGTTATAATATTAATAGTTTAATTTTATAAAAATAATGCTAATGCTTGAATTTCAAGCAAAGGAGTCAAAAATGCGGAATATTCAGTGTCTTCGTCTGCTCATGATTCTCGCGCTTTTCATCGTGGCACTTACGTCTGGTTGTGTGTATACTCAGCCTAGTCCGTATGATCCTTATATGTCTAGTGGCGTGAATCCTTATATGTCTAGTGGCGTGAATCCTTATAGGATACAACGTGAGCAATTGAAGGCTCAGTATGATGCCCAGTTTCAGGCAATTGATGCACAGGAGGCTGTTCACCCGAGTACTCGTAGTAGCAGAATATACTACAAGAATCAGCGTCGTGTTCTCAGGAACCGATATAATAGTGAACTCAAGACAATTAACGAACGTGAACGTTATCAGCGCAAGATGGCCAGTATAAAGGAACGAGAGTACCGCAAGTCTCCGGCAGGTATTTACCAAGAAAGTTTTCGGAGCGGAGTTAATCGTACTGTACGTCGTATAGCACGAGAGGCTGGTGAAGAGACTGGTGAAAGTTTCGCTCTACCTTTCTTGCCGCCTTTCTAGCCTCCTTTCCCCTCCAACATTTCTTTTACTAAAGATGCGTTGGGGGGCTTTTTTGTTACAATTCAGCAATTATTTTATAAAATCGTGATATATAGCTATTTTTAGTCAAAACATAGATAGGGTGACACAATCCGGGTCTTGACTTACAAATAGCTATATATCACGATTTTGCAAAAGTTAAATGTTTTCTATCTGAATTGTAATGGTTTTTTTGAAAAAAATTTTACTAACTATTGACAAATTGCGTAAATTTAAGTAAAATAAATAGTATTGTTTTAGGAGGGTTAATTATGTATAGAACACATAACTGTGGAGAATTACGTACAAGCGACGTAGATAAAGAAGTAAAACTTGCAGGTTGGATACAAACAATAAGAGATATGGGTGGAATTGTTTTTATAGATTTAAGAGATCAATATGGAATAACACAATTAGTATCACCTGATGACCAAAATATGGTTGATGAATTATCAAAAATACCAACAGAATCAACAATTTCTGTAACTGGTATAGTTAAATTAAGAGATGAAGAAACAATAAACAAAAATATAGAAACTGGAGAAGTTGAAGTAAAAATAGAAAAAGTAGAAATATTAGGTAAAAGAACTAAATCTCTTCCTTTTGAAGTTAATACAAATCAAGATGTAAGAGAAGATTTAAGACTTCAATATAGATTTTTAGATATAAGAAATGATAGAGTAAAAAATAATGTATTATTAAGAGCAAAAGTTATACAATTCTTAAGAGATCAAATGATTGCCAAAAACTTTACTGAAGTTCAAACGCCAATACTAACAAGTTCTTCACCAGAAGGAGCTAGAGATTATTTAGTACCAAGTAGAGTATACCCAGGTAAATTTTATGCTTTACCACAAGCACCACAACAATTTAAACAATTATTAATGGTATCTGGTATAGATAAATATTTCCAAATAGCACCTTGCTTTAGAGATGAAGATGCCAGAGCAGACCGTTCTCCAGGTGAATTTTACCAATTAGATATGGAAATGGCTTTTGCAGAACAGGAAGATGTTTTTGAAGTTATAGAAGATGTTATGTATAATACATTTAAAAAATTCTCAAATAAAAAAGTTGAAAGAGAATTTGTACGTATACCTTATTTAGAAGCTATGGAAAAATATGGTTCAGATAAACCTGATTTAAGAAATCCTTTAATAGTACAAGACGTAACACATATTTTCAAAGACCTAGAATTTAATGCATTTAAAAATAAAACTGTAAAAATAATATCTGTACCAAATGTTAAAGATGAACCACGTTCATTCTTTGAAGGTATGACAGATTTTGCTATACAAGAATGTAAGGCAAAAGGACTAGCTTGGCTAAGAGTTATGGATGATAGAACATTACAAGGACCTATTGCTAAATTTATTACAGATGAAGCTCGTGAACAAATGCTTACTGAAACTAACACAAACCCAGGAGATGCATTATTCTTTATAGCTGAAAGTAAACGTATAGCACAAATATTATCAGGTCAAATAAGAAATGAACTTGGAAAACGTCTAAATTTAATAGATAATAACGTATTTAAATTCTGCTGGATAGTAGATTTTCCAATGTATGAAGAAATGGATAATGGAAAAATAGATTTCTGCCACAACCCGTTCTCTATGCCACAAGGTGGTTTAAAAGCATTAGAAGAACAAAATCCTTTAGATATATTAGCATATCAATATGATATAGTATGTAATGGTATAGAATTATCATCAGGAGCTGTAAGAAATCATGATCCAGAAATAATGGTAAAAGCATTTGAAATAGCAGGATACTCTAAAAAAGTAGTTGAAGACAAATTTCCTGCCCTATTTAATGCATTCCAATTTGGTGCTCCTCCACACGCAGGTATTGCTCCAGGTGTTGATAGAATTATAATGCTTTTAACAGAATCTGAAACAGTTAGAAATGTAATAGCATTCCCTATGAATAGTAGAGCACAAGATTTATTAATGAACGCACCATCTGAAGTAACACAAAAACAACTAGATGAAGTGCATATAAAGATCAATCTAAAAAATAATTAGTTTTAATTTATTAGTTTTTCTAAAAGCAAGCTTATTTATAGAAATTTTAATAAGAATTAGTCATTAAATTAAACATCACCTCATAATATTAAACAAAATTAAATTATGAGGTGATTATTATTTTTTACATAAAAGAATATTATAATATAGATGAACTTTTTGATACAACTTTTAAAATTCCCTATTTTTTTAAAAAATTAGTAATTAAGTTTTTCAAAATAGCAAATATTTTGACAATTAAAGAAAATATTGTTCTTATTCCCTACTCCAAAGACAATATTAACAAATTGTCTGACAGTAAAATTAAGAAGCTATCTAATAAAATACATAAGCTTTTGTACAAAGAAAATGTACATACTATAGCCATTTCAAATTCACTAAGTAAACTAAAAAATATAGACATTATGAAAAATTATTTTTATAGCAATAATTATGATATCCTAAATGGTAAATGGCTTTTTAAACATTTAAGTTTTGAAATTTTAGAATACTTATACAAAAAAACTAATAAACCTATAAATGAAATGGAAATTTCTATTTTAACAAATTCAAATAGCGATTTTATAAAAGAAAATATAAAATTGCTCTCTCAAAATGTAAAAAACTTAAATATAGTGACTCCTAATATTGAGCACTTTAAACCATTAACTCAAGATTTATATAACTCCTTCGGAATTTCAATAAGAATTTCTAATAACAAAAAGAAAATCTTAACACATTCTGATGTAATTTTTAATTTTGATTTTTCTGAAGAAATTTTAAATAAATTTACATTACCTTTAGATGGTATTATTATAAATTATAACAATAAAATTAGAATACGTAACAAATTATTCAATGGATTAAATATTCACAATTACAATATAAATATACATAAAAATCTAATTGAAGCCTTTGAAGAAGATAATTTATTAGATTCTTTCGATTTAGAAATTTTATATGAATCTTTATATTTTAAAGAACTTTCTTTTTCTAAAATGTTAACACATTTTATGGAAGATGCATTAATTATCACCTCTCTTGAAGGTAGCAATGGAACAATTTTAGATAAAGAATATAAAATTTTTGTTCAAAAGACTTGACAAATTTAAAGTTTTGCTTTAATATATATTAAGTATAATTTGGGCATAGGTTTTTCTAACTTAAGTCCATTTATATTTTTTTATTTTAACAAAAAGGAGGCATAAAAAATGGAAGAAAAAGAAGTATTACTTACTCAAGAAGGTTATGATAATTTAGAAAAGGAACTTGAAAACCTAAAAACTGTTGTTAGAACAGAAATTGCAGAGAGAATAAAAGTTGCTTTAGGATTTGGTGATTTATCTGAAAATTCTGAATATGATGAAGCAAAAAATGCTCAAGCTAGCAACGAAATTCGTATTGCAGAATTGGAAAATAAATTAAGATATGCAAGAATTATAGATGAATCTGAAATAGATACTAAGACTGTTCAATTAGGCAATAAAGTAAAAGTTTTGGATATGGAATTCGATGAAGAATTAGAATATACAATAGTAGGTTCTATGGAAGTTGATTTATCTCAAAATAAAATTTCAAATGAATCACCAGTAGGTAAAGCTTTATTAGGTGCTAAAAAAGGTCAAATTGTTGAAGTGCATATTGAGCATAGTAATGAAGTTTCTAAATATAAAGTTCTTGATATTAAAAGAGCAGATTAGATAAAAAACATAGCTCAAGAAATGTTTAAATAAACATATAACTTTTTTACAAATTTCGACAAGTTTCAAAATTCATAATGTGAAAACATTGTGAATTTTTTTATTTTCTTTATAATTCCTCTTGACATTTTCCAAAAAAAGGTGTAAATTATTAGCAGTCACTTTAGAAGAGTGCTAATTGAAATTTAAAAGGAGGATGTTTATAATGTTAAAACCATTAGGAGATAGAGTTTTAATAAAAATGATTGAAACAGAAGAAACAACAAAAAGTGGTATTATACTTTCTTCAGGTTCTAAAGAAAAACCACAAATAGCAGAAATAGTTGCAGTAGGACCTGGAATTGATACTGAGGATAAAAAAGTAAAAATGTATGTAAAAGAAGGCCAAAGAGTTATTATAAATAAATATTCTGGCACAGAAGTAAAATATGATGAACAAGAATACATAATCGTAAGACAAGATGATATTCTTGCAATCGTTGAATAAAATTTATTATAAAATTATTTTAAATGGAGGTTTTTAAATTATGGCAAAAGAAATAAAATTTGGTGAAGATGCAAGAAAATCATTATTAAATGGTGTAAATAAACTTGCAGATACAGTAAAAGTAACATTAGGTCCAAAAGGAAGAAATGTTGTTTTAGATAAAAATTTTGGTGCACCACTTATTACAAATGATGGTGTTACTATAGCAAAAGAAATTGAATTAGAAGATCGTTATGAAAATATGGGGGCTCAATTAGTAAAAGAAGTTTCTACAAAAACTAATGATATAGCTGGAGACGGTACAACTACAGCTACAGTACTTGCTCAATCTATTATTAAAGAAGGAGTTAAAAATGTTGCTGCAGGTGGAGACCCTATGTCTATTAAAAGGGGTATGGATAAAGCTGTAGATTCTGCTGTAGAAGCATTAAAGAAAATTAGCTCTCCAATTAATGGAAAAGAAGATATTGCAAGAGTTGCAAGTATTTCTGCAAATGACAAAGAAATTGGCAATTTGATTGCAGATGCTATGGAAAAAGTTTCTAAAGATGGTGTTATAACTATAGAAGAATCA
Organism: uncultured Clostridia bacterium; assembly: GCA_934182605.1. Lineage (GTDB taxonomy): Bacteria > Bacillota > Clostridia > TANB77 > CAG-508 > CALXUC01. The sequence goes on along the minus strand of CAKPRQ010000004.1, from coordinate 30,384 downwards.
AAAACATCTTCTACTACTTTAGATGTTGTAGAAGGAATGCAATTTGATAAAGGTTATATTTCTCCATATATGGCAACAGATATGGAAAAAATGGAAGCTAATATAGATAATCCATATATATTAATAACAGATAAGAAGATAAGTAATATCCAAGAAATCTTACCACTATTAGAAAGTTTAATGCAAGAATCAGCTAGATTAGTAATAATTGCTGACGATATAGAGGGTGAAGCACTTTCTACATTAATCTTAAATAAATTAAGAGGTGTATTAAATGTTGTAGCTGTAAAAGCTCCTGGATTTGGTGATAAGAGAAAAGAAATGTTACAAGATATAGCTATTCTTACAGGTGGAGAAGTTATAACATCTGATTTAGGAATGGACTTAAAAACAATAGAATTATCTCAATTAGGTCGTGCTAAACAAGTAAAAATTACAAAAGAAAATACTATTATAGTAGATGGTTCTGGTGACAAAACTGCTATTCAAAATAGAGTTCATATGATTAAAACTCAATTAGAAGAAACTACTAGTGAATATGACCAAGAAAAATTAAGAGATAGACTTGCAAAAATCGCTGGTGGAGTTGCTGTAATAGGTGTTGGAGCTGCTACAGAAGTAGAAATGAAAGAAAAGAAACTTCGTATAGAAGATGCCCTATCTGCTACTAAAGCAGCTGTAGAAGAAGGAATTGTAGCTGGTGGTGGTACTGCATTATTAGATATACTTCCAGATGTAGAAAAAACTTTAGCAACAGTTAATGAAAATGAAAAAGTAGGTGTTAAAATTATATTAAAAGCATTAGAAGAACCAGCAAAACAAATAGCATTTAATGCAGGACTTGAAGGTGCTGTTATAGTAGATAAAGTAAAAAATAGCCCTCAAGGTGTTGGTTTTGATGCTGCTACAGAAACTTATGTAGATATGAAAAAATCAGGTATAGTTGATCCAACTAAAGTAACACGTTCTGCTTTACAAAATGCTTCAAGTATAGCTTCTATGGTATTAACAACTGAAAGTATTGTAGCAAATATCCCTGAAAAAACTTGCGATTGTCATACTACTCCTGATATGGGAGCTGGAATGTACTAATCCATAAACTCATAAATTTGATTTGAATTAGAAATTTTATGATTGTAAAGAATAGAGCCTCCATTTTTGCTGAGGCTCTATTCATGGTATATACTTCTTAATATTTCTATCTCTTTTTTATACCCATCTAATTCATTTGGTGTTTCTAAATAGAATGGTAGATTTCTTAATTGTGGATGATTTATTATCCTTTCAAACGCTTCTAGTCCTATATTACCTTCTCCTATGCATTCGTGCCTATCTTTATGACTTGATAATGGATTTTTACTATCATTTAAATGTATTGCTTTTAAGTATTTTATCCCTATTACTTTATCAAATTCTTGAAGCACACCATCTAAATTATTTACTATATCATACCCTGCATCATTTACATGGCAAGTATCTAGACATACTCCCATTTTTTCTTTCAAATCTACTCTATCCATTATTGCTTTTAGTTCTTCAAATTTGCTTCCTACTTCTGAACCTTTTCCTGCCATTGTTTCTAATAATACTGTTGTTGTTTGTTCTTCTGTTAGTAGATTATTTAACATTTCTGATATTTGCTTTATTCCTACTTCTACTCCCTGCCCTGTATGACTTCCTGGGTGAAAATTGTACATTTGGTTTGGAATATATTCTAAACGTTTTAAATCATCTTGCATTAACTCAAATGCTAATATTCTATTTTGTTCATTACTTGAACAAGGATTTAATATATATGGTGCATGTGCTAAAATAGTTGCAAAATTATTTTCTTTTGCTAATTTTTTATACTCTTCTATATCTTCCAAATCTAATTCTTTTGCTTTACTCCCTCTAGGATTTCTTGAGAAAAATTGAAAAGTATTTGCATTAATACTTAAAGCCTCCTTCCCCATATTAAAATATCCTTTACTAGCTGATAAGTGACAACCTATATTTAACATTTTTTACCTCTCCTTTTATTTTATATTAAATTTTAAATTTATATTAATTTATACTAAGTATTATAAATTAAAGCCCCCCTTACTTTAATTTATACATACACATAAATTTTTTATAATACTATTTTAATAATTCTGTAATTTTCTTTATAAAAAATTTATTATTCTCTTCAAATTCTATAAGTGTTGGATAAATTAAGTAGTCTTTATTTTCTTTAAAAGAGATTTTCTGAGCTTTTTCCTCTTCGTCTAATTTTAAAATATTTCCTATTGATATAATAATAAGCAATCTAATATTGTACTCTAAAATCTTCATATAGCTATCTAAAAATATATCACTAGAAAATTTTTTTATTATTTGATTTGTTAAATGTTTAATTAACTCATCAAATTGCTTTTGTCCTAATAATTTTTTACACATTACATAATACTTCATGAAAAATACCTCCTATTATGTATTTGTTTTTTTGCTCAGTAATAGTTTACACCAAAATCCGACTAAAATCAACAAGAAAAATTAAACTGGGAGTATAAAAAATGCTAAAAGCTCTTTTAATATCAAGAATTTTGTGGTATAATAAGTTTTGAAAAAAATTTATTAAGGAGTTTTTTATATGATGTTATCAACAGACAATAAGACACTTGCTGAAAGCAAATTAATAATTTTATATATTTTAAATAAAGTAGATAAACCTATTGAAAATGAAGCATTATTAAAACTTGTATTATCTATTACTGATATGAATTACTTTTATTTCCAACAATTTCTATTAGATTTATTAAAAACTAATTACATAAGTTGTATAAATGAAAATAATGAATCTATTTATTCTATTACAAATTCTGGTAAAGAAGTTTTAGAATTAACTAAAAATATTATTCCTGGTCTTATAAAGTTTAAAATAGATAATGGATTTAAGGAAAATTTAGACCAGATTAAAAATGAGTTTTCTGTTACAGCAGAATTTGAGCCACAAGATGAAAATGAATATACAGTTAAATGTAAAATTATTGAAAATACTAAAACTCTTTTTGAACTTCAAACATTTGCTGGCTCTAGTGAACAGGCAAAGCATATGGTTGATAACTGGAATAATAATGCAAATGTTATTTATCCTAAGATATTAGAAATTTTATCTTCTAATTATCCAAATACAGAGATTAAAAATTAGAGAAAATATTTTTAAAAGAGCGAGGAAAACTTCCCCGCTCATTTTTGTTTAGGTATTTTATTTAGTCTCCTAAAACCTTGCCAATGCGCTTATCAACGTTATGCAGTTGATACTGCAAGCGGTTGATAAACTGCAAGACTTGAACTTCCGTCTTATTATTCTTAGCTGGCGCATAATACGCCCAGCCAAGATTAAGAGCCGCATTACGTCTTAAGACCTCTGCACGAAGTCGCAGTAACGCAACTTCCATCTCCTTTTGCCTGGGTGAAAATCCTTGCTTATAAAACTTCTCCACAGGAAGCACCTTATCCATAAGACTTTCTGCTTCCTTTGCTCCTCCTTCTCGTCTCATTTGACTGGCTACGTTCTTGCTCACAGAAATAATCTGTGAAAGTTCATAGTTGTTGTTTTCCGCCGCCAAGACGGCATTGAAAGAAGCAAAAGAAAAGAAACACAAGAAAACAAAGGTAGCAATAAACCTAAACATTTTTCCTCCATTTAGCAATTACAGCTAAATCTTTTATAAGTTCGGTATACTTTAATTATATCATTTTTTTATTTATATATCAAATTTAAATTACACATAATCTTCTAATCTACTATTCAGTTCGCTTTTTCCTACAATTTCAATTCCTTTACTTAATTCTTCTCTATCTGTCTCTGTTAAATATTCTACTGCTATATTAGTCTTCTTATATTCTTCTTTTTCGCCATTGCTATTATATTTATATACCACAACAAATCCATTATCAGACTTTACTAAATAATGTTCCTCACAACTTCCATTTACATCCTCTGATACTACTATTTCTTTTGATGAGAAATTTTCTATTATAAAATCTTCATTATCTTTCAAAAATTCTGTTTCAAATTCTTTTTCATCCATATTTACATACTTATTATCTATTTGTTTAAATTCTTTTAATTGATGACCACATTCATTATAATTTCTTTTTATAACTATTACTGCATTTGGAGATACTATTTGTTCACTTTCATTTGTTATTAGAGAAAGCTCATATTCCAAATTTTTATTTTCCATTCCTTCTAATATTGGCGTCTCAAGTTTACCAATACTATTAATTTTGTATGCATATGCACCTATCCAAGCACCTATTATCCCTAATATTACTATAGATAAAATATATAATATAAATGTAAATTTTCTCATTATAAATTCTCCTTAAAATTTCATTTATATTATTATTTACAAAATTTTCTATATTATACAATAATGATACGCTTTCCTATAACTTGTTATTCAAATAATTTTACTATATTTTCTGATGTTATTCCATACTTTTTCATTAAAAGATCTGCTTTTCCTGATTCACCAAAAGTATCCTGTATACCTAACCTAATTACTTTTTTAGGATAGTTTTCTGATAATACTTCCATTACAGCACTTCCTAGACCGCCAATTACACTATGATCTTCTATTGTTATTATTTTTTCCGTTTCTTGTGCTGCTTTTATTACGATTTCTTTATCTATTGGTTTTATTGTATGCATATCTATAACTCTAATATTTATATTTTTTTCTTTTAATTCTTCTTGTGCTTTTAAAGCTTCTATTACTGTCACCCCAGTAGCTATTACGGTTGCATCTCTTCCTTCTCCTATTTGTATTCCTTTTCCTATTTCGAATTCTTGGTCTTCTGTATATATTCTAGGTATTGCCATTCTTGATAATCTTAAATATACTGGTCCATTTATTTCTTTTATTTTTCTTACTGCCCATTTTGTTTCTGTATCATCTGATACACTTATTACTGTCATATTAGGTAACGTTCTCATTAAACTTATATCTTCTAACATTTGGTGGGTTGCCCCATCTTCCCCAACAGTAATTCCAGCATGAGTAGCACATAATTTAACATTTAATTTTGGGTATGCAACACTTGCTCTTATTTGGTCATAAGCTCTTCCTGCTAAGAAAACTGCAAATGAACTAATATATGGTATTTTATCACAAGTAGCTAATCCTGCAGCTGTTCCTACCATATCTTGTTCTGCTATTCCCATATCAAAAAATCTCTCTGGACATTTTTTTCCAAATATATTTGTTTTAGTTGCACCAGATAAGTCCGCATCCAATACTACTACTTTTAAATCTTCTACGCCAATTTCTTCTAAAGCTTCTCCATAACTTTCCCTTGTTGCCTTTTTATTTTCAAAATCTATATTTACCATTATATCCCCCTATAAAATCATTTGAATTTTAAATTTACTTTCAAACTATTACGATTAATAATCACAACTATTACTATCTTCTGGCCATTTTATCTTTTCCATATCTCGTGCACTAGGAGCCTTACCATGCCAAGCAGAAACATTTTCCATAAAAGATACACCTTTCCCCTTTACTGTTTTTGCGATAATTGCTACAGGTTTCTTTTTAAACATTTTAGATTTTTCAAATACTTCTATAAGCTCCTCTATATTATGCCCGTCCACTTCAAATACTTTAAATCCAAAATTTTCAAATTTTTCCTTTAATGGATATATATTCATTACTTTATCTACAGAACCATCTATTTGCAAATTATTATTATCTACTATTACACATAAATTATTTAATTTATAATGATATGATGTCATACAAGCTTCCCAAATTTGTCCTTCCTGTAATTCGCCATCTCCAATTATACAATATACTCTATAGTTCTTCTTATCTAATTTTCCAGCTAAGGCCATTCCATTAGCTGCAGACAAACCTTGTCCTAGAGAGCCTGTTGAAATTTCTACGCCTGGTACCTTATTCATATCAGGGTGTCCTTGTAGATTACTATCTATTTTTCTTAAAGTATTTAAAGAAGCTCTGCTTATAAATCCTCTTTCTGCTAAGGCTGCATATAATGCAGGAGCAGCGTGTCCTTTAGATAATACTAATCTATCTCTATTTGGATTTTTAGGTGACCTATTAGCTAAATTCATTTGATTAAAATATAATACTGTAAGTATTTCTATTATTGATAATGAACCTCCGCGGATGGCCTGACTGTGCTTCATATATCATTTCCACTGTGTTCCTTCTTATTCTTGCGGCTATTTTTCTTAATTCATCATAACTATTTATTTTTAAATTAAACATATTTTTTCTCACCTTCTATTTTATTTTTTCTCATAAATTTTAATATAATACGGCTGTATATCTGGTAATAAACTATCTAAATAAATTATATTACCATTTACATCTTGAACTTTTAGATTAGGGAACGTACGTATCATCTTCTTATCTCCCCAAAATTTATATATAAAATCTGATAACCATTTAGTATCTTCATTTTCATATATATAATTATATGCGGCGATTGTTTCTTCTTTTTGTGATATATTCAAATCATTTTCTCCTACCATTCTTATTATAAATAATTTTGTTGCCCATCCAGTTAAAAGAAAATCTATTGCTATAAAAACAATCATAGTTAATGCAAGTATTTTCAAATTTTTTAAGGCAAATTTACCTTTTATGTAATCTATAAATTTATCTACCCTAGGATTTAAGTAAGACATTAAATAGATTGCTAAAAAGCCCCAAAATAGTGAATAATACACACAAATTCTGCCATTTAAATTTAATGGCATATTAGAATAATCCCACCAAATAGCATTAAATACAATTTCTCCAATTAGACTTATAATATATTCTACAATAGAGCCTATTAGAAAACCGCCCCAAAATAAAGTATTATTATTTTTTTTAAAGTATTGCAAAAATACTATCATTATTACAGCACCTAGACCATAAACACCACAAAATGGGCCATACAAGAAACTTTGTCTGCTTTCCCATACTCCTTTTGTTACTATTCCAAATAAAGTTTCTATTATATATCCTGCCGCACTGTATATTATAAAGTATGCTAAAAGTCGCCATATACTAAAAGATAGTATTGTTAATTTCTTTTTTTCCATATTTAATATCATTCCTTCTTAAGGCACAAATCTGGTTGGAAAAGAATTAAATTTTGACTAGGAAAACAAATTTGAAATTTATGAGGCGTACTTTTGTACGTTGATTAAATTTCAAATGAAGTTTGACAACGTCAAAATTGTAATTATTTTTCAACCTTTCCTCTCTATATAAATTATTACCTTCTTATTTTGAACGATTAAATTATATCATAAGTACTATTCTTTTTTCAAGTGTTTTAAAATAGAAAAAGAAGAAGGAATACTACTTCTTCTTTAAAAATCTATTATTTGGTACCGATGGTGGGACTTGAACCCACATGGTTTCCCGAACGATTTTGAGTCGTTTGCGTCTGCCATTCCGCCACATCGGCTTCTCATTAATAATATTAACATATTTTTTTTCTTTTGTCTATACATTTTCTAAAAAAATTTGCAATTTATGTAAATATATGTTATAATGTTAGTATTGCAAACCGTTACAAACCGAAGAAGCAGAATTCTTCTTCACGGAGGAAATCATGAGAAGTTTTGCTCTCATTCTGGTAATGGCAATGGTGGTAGCCCTGAGTGGCTGTGTTACGCAGTCATCTCGAGACTGGGGATACGTGGATGTTCCCAGTGCTCAAGCACAAGTGTCCACCACGTATGCCCCGCTCGGGACTCAAGTGCCCGTCAGCGTGGCTTCGATGCAGAATACGGTTACGACAACGCCCCCGGCGTTTGCTCAGCCGTATATGGCAACTCAGAACGCGGCTCTACCGAATGTAGCTCGTATGTCATACGAGAATAACCACGAGGCATTCGATGCCAACACCCTCATTAACGCAGGGTTTCTTGGGCTTGGTATCGTGAACAGTGCGTTCCACTGGGATCATCTGGCTCGATACCCTCGTCACCGTTGGCGTTGGTAACTTCTCAAACAATTCAGGAGGTCTTTCTTAGGCCTCCTCCTTTTTTATTCCACTCTTCTATTATCCATTCTACTATTATTTGCACACATCTTTTCATATTCTTTACACTTTATTTTATATTCAACTTGTTGTGTTAAATACCTATAATACATATATGCTTGCTCATATTGTAACATAGGATTAAACATTGGATCTTTGTATATATCATTTTCAAAATTAGGGTCAAAACCTGGGCCATTTGGACCATATGTCCCTTGATAATCCATATTTCTATCCATCATATCAAACTCCTATACATATTTTTTCTTAATAAATTTTATTATTAATTTTCATTTTTATGTACAAAATTTTTAACAAAAGTTTTTCTATGAATGCTACATATTCCATTTTCTTTAATTGCTTTTATGTGCATTGCTGTTCCATACCCTTTATGTTTTGCAAACCCATATTGCGGATATATTTTATCCCATTCTTGCATTACTCTATCTCTTGTAACTTTTGCTAAAATAGAGGCACATGATATTGAATACACTTTAGCATCTCCCTTTATTATAGAGGTATATGGTATTCCTAATGTATCTATATGTTCTAATGCATCTACTACTATTCTTTCTGGTTTTACTTTTAAATCTTTAATAGCCATTGTTAACGCTTTTTTAGTGGCATTTAATATATTCAATTCATCAATTTCTTTTTCATCTAATAAAATAACACTCCAAGCTATTGCTTCTTCTTTTATTTTTTCATATAAAATTTCTCTCTTCTTTTCAGAAATTTTCTTAGAATCATTTATACCTTCTATAAAAGAATCTTCAGGCATTATAACAGCTGCTACTGCTACTGGCCCTGCTAATGGGCCTCTTCCAGCTTCATCTATTCCACAAATATATTTAATTCCATATTCTTCATGTAATTTATTTTCAAACTCTTTTAATTCTTTTAATCTTATTTCTTCTTTTTCTTTCATTACTCACTCACTTCTTTCTATAAAATTTTTTTTAATTATATCGTTATAATTCACAACTTCAAAATATCTTATAGTACTTATATAGTTACAATTCAGTAAGAAATATAAAACTTTCGAAAAATCTTGATATATAGCATTTGCAAGTCAAGACCCGAATAGTAACATTATACCACAAAGAAAATTTAATTTCAAATAAAATTTCCTTGTATTTATTATCCTTATATGTTATAATTAAAACACAAATTGCAAAAGAAGGAATATTTGGAGACATTTTCCAACCGAATAAACACCTTGCGAAAGGAATAAGATTAATTATGGAGTTACTATATATTATATGTATTTTAATTTTTTTAATAATTTCATTAGTTATTTTAGCAGTTTTTCAATTAAAATTAGCAGGATTAAATGTTAAAGATTTTTGGAAATTTATAGAAGCTAACCAAATGCTAGATAAATTATATGAATTTTCTATAAAATATAATAATTTATCTACACAAGAACAATTAATCTTTCTAATGGAAGCTGAAAAAGTTTTTAGTGCATTTGATAAAGTTCCCGATATTCTGTGGGAAGAAGAATATCAAAAATATATGAAAGTTTTAGATAAATATAAGGATATAAAAATTTATAGATGGAATCAATGTTAATTCCATCTATATTTTTGGCAATTTTTTTCTAATTCTCTGAATTGCATTATCTATTGATTTTACGGGCATGTCCAATTTCTCTGCAATGCTTATATAACTATTACCTTCTATATAATTATATAAAACTTTTTTTTCAAAATCACTAAGATTTGCATTAAGTTTTTCTTTTATATTAGTATAATATTCTTTTTTAGTAATTGTTTCCAAAGGATCTTCTACATTTTGTGCATTTATTATATCTAAAAATGATGCTTCGTTATCATTATCATTTATTGTATTATTTAATGACAATGATGAATTCAATGGCAAATGTTTTTGCCTATTAGATGTCTTTATTGCTGTAATAATTTGACGCTCAATACATAAAGAAGCAAAACTTTTAAAAGAATTCTGTTTAGTATTATCATAATCTTTTATAGCCTTAAAAAGTCCAATAAGGCCTTCTTGCACTATATCTTCCTTTTCTGCTCCAATAATATAATATTTTGTTACTTTACTATTTACTAGATTTCTATATTTTGAAATTAAAAATTCTAAAGCTTTGTCATTACCATTTTTGATTTCTAACAAAATTTCTTCATCATTGTTATTTTCAAAGCTGTAATCAAATGAAATTTTATTTTGCATACTATAAGTATAACCTCCTGAAGATTTTATACTTGTATTATACTTTCAAAATACTTTAATGTCAAGTAATTTCACTAAAAAAACATAATTTTTAGTTACAGTTCAGTAAGAACACACGTAACTTTTGCAAAATCGTGATATATAGCTATTTTTAGTCAAAACATAGCTAGGGTTACACAATCCGGGTCTTGACTTGCAAATAGCTATATATCACGATTTTATAAAATAGTTACTGAACTGTAACAATTTTTATTTTGTTACTGTTAACCTCACCTTATCCCAACCCTACATCTAATATCATCATAATTACAAATCCTAATGCTACTCCAATCGTTCCTATATTTGAGTGATTTTCTGCTTGTGATTCTGGTATTAATTCTTCTACTACAACATAAATCATTGCTCCTGCTGCAAATGCTAATAAATATGGAAGAATTGGAACTACTACACTTATCAATATTATAGTTATAATTGCAGATATTGGTTCAACTATTCCAGATAATACTCCGTATAAAAATGCTTTAGGTTTTGAAATACCTTCACTTTTTAATGGCATAGATATAATTGCACCTTCTGGAAAATTTTGTATGGCTATACCAATTGTTAATGCAATAGCACCAGCCATAGTAATTCCAGTTTCACCTAATAATGCACCTGCAAACGTAACACCAACAGCCATTCCTTCTGGTATATTATGAAGTGTTACAGCAAATACCATCATAGTTGTTTTCTTTAACTTTGAACGTATTCCCTCTGGCTCATTTGTTTTTAAATGCATATGTGGAATTACGTTATCTAAAATTAATAGAAATATAATTCCAAGCAAAAATCCTATTGTTGCTGGAATCCAAGCTATTTTTCCTTGTTCTTCTGCCATTTCTATAGAAGGTATTATTAACGACCATACTGAAGCAGCAATCATTACTCCTGAAGCAAATCCTAATAATAATTTTTCTACTTTATCATGCAACTTATTATTCAGTAAAAATACTGTAGCCGCTCCTAATGTAGTGCCTAAGACTGGTATCAATAAAGCTATTAATATATTATCCATTCTACTTTCTCCCCTTATTTTTCTATCATTATACTTTAATTTATAATAATAGTCAATAAGAAAATTTTTATTCGATTAAATAATGGTTACTGGATAATGGTGTATTACATAAATCACTTGAAAATACTTGGATTAAATTAAAAACGAATGTGCAGTAAAAGAATATTAGAAATTCTTGTGCTTAATTATGGATTTTATACTACATTATCTAAGACTATACTTAAATATTTCATACTATTTATAGCTTGTTGCAAAGTATTTCCTGTGGCTCCTACTTCTATTATACAGGCACCAGCTCCTAAATTCTGATTAAATCTTGAATCGCTTACCATTATTGGTTTAAATAATCCTGGATATAGTTCATTCGCCTTTTTTTGTACTTTTACTGCAAAACTTAAATTTTGTTTCCAATTCGAATGTTCTAGTCCTCCGGCATCTGTTCCTACCACAAACATTAGTTGTGCTGCATATTCTTCTCCTACCTTCACTGTAGGCGCGTACGCTCCATCACTTCCTACAGCATCTCTATGTATATCAAATATTATATCATATCCTTCATTCTGATTTACTATATTTTCTACAGTTTCATATGAGCGAGTATATGAACCCGAATATGCTGGAAAGTCGTGGTAAGTTTTATCATGAATTACATTAAATTTTAATTCTCTTAAATTTTTTTCTAATTCATCACCTACTCTTGATACAGAAAAATTTAAATCTGTTGTTCTATAATTACCACTAGGCTCATATCCATATCCTGGCTCAGATGTATAGCTTTCACATGTATGTGTATGATATATTAATACATTCCTAGAATATGTATAATTATTATTTTCTGCTTCTTGTAACATTTCATCTGTTATTTCATAGCCTGATGTATTCTTTATTTTAACAGTTTGTAACTCTTGTGTATATTTTTCTTCTACTATAGATTCCTGAACTTCTGTCTCGACTTCTTCATATTCTAATAATTCCGCTTTATCATCATTTGTTAATTCCTCCTCATTTATTTTGAGATTTTCTTCTTCTATAATTTTATTTAAAGTTCCCAATTCATATCTTAAAATATTTTTTACTGAAATGTATATTTCTTTTGTTTCTTCTTTATTTTCAGATGTATTAAAAATTGGTAATGTTTTTTCTAAATATCCTGTTAAAGTCTCTGTTTTTACTTTGCTTACAGTTGAATTTATAAGATTAGTATCATCAAATTCAATAGCTTGGACTTTATTTGATAATATTTTTATTAATATTGCTAAGGCCACAATTATAGCTATAATCTTGAAAATTTTATTTAATTTAATATTATATACTTTTAGCTTTGCCAATTAAAAATCCTCCAATATATATTTATTAATATATATTAGAGGATTTTTAATATTATACCATATAATATTGCCTTTTCATTTTACTAATTTCTTCTTGCCTGTTGAACGTAATAGGCTTTTAATAATCATTTTTTAATTTCACACAATTTCTCCAAGTAAATCATATCCATTATGTTTTGTAATTAGGCATTTTACAAATTGTCCTGTCAAATCTTTTTCATCTCTTTTTTTCAAATACACTATACAATCTACATCTGGTGCATCGTTTCTCGTTCTTGCTATATAAAATTTTCTATCTTCTGTAATTCCATCTATTACAGCTTCATGTTCTTTCATTAACATTCTATCTAATTTTTCTTTCATTATTTCTTTCTGAATATTCATTATTGTTTCATTTCTTTGTCTCTTTATTTTATAATGTATTTGTTTATTAAATTTTGCAGCTGGTGTTCCTTCTTCTTTTGAGTAAGAAAATACTCCTAATCTGTCAAATTTTGTGTTTAAAACAAATTTATATAATTCGTTAAAATCTTCTGTTGTTTCCCCTGGAAAGCCTACTATTAAAGTTGTTCTTATTATTGCTTCTGGTATATTTTCTCTTATCTTATTTATTACATTTATTATTGTTTCTTTTGTTCCTTTTCTATTCATTCTTTTTAATACATTATTAGAAATGTGTTGTATTGGCATATCGAAATATTTACAGATTTTTTGATTATTCTTTACTTCATTTATAAGTTCATCTGTAATACTTTCTGGATATGTATATAAAAATCTTATCCATTTAAATCCATCTATTTTGCTTATTTTATTTAATAATTCAGCTAATTTATATTCTCCATATATATCTATACCATACTTACTAGTATCTTGTGCTACTAATATTATTTCTTTTACACCTTTTTTAGCTAAGATTTCCGCTTCTTGTAAAATATCTTCCATTTTCCTAGAAACAAATTGCCCTCTAATATATGGAATAGCACAATATGTACAGAAATTACTACAACCTTCCGCAATTTTTAAATATGCTGTAGTTTCTCCTGTAGTTATTACTCTTTTGTTATAATCTAATTCGAATTGATTAAATCTTTTTTCAAATATATCCTTTTCAATTTCATTTAATTCAAGATTTTCTTCTACCTTTTTATTAGTTTTATAACCTTTTCTATCTATAACAAAAGTTAGCTTTTTCCAGATATCATTATATTCGCTTATTTTTATAAACAAATCTACTTCTGGCATACTTTTTCTTAATTCTTTTTTATACCTTTCTACCAAACATCCCATTACAATTAAATATTTGCAAGTTCCATTTTCTTTATATTTTCCCATTTCTATTATTGTATTTATTGCCTCTTCTTTAGCACTTTTTATAAATCCACAAGTATTAATTATTATAATTTCAGCCTGTTCTACATCATTTACTATCTCGTAATTATTCTCTTTAAACATTCCTATTAACATTTCTGTATCTACTAAATTTTTAGAACAGCCAAGCGAAACAAAACCAACTTTCATTATTTAAAATACCCCTTTCTAAAAAACATCTATAAAACTTCTAAATCTTATTACAGAAAGACATTAACTATTGGAGCAAAGCGACTTTTATACAATAGGAAAGGATAACTTTCCTATTGTATTACAAAATCTTGTTATCTACTTATTCTGTTGTTGATTCTTCTTTCTCATCATACCAAGTAATATACTCGCTTTCTTCATCTATTAAAGTTTGTAATTTCTTTACTAAGTCACATTCGTCATTAACATTTAAATAATATAAATAACTTGTATATTGGCTCATTCCATCTAATAAACCTACTTGTAATAATTGAATTCCTTCTTTTTCAGAATATTGCAAATATTCTCCACTTATAGGTAAGTGAACTTTATAATTTACTAAATCATTAGCTACACAATTTATTACTTCATTTAATATTTCTGTATTTTCGTATTTATTAGCTTCGAATATAAAAGTTCTATTATTATATTTTCCTGCTATTTTTAATATATCTATATTTTCTTTATTATCAAACATATATGCATATTTTTGTTTTATATATTCTTCTGTTTTGAACATAGGTTCATCCATTGTTAGTACAGTATCATAACTTCTTATTATATAATCACCATTTTTCAACTTATATTGTAAATATACCTTTGTATATTCATCTGATGTTATATTTTTTATTTCATTTTTTTCTAATACAAAATTTTTATGTTTTTCTATCAATTCATTTATATTTTCTTCTGAACGTAATTCTATTTCACCTATTTTATTTGGATAACTTACTGTATAAGTTACGTATTCAACATCTCCTAATTCCGGAACTTTCTTTTCATATCCAAATAAATCACTTGATAATAACACTATTGCTAATACTACTACCGCAGACATTATATAATATCTTTTTCCATTTAATAATACTTTTATACTTTTTTTAGTTACTAATTCTTTTATTATATATACTAATAAAAATAATCCTACTGTTACAAGTATTGAAATTAATGAATTACTAATAGCATACATAAATGAAACATATAAAAACGCACCTATTATGAAAATAAATATATATTTAAATATTTTACTTCCTACTATTTTTAATTTATCTTGATTTTCAATATTTAACAATTTATATCCTATAAATATAATTATCAATGTAACAATTGCGTATACAAATGCATACCATATATTTAAAGAATTTGCTAATGTGTTTCCTACATAACTAGTTGTAAACATTTGACATACTTTTATTGATGGTACTTGGTTTAAAAATTCTATTACTCCACTTGAAAAGCCTGGGAAACCATATATTACTTTTGTCATAAAAATTTCAAGTAAGTATACCATAAATACTGGTATGAATAATAATCCATAAGTATATAAAACTTGTATAAATCTATTTTTAGTTATAAAACTCATTATTGCTGTAAATGTAAAGAATAATATTGAAGCAAATATTCCTAAGCTAGTCCAGTTTACCAATACTTTTGTTGTTATATAATCTCCCATACCTGCAAATAATTTTAATAATACTAATAATATAGTTGTTATAATTATTGGCATTATTGATAATATCATACCTGTTGTAATGTTAGTTTTATATACTATTTTTTTAGTTAATCCCTTTTCTTCTATAAAATCTTGTAAACGATTTTTAGTTTTACTTGAATTTCCAAATAGTTGTACCCCTAAAACTACTGGTAATATTAATATTATAAACATTGCATACGGACTATATATTATTGTTGCACCTGCTAATTCTTTGTATGATGTTGTTAAGTCTAAATCTACAGGTTCTTCAAGATTTTGAGCAGTATCATCTATTTGCTCAAAAGTTGCTGCTGAATTTTCTATTGTAGATTTTTGTGTTAAAATATATATAGGTATTACTAGTACCAATACAATTGTTAATATTAATGGTAATATCCAAAATTTTTTTAAACCTTCTTTTAATAATTCAGAACTCATATTCTATTTTCCTTTCTTTCTATCCATTTAAATGTTGTCTTGTCATTTCTAATAAATTCAAATTTGTAAATCCTAATACTTCTGTTTTACTTCTATCGTTTTTCAATTCTTCTTTTAATAGTTGAAGTATTTCTGATTTATGCAGTATATCTTCCATATTTATGTAATCTATTAAAATCATTCCACTTAAATTTCTAAGTCTTATTTGTTTTGCTATTTCTATGGTTGCTTCTTTGTTTACTTTAAAAAATGTATCTTCCGCATCTTTTTTTCCTACATACTTTGCTGAATTTACATCTATTGCTATTAAGGCTTCAGTTTTATCTATAATTATATATGCTCCAGATGGAAGCCATACCTTCCTATTTTTACTTATTTCTAGTTGTTTTTCTATATTACTTGTTAATTTAAATTCTTTTTGATATATAATTTTAATTTTATCTTTATATTTTTCATATGACTCTTCTTGGTCTGTTATGATCTGACTTATATTAGGTGGAGTTATATTTGTAACCACTTTATCTAATAAATCTAAATTCTCATATATAACATTTGGTATATCTTTATTTTTACTAATTTTACTTTCTATTTTTTTCCACTTTATTAATAAATTCTGCAAATCTTCTTGCATTTCTATTTGAGTTTTCCATTTTGCTTCTGTTCTAACAATAGCTCCTGTTCCTTTTGGTAATATATTTCTAACAATTTTCCCTAACCTATTTCTTTCATCAATATTTAGTAGTTTAGTTGACATTGTTACAAATTCATCATCGGGCATAAATACAATATATTTACCCACTAATGAAATTTTAGTAGTCAACTTTGCACCTTTACTACCTATTTCCTGACGTTTAACTTGTACTAAAATTTTATTACCGTGGTTTCAGTACTTTTAAAATATCTTCTTCATTATATTTATTAGCTAAATCTGAAAAAGGTAGTACTCCAGATTTTTCTTTTCCTATATTTATAAAAGCCATTTTTAAACCTTTTAGAACATTTTCTACTTTCCCTATATATATATTTCCTTCTAATGAATTAATATCTTCTAAATTATCATACTTTTCCACTAGTTTATCATTTTGTAATATATATATATTATTTTTCATTTGGATTATATCATACATCCTGTCACCTCTTTTTCAGTTATATTTATTCATTGCTGTTTGAATATTACTTTTTAATATTTCTTCTACTGCCAATGCTGCTTTATTTACTCCTTCATCTATTTTTACTCTTTCATACTTATCAATTTGTTCTAATACATAATCTACTATTTCCTTATTATTTTTCCCTATTCCTACACGAATTCTTGGAAATTCTTTGGTACCTAAATATCTAACTACAGATTTCATACCATTATGTGTATTAGCTGAACCTTGCTCTCTTATCCTAATTTTTCCTACTTCTATATCTACATCGTCATATACTACTATAATATTTTCTGTTGGTATTTTATAAAAGTTTTTTACCTCTATTATGCTTATACCACTTTCATTCATATATGTTTGAGGTTTTAATAAAATTACTTTTTGATTTTCGATTTCTCCCATTCCATATAAACCATTGAATTTTCTCTTGCAAACCTCTATTTTATTTTTTTTAGATATAAGATTTATAACGTCAAAGCCCATATTATGCCTTGTATTAGAATATTCCGGTTCTGGATTTCCTAATCCTACTATTAAATACATTTATTTCACACTTTCTCTTACTTATTCTCCAATATTATTTATTTTACTATAAAACTAATAAAATATCAAGAAAAATTGACTTATTTTACAAGAAAGTCTTTAAAATTAAAATAGAAAACATATAAGTTTTGCAAAATCGTGATATATAGATATTTTTAGTCAAAACATAGCTAGGGTTACACAATCTGGGTCTTGACTTGCAAATATCTATATATCACGATCTTATAAAATAATTACTGAATTGTAACAGAAAATCACAAGGGATTATTAATACTAAAATTTAAATAAAATATGAATAATACTATATAAGAATTGTCATTATATTTTAATAATGAGAATATAATTTTAAAGAGGTATATATGAATTTTATTATTAATATTTTTAAGGGAATTTTGATAGGAGCAGGTGCTATTCTACCTGGTATCAGTAGTGGAGTAATTTGTGTTATTTTAGGAATTTATGAAACTTTAGTTACTCGTGTTCTACATTTTTTTAAGAATTTTAAAGAAAATTTTTTGTTTTTTTTGCCTTTTATAATTGGTGGTTTGATTAGCATTATTTTTATTAGTAAAATCCTTCTGTATCTTTTAAATAATTATATAGTACCTACTTCTTTTTGTTTTATTGGTCTTATTTTAGGTTGTATTCCTAGTGTTTTTATGCAGGCGAATTTATCTTCTAAAAAAAATAATGTTTTTTTAAAATATATTTTTTTAATATTTACTTTTTCTTTTAGTATATATTTACTAGCTTTAGAAAAATCATCTATTAATTCATTATTAACTGTGGATAATATTTCTAATTTAGAGTTAATTAAAAATGGATTTTTAATGTCTCTTGGAACTGTTATTCCTGGTATTAGTAATACTGTTATTTTAATGATTTTAGGTGGTTATAATTTATATTTAGAGGGGCTTGCAACTTTTAATCTATATATTCTCGTTTCTATGGGAATTGGTCTGATAATCGGTGGTTTTATATTTTTGAAAATTATTGAATTTATGTTCTCACATTTTAAAACTTATACTTATTATGCAATTATTGGCTTTACATTAGGCTCAATTTTTGTATTAATTCCACCTATTGAATTTAATATAATTCTTGTTTTAAGTATTATATTAATGATTCTTAGTTTTCTTATTAGTTATAAGTTCAGTACATTAGAAATGAGAAAAAAATAAAATTAGTTGTCAATAACAATACTTTTTTATGAAAAAAGCTCGTATCAAAGAAGAAAATTTCTCATACATCACTCTTGCTTCTCAGGTACACGGGTATCACCATTGCTTTTGCGATTATCATTTCGTGGATAATAACCCAATTCAGCGAAGTGAATTTTTACACGTCTTACATTTTCACAACGATGTTAATGGGGATTTTAACTTCTCTGAAAACAAGAAAATAAAATATTCTCCACTAATCACAAAGAGGGGTTTCCTATAATTAGGATCCCCTCTCTATTAACTTATGCTCTGTATTATTTTATTTTTCTTCTACTTCTAATTCAATATTGTTTATTTTATAGCCCTCTTGAACTTCATTCATTTTTAACTCTTGTATAAACAATGTGGCTTTAAAATCTTTTATTGCTAATTCTACTCCTTCTTGAAGTTCTTTAGTTAATTGAAGTTCTAAACTTTTAATAGGTGTTTTTAAAGATACATTATTATTAGATTTTTCTCCTCTAACTTGTCCTATTATTTCAACTATATCATTACCATTTTTCATTTCTTTTTCAAATTCAAATGATAATGGTTGTATCTCTGTTAAATGTATAGATTTAGCGTTATGATATAATTCTTGATAAATTTCCTCTGTTATAAATGGGAAAAAGATACTAAAATCTTGTAATAATTTATATAATAAAATATATACTGTTTTTTGTCCGCTATATCTTGCTTTTTCACCAAATTCTTCTGGTCTATATAGTCTATGTTTTACTATTTCTATATAATTGTCACAAAATTCCCAGAAAAATTTCTCTAATACGTTTAATGCTAATCCAACTTCATAATCCTCTAAATAATTAATAAATTGTTTTTCCATCTCTTGGAAACGTCCTAAAATCCATTTATCAAAATATTCATAATCGTTAAATTCTTTATCTTCATAATCTTGTAAGTGCATTTCTATAAATTTAGATACATTCCAAATTTTATTTATTAATTTTTTTCCACGCAATAGAGTTTCTTCGCTAAAAATTATATCTGTACCTAATCTTCCTGTTCCAGCCCAATATCTTACTACATCTGCTGAATATTGATTTATTACGTCAATAGGTTCATGTTTACTATTACTTTTACTTTTGCTTATTTTTTCTCCTTTACCTGCCATAACAAAACCTGAAATCATTACATTATTCCATGGTCTTTCTCCAAAGTGATAAAAACTTTTTACTATTGTATAAAAATCCCATGTTCTAATAATTTCACTTGCATTTGTTCTTAAGCTCATAGGTTTTAATATATCTTCATAATTTTCTTTTTCACCATATCTCATATTTATTAATGGTGTTAGTGATGAAGTTGCCCAAGTATCCATTATATCTTTTTCTGGTATGAATTCTTTTCCATTACATTTTGGACATTTTTCACATTTTGGTTTATCTATTAAAGGATTTACTGGTAAATCTTCTCTATTTGCAAATATAGGTTCACCACATTCTTTACAATACCATACTGGGAATGGTACTCCAAAATACCTTTGTCTTGATATACACCAGTCCCAAGCTATATTATTAACCCATTCATCATATCTTGCCTTCATATGTGCTGGATGCCATTTTATTTCATTTCCTATTTTCAAGAAATCTTCTTTATGACTTGTAGTATCTATAAACCACTGGTTCATTACAGAGTATTCTACTTCTTTACCACATCTTTCATGTGTTTGTACTTCATGTTCTAATTCTTCAATTTTTACAACATATCCTCCAGCTTGCAAATCTTCTATTATATTTTTCCTAGCATCTTTTATCTTTAAGCCACCATATTTTTTTACTGTATCTACTATTTTTCCATCACTAGTAAAAATATATTTTAACGGTAAATTATATTTTTTCCACCATTCTATATCTGTTTGATCTCCAAAAGTACAACACATTACTATTCCTGTACCTTTATCTATAGCAACCTTTTCATCTGCCATTATAGGAACTTCTACATCTATTACAGGTATATGTGCTGTTTTTCCAATTAGATGTTTATGTTTTTCATCATTTGGATTTACAAATACACTTACTATAGCTGGAAGTAATTCTGGTCTTGTAGTTGCTATTGTAAATTTTTCCTTATCTTCTACAGTTTCAAAGTTAATATAATTAAATGTTGTTTTTATTGTTTTAGTTTCAAGTTCTGCTTGTGCTATAGATGTTAAACATTCATTACACCATAATGCAGGGCTGTCTTTATGGTAACAATGTCCTTTTTCTACTAAGTCTAAAAAAGATTCTTGGCTTATTTTTATCGTAGATGGTGCAACTGTTTTATAATGTATATTCCAATCAGTACTTACGCCCATTCTTGTAAATAATTCTTGAAATTCTGTTTCGTATTTATCTGTTGTTTCGTAACATAATTTTGAAAATTCTTCTCTGCCTATTTCATGTGCTCTTTTTCCTTGCTCTTTTTCTACTAATCTTTCGCTTGGAAGTCCATTATCATCAAAACCAAAAGGATAAAAAATATTATATCCCCTTAACCTTTTATATCTTGCTAACATTTCTGTTTGAGTATATGAAAAAATATGGCCTATATGAATTTTACCATTTACTGTTGGTGGTGGAGTGTCTATTGAAAATACTTCTCTTGAATCAGGTTTAAATTCATATATATTATTTTCTTTCCAATACTCTTTCCATTTTTCTTCTTTTTCACTCGCATTATATTTCTTATCTAACACTTTTATCAATCCCCTCATTATTACTTATATTATAGGTTTTAAATCTTGTACATTATATCACTTTCTTTGATTTATGTCAATTATTACTATTTTATAATTTACTTACCTTTATTTCTGCACCTACTGCTACTACTGCATATTTGCTTAAATTTTCTATTGCCTTTATTTCCTCAAATTCTGCATATTCTTTTAATTGGTTTATTGCTTCCTCTTCTTTTTCTTTTAATTTATCTGCATTTTCCTTTTTTAAATATTTAAACTCTATCATTACCGCTTTATATCCTTTATTTCTATCTTTAGGCATTAATAATATATCTGGGTACTTTCTTTCTACTTCCATTTCTGATTTTAACCTAAATATTTTTAAATTCATTGCTATACAATAAAATATTAATTTTACATACTTTTCATCAAATTTTATATAATCTCTATTCGATAAGTTTTCTAAATATTTTTGCAATAATTCTACTATTTTATCTATTTTTCCTTCTAAGGCTATTTCTCTTGCTATTTCTGAATAATTTTCACTTATATCTACACTTATTTCATCTTTTAATATTCTTAAAAAGTAATCTGAATATATTTCTTTCATTACTTTGTTTGGTATGTTTAATTTAGGGTACCCTACTTCTTCTCCCTCTATTGTTAAATATCCTAAGTAATATAACATAGAAACTAAATCTTTTTCTGTAAATTCCATTGCTGGATTAAATTTTGCTGTTATTTCGCTTATTATTCCTTCTCCTGATACTGTTTGCTCTATTATTTTTTCGCGTTCATTGCCCTTACATAAATCTAGCATTTTCCCTAATTTACTATAATCACTTGCTATATTTATGTCTATTAGTTGTTCAGGTATTTCTTGATATTGAGTATATTCATTTAAAAAATATAGACACATATTCGAATTATATATTTTCTCTTTCCCATATATTGAAAACATATATCCATCGTAATTCTCTTTCATTATTGGCAGTATATTTTCTTGATTTTCCTTCGATATATTTTGACTTTCCATTATTTCTACTACTTCTTCTTTTGTAAAACCCATCATTTCATTTAAATTTCTATCCTTAGTTTTATCTGAACTTATATTAAATCCAGATGTTAAACTATCTAATGTTATTGGTGCTACCCCTGTTATGAATATTCTATCTACTACATTTTCTGTTCCTTTTTTTAATATCTCATACCATTTTCTTACCTTTCCGTTTTTAGATACTAAATTTTTAAACTGATTCGTATTAAAACCTAATAATTCATTTGCAAAGTGGTCGTATTCATCTATTATAACATATATTTTTTCTGTATTTCTTTGTATTTCAAAGGATTTAAATAAATTATCTAATATATTTTCAGCTTCATCTTCATTATTCACAAAAAAATCTAATTCATATTTTTCTACGAATAATTTTATTGATGAAGCTACTTCTCTTTTAAATCCCTTTATAGTACTTTCATTATCAGAAGTATCTATTCCTGAAAAGTTAAATTTTAATATATGATATTTATTTCTTAATTCTGTTGGATTTTTTCCTATATATGTTTTTCCAAATAATTTTTCAAATTTTTCCTTCTTTTTTTTATCATAATAATTTTCTAACATACTTGTAAATAATGTTTTCCCAAATTTACGTGGTCTTAAAAACATTATTCTTTTGTCTGTTAATGCTTCTAATTTTTCTATGTATGGAGTTTTATCTACATAATAATATCCATCTTCTATAAGTTCTTCATAATTACTTATTCCGTTTGGCAATTTTTTCATTTTCCATCTCTCCTATATTTTTTAAACTTTACATATATTATACTATATATAATATTAAAAGAGCAAGATTTTTTCTTAAAATTAATTTTGTGTTACAAGATAGTATTTTTATAAATACAGTTTAATATGTAATATAAGAACGTGTTTTTCTATTATTTTTAAGACAAAAAGTACCTTCATCCCTGCAGCCTTTTACCAATTCAATATTTGTCATTCAGAATACATCCGCATATTTTCTTTTATAAATATACTATTAAAATTATCTGGTTTAATAATTTATACATTTTCTCCTCTTTAACTCCAGATTTTATTTCTATAAAATATTCATTTGTACACATCTCATCTTCGTTTGAAATGTTTATACAATTTATAACACAATCATATGTTGCCTTTAAACACACTCTATCCATGTATAATAAGATATTTTTTCTTATTTAACAGCAGAGTTTCCTTCTACATATATATCATCAAAATAATATATGTCATGTAATGGAACTTTTTCAGTTGATCCACTATTTACTTTATCATTTTCTGCAGTTACGAATATTATAACTTATTTTTGCTTTTTTAAATTCTCATTTCCATAAATTTTAACTATTTGATTACTATCTTCTTTTTCATTTAAAAATTCGTACTCCTATTATAATTTATCTTTTTACAAGATAAATTATAATAGGACAATATTAAAGAAAACTAAAAAAAGGCAATATTTTTAAATATTACCTTTTTTGAAAATAAAATTATACTTTTACTTTGTGGTATGAGTTACAAATTCTTGTGTAAATCCAAGTTCATCCAATATGGAAGGTTAACTCACTCTTTGCCACATATAACATGCTATATATGGCTGTATGTTATTATGTGCAGAAGAACTTCCAGTTGAGCTAGTAGTTCCTGATGATGATGAAGCACTACTCAAAAAATTGCCATATGCCCTCCACGACGTCGTACAGTCCGTTAATGCTTTTGAAGATGACGTTCCTCTAACAGCTGTTAATGTATGATTATGGCTTGGCATTTCTGCAACAGACAATGCATGATTATACTCCCCACCAGTTTGATTTATTGCAAAAGACAATTGTTCTCCTCTAGTATCCTCGCCTGTTCCAACTCCAACTAGTGTTCTTCCCTCACCATATGTTTCCCAAGTTCCTCCAAATAACTCACCTGGATTAGTTTCATTTATACTTATATATATTGAGCCTACAGGATATAAAGCTAACTGGCTTCCACTACTATTTTCTAGTTCTTCTACTTTTGTTGCTAAAGAATCTACTTTTGAATTTAATTCACCTATTATTTGCATTAAATCATCTTGTGATATATTCCCTCCTTCTCCGCTTTCAGTATAGGTCCATGATAATAAAGAATTTATTAAATCTGCTTCTTGTTTGGCAGCTTCCTTATAACTTTCTGTCGATTCTCTCGTTTTACTAAATACCCCATCCCCATCTACTACTGCTGCTATTGCAACTCCTGCTAATATTAACATTATTACAACTGTAATAACTAAAGTTACTAAGGTTATTCCGCTTTTTTTCTTTAAGTTTTCTAAATCTTCCCTCATATTTGTCCTCCTTTTATATTTTTTATTTTTCTTTTTTACTTAGATATAACTTTAAAAAATATATATAATTACTTGTCATTACTTAGATTATTAACCATCTTTGTAATTGTTATACATCTTTTTTAGTTTCCTCTAAACTGCTCTCATCTTATCATATTTTATTTTTTTTTTCAATATTTTCTATAAAGAAATTTTCCTAATAACATTTTCTATATTTTGCCTACATTTATTATACACTAACTTTCCTAATATGCATATAAGTTACAATCCGCATTTAACTAAACATTAGTAGTACCTATATATTAATATTTTTTATTCAAAACATAACTAGGGTTAACAATCCTGGTCTTTTATTGCAAGATATTAATATATAAGTACTTTAATATGTTTTATAATAAAGGCTCCAGATTATAACGTTTATATAACTATTTTTTCATTTACCGCTTCTTTTAACAAAATATTTTTTTCTAATTCAAATTTAGGGTCTTCTTTTATTATCTCTAATGCTATTTTTTGTACTTCTACTAATATTTTCATATCTTCAAATAGATTAGCAATTTTAAAATCTGGAATTCCATGTTGTTTAGTTCCAAAAAATTCACCTGTACCTCTTAATTCTAAATCTTTTTCTGCTATTTTAAAACCGTCATTTGTTTCTACCATTATTTGCATACGTTTTCTTATAATTTCTGAATTTCCTTTAAACTTTAATATACAGTATGACTTATCTTGTCCCCTTCCTACACGTCCACGTAATTGATGTAATTGAGCTAAGCCAAATCTTTCTGCATTTTCTATTACCATTACAGTTGCATTTGGTACATCAACTCCTACTTCTATTACAGTTGTAGATATTAATACGTCTATTTTTCCACTTTTGAAATTCTGCATTATTTCTTCTTTTTCTTTTGCTTTCATTTTTCCATGCAAATATTCTACTCTATAATCTTTTAAAACTTCATTTTTATATTTTTCTACTGTTTCTAATACAGATTTTGCATCTATCTCTTCATTTTCTTCCACTAAAGGACATACTATATATACTTGTTTTCCCTCTTCTATTTGCTTTTCTATAAAATTATTTACTCTTTCTTCTAATGCTTTTGTTACTGCAAATGTATCTATTTTCTTTCTATTTGGTGGTAATTCATCTATTATAGATATATCTAAATCTCCAAATAATATTAAAGCTAATGTCCTTGGGATTGGTGTTGCGGTCATTACTAATGTGTCTACGCTTTTTCCTTTTTCTGTTAATACTGCTCTTTGTTTTACACCAAATCTATGTTGTTCATCTGTTATTACTAAGCCTAAATTTTTAAAAACTACATTTTCTTCTAATACAGCATGTGTTCCTATTATAATATCTATTTCTCCATCTTCTAATCTTTCTAATATTTCTCTTTTATTTTTAGCAGTAATTCCACTTATTAATAATTCACACCTTATACCGAACTGTTCTAATATATTTTTAAAATTAATTTCATGTTGACTGGCAAGTATGGCTGTTGGTGCCATCATTGCTACTTGATAACCTGATTTTACAGCTTTATATGCTGCAAGCATTGCTACAACCGTTTTTCCTGAGCCTACATCGCCTTGTACTAATCTATTCATATTTTTAGAACTTTCCATATCATTTTCTATTTCGTTTATTACTCTTAATTGAGCATTTGTTAATTTAAAAGGTAAATTGTTAATTACTTCTTCTAAATTTACATTTTTGTTAAATTCTATACCTTTATTTAATTTGTATTGATTTTTTAAAGATAATAATTTTATTTGCATTAATAACAATTCTTCAAAAGCTAGTCTAGTTTTTGCTTTTTTAAACGTATCAAAATTCCTAGGAAAATGTATTTCTTTTATAGCTGTTTTTCTATCATACAAGTTATATTTTTTTAATATGTAATCTGGTAAATTCTCAACTATAGCATTATTTTTATCTACCTCATTTAAAGCGCTTTCTATTATCTTTCTAAGCGTGAATTGTGTGATACCATATGTTAAAGAATATATTGGTACTATCTTTCCTGTATTATTACTTATACCACTTGCATCAAAAACTGGCGATGCCATTTGTATTTCTCCATTTTTTATGCTTACTTTTCCATAAAATTTATAATTATTTCCTCTTTTTATTACATTTTTTAAATACTGCTGATTATACCAAATAATTTGAATTTTAGCTGTATCATCACAAGCTATTAATTTATACAATTTTAATCTCTTAGCACTTATTTCTACAATATTAGTTAAAGCTCTGACACTTATCAAAGCTTCTTCACCATCTTGTAATTCATTTATCTTCTTTACTTTACTTCTATCTTCATATTCCCTCGGAAAATATGTTATTATATCCTCTATCTTTTTTATTCCTAATTTATTTAAAAATTGAACTTTTTGAGGTCCAACTCCTTTTAAAAATCTAATATCTTTTTCTAATAATTCTTTATGTACATTATTCTCTTTTAACATTTATTACTTCCTTTTTAAATAATTTTAGGGGCAAAGTTTTGCCCCCTTTTATTGTCACGTTATTATTTGTTATACGCGTACTTAATTTCAAAAATTTCGTCTCTCAGCTTAAAATACTTTGTCCCTAACTGAAAGTATTCCTTATACAATTCTTGTACGCGTTCCTGTTTCTCCGGAGAAAGCTTTTTCACTTCCATTTCTATATTCTTCATTTGTACTGTTATTTCAGAGATTTCATTTTGCTTTCTCAGTATTTCCAGATAACGAGTTTGATTAGGCATAATTTTTTCTCCTCGAGTTATCACGCCTGAACTAATAATAAAGATGGATTTATTATATCATTTTGTAAATTTTATGTCAATAGCTCTTTTTGTCAAAATCTACTAATTAATTACCCAGATTCTAATCTTTAAGAAGCTTGATATATAGCTATTTTTATAATGTATTTTCAATATATAGCAATCTATTATACTTAGCAACTCTATCTGTTCTACAAGGTGCTCCTGACTTTATTTTCTGGCATCCTGTTGCTACCGCTATATCTGCTATTGAAGTATCTTCTGTTTCTCCTGAACGATGTGATATTATTGTTTCAAAATTATTAGATTTGGCTAATTTTATTGTTTCTAAAGTTTCTGTTAAAGTCCCTATTTGGTTTGGTTTTATTAATATACTATTGGTAGCTTTTCTTTGTATTCCTTTTATTAATCTTTCTTGATTTGTTACAAATAAATCGTCTCCTACTATTTTCACTCTATTTCCTACTTTTTCAGTTAATTGAGTAAACATTTCCCAGTCTTCTTCTGCAAATGGATCTTCTATAGAAGATATTGGATATTTTTTTATTAAATTTATATAATATTGCAAAAATTCTTCTTTTGTTTTTAATACTTCTCTTTTCCAAAAATAATATTTACCTTCTTCATTTATTTTTTTAGCTTCATTATACATTTCTGAAGCAGCTACATCTAAGGCTATTGATACTTCTTTACCAGTTACATACCCCGCATCTTCTACTGCTCTTAATATCACTTCTATTGCTTCTTCTTCATCTTTTAAATTTGGTGCAAAACCACCTTCATCCCCTATTCCTACGTAATATCCACTTTCTTTTAATATTTTTTTCAAGCTATGATATATTTCCACACCTGCTCTCAAGTTATCTGAAAAATCATTAGAAACTTTAGGAACTATCATAAATTCTTGTATACTTAAATTATTATTAGAATGCCTTCCACCATTTAAAATATTCATCATTGGTATTGGTAAAGTATCTGCATTTATTCCACCTATATATTTATATAAAGGCATTTTTAAAGTATTTGCTGCTAAATTTGCTATAGCAAGTGATACTCCTAAAATTGCATTTGCTCCTAAATTTCTTTTACTTGGTGTTCCATCTAAATTTATTAATACATTATCTATTTTACTTTGCTCATATATATTTACACCTATTAATTTATTAGATATATATGTGTTTATGTTTTCAACAGCTTTTAAAACACTTTTACCATTATACATTTTTTCATCATTATCTCTTAATTCATATGCTTCAAATGTTCCTGTTGAAGCTCCTGAAGGTACAAAACTTCTACCGCAAAATTCTTCCATTCCTCCACTTCTTGCTTCTACAAAAATAGTTGGATTTCCTCTTGAATCTAATACTTGTAATGCAAATAATTTTTTTAATAACATTCTCTCCATAAAAAAATTCCCCCAAATTTTAAACTTTATATTAGTTTATACAAAATTTGGAAGAATATACATTGTCATATTATTATAATAATTATTAATCTAATAATTTAATATTTTTAGCAAATATAAATGCTTCTATTAAATCTAATATAGAATAACATAACATAAATACACCCATTGTAACTATTAATATTCCATTGTTAAATAATATAAATACACCACAAGCCAATATTGCTATTGATAATACTAAGTTTAAAACCCACATATTATCACCATATACTTTAAATCTAAAAGTATAAACTAATCGTAAAACTCCTGTATATATTATCCATAACGCTATAATTATTCTAAACATTGTAGCTAGGAATCCAGTTCCTACTAGTGCAAATATTCCAAGCAAAATGTAAAGTATTCCATATACCAAGTCATCCTTAAAATATGTATTTTCATTTTTCTTGTCTTTAAAATAATTAAATATTTTTATACCGCCTATTACTATGAATAATGCTCCTACTAAATATGAAATTATTTTTAATGTCCCTTCTGGATTGAATATTAATACTAATGAGATAATTATAAATATTATTGATGATAATATATTTATACTATTTATCTTACTAAAATATTCTTTCATAATTTTTTTCCTCCTTCTCTTTGGCAATTATTATATTATACTTTTTTTTATATTGCAAGTATTTTTTTACTTTTTTACTCGCTTAGTTATAATTCATCTATATTTACTACTGGTATTCATACTTCATTTTTTTACAATACTTTTTTAATATTTTTTATTTTATAAAATTTTACTTACCTTAATCTCTGCACCAACTGCTACTACTGCATATTTACTTAAGTTCTCTATTTCCTTTATTTCTTCAAATTCTGAATATTCTTTTAATTGATTTATTGCTTCTTCTTCCTTTTCTTCTAATTTATCAGCATTTTCTTTTTTTAAATATTTAAACTCGAGCATTACAGCTTTATAACCTTTATTTTTATCTCTAGGCATTAATAATATATCCGGATATTTCCTTTGTACTTCCATTTCTGATTTTAATCTAAATATTTTTAAATTCATTGCTATACAGTAAAATATTAATTTTACATATTTCTCATCAAATTTTATATAATCTCTATTTGATAAGTTTTCTAAATATTTTTGTAATAATTCTACTATTTTATCTATTTT